>CAZCBC010000031.1:0-2737 GCA_964496775.1 uncultured Oscillospiraceae bacterium
AACGGCCTTCTTGATGGCATCAGAGGTAACTGTTGCCCCGGTGATGCTATCCACCGCCAAGGATTGGGTTTCAATAATTTTTCCGGGAAGCTGATCAATGGCAGCGGTTCCAATGCTGGGTGTTTCATTGTGATCACCAACAGCAATGCTTTCCAGCTTATCGGCTGAGAAGGTGGCGGTCACTTTCATCTCTCCGCCAAAGCCTTCAGCCATGACATCGTAGGAGCCCGCCTGATAGGTACCCGCGGCGCTTCCTCCCAATACAGTCATCATTAGAGCGATGACCACCAATAGTGCTTGCAACCTTTTGTTCATAGCATATCCTCCTTATTTTTCTGTGCTTCACTTTAACTAACCCATACCAGTGTGCGAATATTTTAAACACTTATATGAACCATTTAGCAAAGCAAACCATGTATTTATTTTATCATGATTTCTCTTATCCTGCAATTACAGCATCAACACCCACCATGCTTCAATTGTACAATACGGCGCTTGCAATGATTTTTTTCCTCTTAATCAGGATAAGAAAACCCCCTATAAAGGTTTGATTCCGCCCCCGCATCTCTGGTAGAATAGCCAAGGTATTATTGCTGCAAGTCAAAAAAACCGACCAGACGGGGCATTCATGTTTGGAATCAATATAAAATCATTTGTTGCAAGAGGCGCAAAATGGGAAAACAACGCGATTTGACAAAGGGAAATATCGGCAGGACAATCATTCTGTTCAGCCTGCCCATGATTGCGGGCAATATCCTCCAGCAGATGTACAATGTGGCGGATACCGTTATCGTGGGGCAGACCATCGGCGAGGAGGCCCTGTCGGCGGTGGGGTCTTCCTACAGCCTGATGGTGTTTTTAACCTCCATCATTATCGGCCTGACGATGGGCAGCGGGGCAGTCTTTGCCCAGTTTTTCGGCGGAGGCAAAATCAGCGACCTGAAAAAAGGGATGGTCAATTCCTTTGGGTTTATGTTGATTATTTCGATTATTATCAATGTTGTGTCCCTTCTTCTGGTCGATAATTTAATCGTCTGGTTAAATATACCGCCCGAAGTTGCGGACTATGCCAAAACATATATGACCATTGTCTTATACGGCATCATCCCCATTTTTGTTACCAATTATTTTTCGGCGCTTTTACGAAGCGTGGGCAATTCCATGGTGCCCCTATTGTTTGTCGGTTTATCGGCTGTTACCAATATCGTGTTGGATTTGGTTTTTATTTTAGAGTTTGATATGGGCGTGGGCGGCGCGGCCTGGGCTACCGTTATTTCGCAAATTCTGTCCGCCCTTGGAACGGGCATTTACTTTTTTATCAAGTTTAAAGATTTGTTACCCACCAAGAGCGAGATTGTCTACGCGCCCAAGCTTTTAAAATATATCATCTCCAACTCGGTGCTGACCTCCGTTCAGCAGTCCATTATGAATTTGGGCATCCTGATGATACAGGGCCTGGTTAACTCTTTCGGCCTGGTTGTCAGTGCCGCCTTCGCTATCGTTGTGAAGATTGACGCTATCGCCTATTTCCCGGCGCAGGATTTCGGCAACGCGTTTTCCATTTTTGTTTCCCAGAATTTCGGGGGCAAAAAATATGACAGAATCAAGACCGGCTTCAGGCAGGCTTTGATTATTTCCAGCGTATTCTGCCTGGCCGCTTCTGTCTTTGTTAATGTGTTTGCCAAAGAATTAATATCGCTCTTCATTGATACGTCCATCCACGGAGCCGTTGTGCAGACAGGCATACAGTACCTGAGAATTGAAGGGGCTTTCTATATAGGCATTGGCGTATTGTTCCTGCTGTATGGCATCTACCGCGGGCTGGCGAAGCCCGCCATGTCGGTGGTGCTGACCATTATCTCTTTAGGTCTTCGGGTGGTGCTGGCGCATATGCTGTCGGGCTTTGAGTCCATCGGCGTTATCGGCATCTGGCTGGCCATCCCCATCGGCTGGGTGATAGCGGACCTGGTGGGCTTGGTTTACTATAAAAAGAAAGTATTGGCGCGGTATGATTGAGTAGCGTGCTGCAAACAATAAATTATAATACAGCAACCCCCAACGATGGTATCGTCCAACGTTGGGGGTTCTATCATGTCTATTCTGTTGGCGTGTTACTCGCCCGTTATCCTCCGGCGCAATTCTCCATAGGGTTTTAGCATCAACACGAATATCCCCACGCATACCGCTGTCAGCACGCGGTGATAAAACCTCAGGTTCAATATCTCGGTGGTGCGCAGCTCCACCAACTGGCTGACCGCCGTGCGGTTATTCCAGAAGGTCGTTAAAATATCCTTCGGCTCCACCAGCACGGGGGGTACCCACTCGGGGAAGATATACACCGGCGCAATGGCATGGCTGAACACAAAGTACAATCCCCCCAGCCACGCCGCCCACAGAAGCAGCATGCCCGCGCCCTTGGCCGCCCACATGGGCAGCCTTCGGCTTACATACTGGGTTTCCATGTTCTTCTTTTCCTGCTGGTACAGCGCCCTGCTTGCCTTCACCAGCAGCCGCATCAGCAGCCACAGCGCCATCACCCCCAGGGCGCACAGCAGCCACCTGATGGGCAGCAGGCTGCGGTACCTTTCCTTGCTGAGGTGGTACAGCGTACCCTCCTTCTGCCAGCCCTCCAGCAGGGTTTTCAGCCGCGTCGCCGCCCCCTGCCCCGGCAGGATGCGCAGCGACACCGCCAGGGTTTTCAGCTGAATGCCGTTTTGATCTAAACTCATCAGCGGCA
>CAZCBC010000031.1:2841-18409 GCA_964496775.1 uncultured Oscillospiraceae bacterium
ATGCACCCGCAAAGGTTCCCTGTCCCCCGGCATACGGTCATGCTGGATGACCCCTACCACGGTATAGGCCTTGTCGCCTATCAGCAGTTCTTCCCCCACCGGCGCGCCCCGTCGGAACAGTTTTACCGCCAATTGCTCGTCCACCACGGCCACCGGGCGGCCCGCTTCCAGCTCTTCCGGGTACAGCAAACGTCCCGCTTTTAACAGCGGCGCCTTGCGCATATAGGTATCTCCCCACAGGCCGATGACCCGGGCAGTCACGCCGCCGCCCTGGGCGGTCTTTAGCTGCGCGCCGTCCAGCATGCCCTCCGCCATGCGGGCGTCGGACAGGCCGGCGTTTTCCTTCAGCACGTTGTCTAGGCCTTTCAGCATGGTAACCAGGGCGGAGTCCTTCTTTTCCTCTTTCTGGGCTTCTTCCTTATCGTCCGTGCCTTCCTCTTCCTTAGGGGCGGCCTTCTTTTCTTCGATTGTCATGTTGGGCGCGGGCAGCACATACTGCAAATCCTGCGGAACTGCAAGCACCTGCAAAGCGGAAAACACCGCCAGGATAAGCAGCAGCGCCAGCGCCCCGCCCCGTTTAATCGACATATTCCATCACCTGCTGGCCGTCCGAAATGGTGCGGTCCTCATTGTCCGCCACATCGTAGGAGGACAAATCGTCCTGCAGGGACACCATTTTATCGCTCTTCTCAACTACCGTGACGGGGGTCTTTTTCACCGTAAAGCCCGAATTGCTCAGCATGCCGCCATACTGCTCCTGCACAGTAAACACAAAGGCGCTGCCGTCCGTATCCGTGCGCAGGGCGCTGGCGGGTATCAGCGTGGTGGTCTTGTCCGCCCGGTAGGTGATGGTAACCGGCACCTGCTTGCCTATGAGGGCGCTGAGGCCGCCGATTTCCGAAATCTGCTTGCTTGTCAGCGGGATTTGGGCATATTTCCTGTCGCCTGACAGAACAATATCGTCTATCTTTAATTCGCCCTTGATGCCCTCCACCGTTACCTTCATCCCCTTTTTCAGGGTCTTTTTCACATCGGTAATGTCGCAGCGCAGGCTGGGCGCATCCCCTTCCTTGCTGATGGTGTACAGGGGCTTAACGCCGTCATAGCTGTCCCCCACCTTCAGGGCAAACTTGGTCAGGTACCCGGCGTGGGGCGCACACACCTGCTGCACTTTGAGCAGTTTTCCCTCCAGCTCCAGCATTTTGCGCTGGGCTTCGGCCATCTGCTCCCGGGCTTCGTCCTGCTTTTTGATGCTGTCAAAGGTATTGTTGGCGGCGCGGCGCAGGTCGCCCACGCCGGTGTAAACGTCCAGTAAGCGGTTGGAGGCGCGCAGGCTTTCCAGGTATGCCGCATAGGCCTTGTCGATGGCTTCCTGCATGCCGGGATATTTTTCCTTGTCCGCCTGAATGGGGGGCAGCGGCTCAGGCGCTGCTTCCGCCTTCTTGCCCTTGGGCTTCACCACCAGCTCCTCAGGCAATGTGCCCCAGCGGGTGATGTCGGGATCCAAATCATAATTTAGCTTGGCAGCCAACACGGTCGTCTCGTATTTCTGCACATAAAAGGCATCCGATGCCTGCACCATGGCATTGTAAATATCATTATGGGGGGTGCTGGCGTCCAGCCGGATGGTCTTGGCGCGCTCGTCCACCAGGGCGCGGGCGGCCTTTTTATACTCCGCCATCAGGGTTTCTATCTGCTTATCGTACTCCCCCGCCGTGGTTTCCAGCAGCAAGTCCCCTTCCTTTACCAGATAGCCTTCCTTGGCCAGCACCTTGGAAACGGACACGCCCAGCCCCGCCGCTTCGGGCAGCACAATGCTTTCGCCCTCGGGGAAAAACACCTCGCCGGACAGGGAAATTTTATCCTCTAACTTGCCCCGGGCAGCCTTTATTTTTTGCACCTTGGGGGTGGTGATGGTCTGCACCGTGCGGGCAAAGAACATGCTGACCCCCAGCACAACGGCTAAAATCAACAGGCCTTTCAGGGCTTTTTGCTTGGTCGTCATAACTACTCCTCACTTCATATCGCTCAGTTGGATACCCAATAGAATATCCTCCTGAAAATAGGTGTACATCAGCAGCGCCGGCAGTATGTACAGGGCCGCGCTGGCAAAGGCCACGCCCATCTCCTGGGTGCTTAAATCATTGAACATCACCGACAGGGGCAGCATGGAGCGGGCATTGCTTAAATAAATCAGCGGCTGCTCCACCATGTTCCAGGAGTCGGCAAAGCTCAGCGCGCAGGCGGCGCCAAGGATGGGCTTGGAAATGGGCAGCACAATGTGGGCAAAGGTGCGCACCGTGCCTGCGCCGTCCATCAGCCCCGCCTCCAGCATGTCCTTTGGAATGGTCACCATGTACTGGCGCACCAGGAAAATGTAAAAGGGCGACACCACCATGGGCAGGATAACAGCCCACACCGTGTTCATCAGCCCTAAAAAGCGCATGGTCAGCACGCTGGGCGCCATGGTTACCTGGAAGGGCAGCAGCATCAGCATCAGCACCAGGAAAAACATCGTATCCCGCCCCCGGAAGCGGAAGCAGCTCAGCGCGTATGCCATCGCAGGGATGATGAGCGCCTGCCCCAGCAGGATGACCACCGTATACAGCACTGAGTTGACAAATAATTGCAGGTACACCGGCTTTTCTATCAGCAGGCTGTAATACTGCCTGAGGGACACCATGGCGGGGGACAGCAGCACATCCATCCACTGCTTGTCGTCAAAGTTGTTGCGGGTTTTCAGGAACCCCTCCATTTCCTTGACTGGGAAAAAGGAATACAGAAACGTTAATACAATAGGCAGCAAAATAGCGATGGAGATAACAATCAGCAGCGCCCGGGACAGCGCCCGCGTCCATCGTTTGGAGCCGGGGCGGTAGCGGGGGTTTTCCAGACTACTCAACGCCGCGCACCCCCTTCCGCATGTACAAAAGGCCAAAGAGCGCCAATACGATAACAGCGAAAGAATAGGCCGCCGTCGTCACATCCTGATAGTCCAGGCGCGCGAATTTATTGTTCATAAAGTGCTGCAAGGTATACACCGCCTCGTTGGGGTAGGCGCCGCCGATAAAGTACACTTCCTTAAAGATTTTAAAGGCGTTTACCCAAGCCAGCACAAACACCAAAAAGGCAGTGGGCAAAATAAGCGGCAGGGTGATGCGGGTTTCCTGCTTCCAGGCTCCGGCGCCCTCCAAACGGGCATACTCGTAAAACTCCTCCGGCACGCTCTGCAAGGCGGCGGAAAAGATAATCACGGAAAAGCCGATATTTTTCCACACATACAAAAGCACCACAGGCACCCTCAGCATATGGCTTCCCAGCCACAGCACGCGGCCTGCCCCCAGCAGCACGCACAGGCGGTTGATGACGCCGCCATAGTCAAACAGCAGCGTCCACACGATCAGCATGGCGCTGGTGGGCACCAGGTAGGGCATCAGCAAAATATTGCGGTAAGCAAGGGATGCCCGCCCCAAAGCCCGCAGCATAACAGACAGGATAAAGGACAGCACAAATATCAGCGGCGCGCAGATGAGGCTCAGCTCCAGCGAGTTTTTAAGCCCCAATCTAAACACCTCATTCTGCCAGACCCTCTGGTAGTTGGCCAGGCCCACGAAGTTATTATCCACCGTGCCATCGGTCAGGCTGAAGTAGATACCCCCAATAAAGGGCACCAGGTAGAACACCATCAGCCCCGCAAGCCCTGGCAGCAAAAACAGCCACAGGCTTTTTTTCTTTTTGAACATTCGTTTCCTTTCCAGGCATATATATCAGAGGGAGAGGAAATCTCTCCCTCTGATTGGTTGATACGTTTACTGGTTTTCCAGCTGGATTAGTTTCAGTTTGGCATCGCTTTCCTGGATAAACTGGTCCAGGGTAAGCTGGCCTGCAAAGTAGCGGTAGCGCAATTCTATCAGTTCCTCCTGGCTTGTCAGCAGGCTGTTGCGCACGGTAACCACATAGTGGTGTTCCATCAGCTTGCGGTAGGCGGCGATGGCGTTTTCGCTGGCAAGATACTTGCCGAATTTTTCATAGCTTACAATATTTTCCTGCAACATCTCAAGCCGGGTTTCCAGTTCCGTTTTTTCAGCGCCCTCCGCCTTCTTCAGCGCCTCGTTGGTGATTTCCTTCTCCTGAAGCATCCGCGCATGGATATGCTCAAATTCAGGGTCGATGACGGGCTCATTGTCACCAGGATACAGCATGATGCGGTTCATGGGCTCCAGATTCTTGATATAGTTTTCAGCATAGCGCAGGGCTGCGTCCAGGTTTTTGCTCTTGGAGTTAATCAGCATCACCGTCGTGTTGACGCGGATGACAGGGGGAGCATCCTGCGTCGCCTTCAGGCCGAAGAAAAGGTCGGGAGCGCGCAGGGAATCTTCATCCTGGGTGGTAAAGTAATGGTAGCTTTGCAAGTCGAAATAATAGTTATTGTTTAACAATGTAGGACGGTTAAAAAACTCGTTCATGGCTTCATTGTCGGAATAGTCTACTTCGTCTTCCTGCATCGTCTGAAGGGGGGCGCTTGCCAACGCCGCCGCCATTTCCCTGAACACAGGGGTGTCCAGCAAGGCCTCCTGCTGGGTATAGACGCAGTAGTCGCTGTAGGTGTTCATCAATAATTCCTTCAGCCACTCGTCGCCCGTCTGGGAGTTGAGGTTGTACTCGCCTTCCTCGGCCAGGGTTTGGTAGAAAGCGGTAGCGGTAGCACAGATATCGGCGTAGGTTTCAGGCAGCGGAAGCCCTGTTTTCTCGAAAATCTTGGAATTCAGGCTCATCGTTTCAAGGTCTGCACGCACAGGCAGGGCCATCACCTTGTCCTGCTGCATGCCCAGCGCCTTCATGTCGGGATACAGTTTCTCCATGTGCTCTTTCAAAACAGGGCTTTGGGTTAAATCGGCGGCATAGCCCTTTTCCAGCAGGTTTTGCAGGTCCATCCAGCCTGCCTGCAGGAAGATGATATCAATGCCGTCTTCCCCGCTGACCAGCGCCTGGCCCAACTCCTGAGAGGAAGAGAACCACTTGTTCTGCAGCGCGGTAACGGATACATCAGGCATCTGCTGAAGCGCCTTTTTATGGGCACCGTTCTCTTCCAAATTGTAAATGACCAGGTTGGTGGCGGGCAAATCCTTGGGATTGGTGGAACGCAGGTACAGCGTGTTTTCCTGGGCGAAGGCAAGACGGCCATCGGAAAGCAGCAACAGCTTGTGGCCAAAGCCGCCCCACAGTTCCTGCATGGGCATGTAGGCGCACTTCTCCTCTGTGCCGTCTGCAAAGCGGCGGATAATGGCGTTGGGCGTCAGGTACAGCACGGCGTCCTTCTCTGCCTCATATATCATGGTGATGCCCATACCCATGCTGCCCGCGTTGACGTCGGCAAATACGCCGATTTCTTCCAGGGCATCCGCGGCAGGGTCAAATGTGCAAAGGGCGGTAGGCTTTCTGTTGCCCATTTCGTCATAGCCATTTTCCTCGTCCAGGACGCTGGCCAGCAGCTTGCCCTCTTTATAGGCGGCGATGCCGGTAATAAACTCGGCTTGATAGGCGGTTGCTTCCCCCGTCTGCATATCAAAGGACATCAGGGTGCGGTTTTGATTGCCCGTCTGATAGTTGCCAAACAGGGCATAGAGCACGCCGTCCTGAATGACCATCTGCTCGGGCATTTCCAGATAGCTGTGTTCCGCATCGTCAGATTCGTAGGTTATTTGGCGGTCCTCCAGGTCAAGGGGTATGGGCTGGCCAAATTTTACCTGGCCCTCCGCAATGTCTACGGTAAACAGGCGGCCCTCGCTGCTGTCCATGCCCCACAGCCGCTGGCCGTCGCTTAAAATGGCACCAAGCTGAAGCACGCTTTCGCCTTCTTCAGCGCCCATGGCCGTATAGTCAAGGGGCGCGGCGAGGGTTAGTTCCTGCTGTCCTATCTGCCAGCGGTACAGGCCTCGATAGCTCAGCGCGTAGACGGTATCCCCCAGGTTGGCGATGCCGCCAATGTAGAGGGAAGAATCATCTTCTCCCGGTTTTGCCACAATGTCCTCGTTCAGGGACGCGCTGCCCTGGGCCAACACTCCCAGCGGCAACAGCGCGGTTAACAATAAAAGGGCAAGGATCCTCATCATTTTTTTGTTACGCATACTTCCTCCTAAAATTGCCGGCAGACATACAGTGTCCACCGCCTATGTTCGTTCTTCCGGATTCGTTCGGTTCTGTTCGCAATCAAGTACCTTCCGAATAACCTCCCTCTCCTGACTTATCCCTTCGCCGGATGAAAAGTCAGGGATCATTGCTGTCCATCGCTGTTTTTAAACCAACAAACCCTGCGTTATTGTACGCATTTTATGGGACCGCAATTGATAAATTTAAATTTCCCAACCTCAAACTTCTTTGTTGTGATACGCTCTGCCAGCTGACGGGATTCGATAAATTCGCTTGTCACCAGCACCAGATATTGGTTTGGCCCATCATTCACCAGGTAGAACGCATTGTCCAAATTATTGATTGACTTCGCTATAGGAAATACTGCTGACAGCGACGAAAAAAACTCGACAGCAAGGTCAATATATTTTTCTGCTTTTGTTAGCTTTTCTTCTGCAAACAGCGCCATGATTTCCGCTTCCGGATATTTCTCCCGGATAATTTTGTCTTTCATGGCCTTTTTGCTGCCTTTTCCATATTTGGAAAGGTCAATGGACTCCCGCATGACCGATAGGTCGAGCTTTGTCCCGTCATCAAGCAAGTAATCAATGCTTACATCCAGAATAGAGGCGATTGATTTAAGATTTTGTACATCCGGCATGCCTCTGTCTGTTTCCCACTTCGCAATGGCAGGCCTGGAAACATTTAGTTTCAATGCCAGCTCTTCCTGAGACAAATTCGCCTTTTGCCTTGCCAGTTTTAATTTTTCTCCGAAAGTCATCATGAACCCTCCTTCGATTCTTTATGTGTCCATCTTATCCCGGCAGCATTCTTAAAAACAAGAAACGCACTGTAACATCCATGTTACGCTCCGTAACAATATGCATGATGGGCTATAAGATACATGAATCATTAAGGGGCAACTTTCTCACTGGCATCTTCCTCCTTATCCGCATGATACCATTGGGGCTTGGACGATACAAGAAGATAACCTTACACAATTGTAACAATTAAGTAAAACTTAAGAAACCCGGGGAGTTTTTGACCCGCCCGCAACAAAAAAGCCCCTTGTAAAGGGGCAGATGATATGTAACGATAATCAGGTTATCCCGGATACCTGAGCCCCCGGCCGCAGTAGGGGCATTTGGTGGTGCGCTTGCTGGACACTAAGTTTTCCGCCCCGCAGGAGGGGCATTTCATGGGATGGGTGTCGGTGAGGTCGTCCTGGTCATTCTGGGGCGCGTTATTTTCAGCGCCGTCCGGTACATTGTCATCCTCGTCCCTTAGCCAGTACTTGATGGGGTGGGCCTGGGCCCCCTGAATAGAAAAGTCGCCATCCTTTTCCACTATGGTTTCGGGCAAAAGGTCCAGTTTTTTCATGCGTTTGACCCGGCTTTTCAGCGTCTGCTGGCTGATCTTCAGCCGCTTGGCGATGTCCCGGGAACGGCCCTTTTCTCTGCCCTGCATTGCCTGCACGAAACGCGGAAACTCCTTGGTGACAATATAATTCTGCACCCATTTGTATAGTTTGTAAAACACAAATGCGTGCATGATGAAAGGCACCGAGGGATCGGTCAAAATGGACAGGGCAAACAAACCATAGATGATAATTCGGATAATAGCCTTTTTACGCATTTTCCGAAGGGTAAAATCAAGTGCCATAGCGTTTCCTCTGTTCAAAAGGTGATCATCGTTCCTGTTTTCGCGCGCGGGAACCGCCCCGCGAACATGCTTCGCATCAAAAGTATAGTAGCATAATTTCGTTCAGGGGCGCAACGCCTTGCCGCAATAGGGGCAGTTTTTGGTGCGTCCCCGGGGGATGCTGGTGGTGGCGCCGCAGGAGGAGCAGGTTACAGGGCGCAGGCTGGCGTTGTAACGTTTTTTCCTGTCAACTTCGCCCTGTATCATCGGCCAGATAGGATGCTCTTCCACCCCCAGGAAAGCAAACTCACCATCCCTGCTGGTGGCGACCGGCGGCAGCAGCTCCATGCGGGACATATGACGGGCCCACCTTAGGAGGGATTTCTGGCTGATGTTAAGGCGCGCGGCAATGGCCTGCGTCTTCCTTACGTCCGCCGAAATGATTTGCTTCATGTAAAGCGGAAAAAGAGAAGAGGCACGCAGGCTGTATATCCACTGCAACAGTTTCCACAGGCAAAGTGAGGCCGACAAAGCGAGAAAATATATGGTGCCCGCTTCGATATCCTGCTCAAAGCGCTGGCGGAAAAGCACGTCCAGGATAGTGCCCCCAAAGATAATGGTAAGCACAGCGTACAGCGCTATGCGTCGCTTCGCTTTCCGCCGCCCCGCAAGCAGCGTCAACCCTCCGGGCATTGGCAGCTTCCCCTCCTATCCGGGCTGATTTTATCATATGTACAGGCAAAAAGAAACCACAGGGCAGCGGGGTTCCCCCACCCTGTGGCGCTTGGTTTCAGGAAAAGCTCAGTCGTCCCCTTCGCAGAAGGAAATGCCCATGCTGCGGGCCGTCTTCACCATGTAGTGGGAATGGGTAACGGGCTTGGCTACGCCTGCCACATCGCTCAGGCTGTTGTGGATAATGCGTTCGCCGTCCATCGCCACGGTGACGCCATAGGTACCGTTAGAAATAAGCTGGGCGGCATGTACGCCAAACTGGGTGGACAGCACCCGGTCGTAGGCGCAGGGCGAACCGCCGCGCAGAATATGCCCGGGAATGACGGTGCGGGCTTCAATATCAACAATTTCCTTCAACTGCTTGGCAACGCGGGTGGCGACAAAGGTGTGTCCCTCCTCCCGGCGCTTGGCCTCCCGCTCCTTGCGTTTCATGCGGGCTTCGTCCACATCCATAGCGCCTTCAGCCACGGCAATAATGGTAAAGTTTTTGTTGGCAGCGGCACGCTTTTCGATCACCTTGGCCACTTCGTTGATGTCGTAGGGCACTTCGGGTATCAGGATGGCGTCGGCGCCGCCTGCGAGGCCGGCGTACAGCGTCAGCCAGCCTGCCTTGTTGCCCATGATTTCAATGATCATCACCCGGTTGTGGCTGGCCGCTGTGGTATGGATGCGATCGATAACATCGGTGGCAATTTCCACCGCCGTATGGAAGCCAAAGGTAAAATCGGTGCCGTAGATGTCGTTATCGATGGTCTTGGGGAGCCCGATTACATTGAGGCCCTCCTGGCTTAACATGTTGGCCGTCTTGTGGGTGCCATTGCCGCCCAAAGTCACCAGGCAGTCCAGCCCCATCTTTTCATAGTTGGCCTTCATCTGGGCCACCTTGTCCACATTGTCTTCCCCCACGACGCGCATTTCGCGGAAGGGGGTGCGGCTGGTGCCCAGAATGGTGCCGCCCATGGTGAGGATATTGGAAAACTGCGCCTGGTGCATCTCCTGATAGTCGCCCTCAATCAGGCCACGGTAGCCGCCGCGGATGCCAACAATCTCGGCGTCAAACAGGGCATAGGAAGCGCGCGCCACGCCGCGGATGGCGGCGTTGAGACCGGGGCAATCGCCGCCGCTGGTCAGTATACCGATTCTTCTTTTCATGTCGTCCTCTTTCCGCCGAAACTTACTTGATACCAAACACGCCCAGTATGCCGCGGGAGATGCTGCGGCCTACCGAGTAGCCGGCGCCGCTGGCAGTGGAGCGGGTAAAGTTATCCAACATCTTTTCAGCAATGGTCTTTTCTTTTTTGGTGGTTCTGGCCGTCTTCTTTTCTTCCTGAACGGGGGCAGCCTGAGGCATCTGGTACTGCGGCTCGTATTGGCCGGTCGCCTGGTTGTACACCAGTACGGGGGGCGGGCTCTGGGGACGCACAGCAGGGGAGGATGCCTGCGCAGGGGGCTGGGGCGCATACACGGTCTGCTGCTGGTAGGGCGCCTGCGGCATAGCGGGAGCCTGTGACGGCTGCTCCACATAGGTGCCGGTGGCGGGGTCAAACACCTTGTAGGTCGTGCGGGCATAGGCAACTTCGGGGGTCAGTACCTCGGCAGCGGCCTCGGCCACCGTTTCCATGGCCTGCTGCACGGGGCGCAGCACGCTGGTCGCCATGACGCCCTGGGCAGCGAAGCGGCTGCTTAATATTTCGTAGGCGCTTTCCCTGTCAAAGGAATTGTCGTACTTGCCCTTGATTTCGCTGGCGTCCACCAGCGCGGCGCGCAGGCTGTCGGAGATGGCGCCAATCTGGGACTGGGGCGGCAGAATGAGGGCGCGCTGGGTAACGGAGGGGGAGCCGTCCTTTTCCAGGAAGGACAGCAGCGCCTCGCCGGTGCCCAGCGACAGCACCGCCTGCTCGGTGTCAAACTCGGGGTTAGGACGGAAGGTCTGCGCCACGGTTTTTACCACCCGCTGTTCCTGGGGGGTAAAGGCGCGCAGGGCATGCTGCACACGGGCAGCCAGCTGGCTTAGCACCGTGGAGGGCACGTCGGCAGGGTTCTGGGTAATAAAGAACACCCCCACGCCCTTGGAGCGGATGAGGCGGATGGTTAATTCCACCTTGTCCAGCAGCGCCTTGGGGCAGTCCTCAAACAGCAGATGGGCTTCATCGAAGAAGAACACCATACGGGGCAACTCACTGTCGCCCTGCTCGGGCAGAAGCTCGTACAGTTCCCCCAGCATCCACAAAAGGAAGGCGGAGTACATAGTGGGGCGCAGGAACAGCTTGTCCGCCGCCAGGATGTTAATCATGCCGCGGCCGTCCTCGTCCTGCTTCAGCCAGTCGCCGATATCCAGGGCCGGCTCGCCGAAAAACTCGTTGCCGCCCTGGTCTTCCAATATGGCAATGGCGCGCTGGATGGCGCCCACCGACGCCTTGGTGATGTTGCCGTAGTTTAAGGTGTAGCTGGCGGCGTTTTCACCGGCATAGGCCAGCATGGCGCGCAGGTCTTTCAGGTCGATGAGCAGCATGCCCTCGTCATCGGCGATGCGGAACACCAGGTGCAACACGCCGGTCTGGGTTTCGTTCAGCTGCAGCATGCGGCCCAGCAGCAGGGGGCCCATCTCCGACACGGTGGTGCGCACCGGATGGCCCGACTTGCCGAACACGTCCCAGAAGGTGACGGGGTTGGCATAGGGGGCAAAGTTTTCCACCCCGCACTTTTCCAGGCGGGACTTAACCTTGTCGTTGATTTCGCCGGGCTTGGACAGCCCCGCCAGATCGCCTTTGACATCCGCTAAAAAAACGGGTACGCCCAGTTGGGAAAAAGCCTCGGCCATCACCTGCAAGGTGACGGTCTTGCCGGTGCCGGTGGCCCCGGCAATCAGGCCGTGGCGGTTGGCCATTTCGGGCAGCAACATCACAGGGCCGGAAGCAGAAGTGCCCATCCAAATTTTGTTATCCAGAACCATATACAGTCCTCCGTTTTGTTTATTCCATCGTCTTGATGACGCTGACCACCGCCTGGGCGCTGATGCCCTCGCCCCGGCCCACAAAGCCAAGGTGTTCCGTGGTGGTGGCCTTGACGGACACCTGTTCAAGAGGAAGCGACAGCATGTCCGCCGTCTGTTGCCGCATCAGGGGAATATACCCCGCCAGCTTGGGCTTTTGCGCGGCAATTGTAATGTCCACATTATACGGGATAAAAGAAGCCTCTGCAAGAATTTCCTTTACTTTTCCCAAAAGCCGCAGGGAGGAAACACCCCTGTATTCCTCCCTGGTGTCGGGGAAGTGCTGGCCGATATCCCCCAAAGCGCAGGCGCCCAGCAAAGCGTCCATCAGGGCATGCAGCGCCACGTCTGCGTCGCTGTGGCCCAGCAACCCCTTTTCGTAGGGGATTTCCACCCCACAGAGGATCAGTTTTCTGCCCTCCTTCAGGGCGTGGACATCGTAGCCAATGCCCACATGAGTTGCGCCAAGCAGCATGCGGTGAGCCCTCCTTATATCCTGGGGTTGGGTTAGTTTGATGTTGTCCGTTTCACCCGGCACCAGGGCCACCTTGACGCCCAGCCTTTCCACTAGGCCGGCGTCGTCGGTCGTATCGTCCTGGGCGACCTGATAGGCCTTTTGCAAAAGGGATACCTGGAAGCCCTGGGGCGTCTGCACAGTGTAGAGATGCTCCCTGTCTACGGTGCCGGAAATAAAGCCATCCCGGCCCTTTTTAACGGTGTCTGTCACCTTGAGGGCGGGTACGGCGGCGCCGTGTTTGGCCGCCGCCAGGGCGATATCTTTTACCAAAGCGGGGGATACAAGGGGCCGTGCCCCATCATGCACCAGCACAATGTCGCAATCCTCCGGCAACAGATGCAGGCCATTTTCCACCGACTGGCGGCGGGTCGCCCCGCCGTCTGCGAACCGCACGGGCAGGCCCTTCAAGGCTTCCTCGAATAAAGGCTTTTCCTCCGGCCGTATCACCACCACCAGCTGTTCGCACTGGGTTAAAAGGGCCTTGGCCCCCCGGCGCACGGCGGGCACGCCGCCAACGCTCAACAGGGTTTTGCTGTCCTTTGTTCCCATGCGCTGGCCGGAGCCTGCCGCCACAATCAAACCAAAGACCTTCATGCTTCTTCCTCCCCCAGGCCTAAAACAATGGCATCGTAGATGGCCTGCGCCTTTTTAGGCCAGTTTTCCTTGTAGCGCTGCGCCAAATCTGCGGTAGGCAGGCTGATGTCGATGCGCAGCATGGGGCGCCGCATTTCGTTGATTTCCAGCACGGCATGGTACTCTTCCCCGCCGCCATGCTCGATGCGGGCGGCCAACTGCCGCTCCTGCTTAAAACGGGCGCGGTAGCTGGCCGCCGCCTCGTCAATGGCGCTGAGCAGGGATTCCATGGGCCTGCCAATAAACAGGCGCAGCGCCTGCCTGCCCGCCTCGGTCAAAGAAATCAGGTAATCATTATGCAGGGGAGTTCTGGCAATCTGGCCGCTGTCCTGCAATTTATACAGGGTATCCTGCAAATCAAAATAATTCATCAGGTCGTTTTCCACCATGAAGGCAATCAGCTGCATGTTGGTGGAATCGCCTAATTTATCCAGGGTATGCAGCAGCAGGATGCGCCGCTGCATGGGATCGGGCCTGTGCTGTGGAATTTGTGTCATATCATCCTCCAAGTCTCAATGTGAAAGTATTCCCCCTGCATGATAAAAATCCTGCATCAAGGGAGCAATCTCTGCCGCGTCCTGTAAAAAACGCACCTTGTAGTGGGGCGGAAGCAGGGTCCGATAGTCCCTCTGGCGGTACCTTTCATCCAGCAAAAGCACCACGCCCCGGTCGGTTTCCGAGCGGATTACCCGCCCCGCCGCCTGCAGCACCTTGTGCATGCCAGGGTAGCGGTAGGCAAAGTTAAAGCCGTTGTTAAACACCGCGTCATATTTTTCCCGCAGCTTTTCCTGCCGGGGGCTGACCATGGGCAGCCCCACCCCCACCACGCATACGCCAATCAGGCTGAGGCCGGGCAAATCAATGCCCTCTGAGAAGATGCCGCCCAGCACGCTTAGCCCCAGCACAGGCGGCCCATTTTCAGAAAAGCGGGAAAGGTAGCTTGCGCGCTCCTCCTCCCCCATGCCCTGCTGCTGTATGTGCAGCGGCAAATCTTCCCTGCTTTGCAGCAATTCCAACACCATATCAAGATAGGCGTAAGAGGGAAAAAACACCAGGTACTTGCCGGGGCATGCCGTGTACATATCGGCGATGGCCTGCGCCACCATAGGCGCAGTCTGGCTCCTCCCGCGATAGCGGGTGTTTACCGGCAGGGACATCACCAACAGGTTGTCGGCAGGAAAGGGCGATGGCAGGGCAAAACAGGCGTCCTCTTCCTCGCCGCCCAGCAGAGTCTTCATGTCATTTAAGGGCGACAGCGTCGCCGAAAAAAACACACAGCCTTTTCTTTTGCGGGTACGCTCCCTAAGATAGTCGGTAATATGCAGGCACAAAAGGGTCAGGCTCTTTTCTTTTCCCTCTTTTTCTATCAAGGGGGCATAATCCTGAGGCAGCTGCAATGCCCGCTTTAGCAAAAAGGCAAAGCGGTACAGCTCCCGTCCTGCTAAAAGGGGCAATCCCTGCGAAAGGGGAGCCAGCACTTCCAGCGCCTCTATGACCTGTTCAGGCGGCGCGTCCAACATATCCGGCAGCGCCCGAAGGGCATTCAAAAGGGTTGTCAGCGCCTGATAGACAGGGGAGGTGCGCCCGTGCATCTTGCCTGCTTCGCGCCGCCAAAGCATCACATCCCGGCCAGAAAGGGAAGAGGACAGCATGTCGGTCACCCTGCCCGGCAGGTTGTGGGCTTCATCAACGAGGAGGGTGATGTCCCGGTTGCCGTCAAACGCCCGTTGCAGGCAGACAATGGGGTCCAGGGCGTAGTTGTAATCGCACACCACCACATCGGCATACTCGCTCAGGGAAAGGGACAGCTCAAAGGGGCACAGGCCATACTTTTCCGAAAGGGCCTTCAGATAGGCGGCATCCCACAGATAATGCTTAAGCGCTTCATCAACGGCTTCCTGCAGCCGGGCCTGATGTAATGGCCCCTTGCCCGGGGGCAGAAATCGGGATGGCAGCGCGGGCTTTCCTCGGGGCAGCATTTTTCCCTGGCCGTCAGCACCACCGCCCTTACAAGCGCGCCCTGCGCCTGCATGGCCGCCGCTTCCTTCAGCGCCGCTTCCCGGCCGGTAGTGCGGGCCGTCAGGAAGAAAACTTTTTGGCTCAGCCCCTTGCCCATGGCCTTCAGGGCGGGATACAGCACCGCCGCCGACTTGCCGGTGCCTGTGGGCATCACGGCAAACAGCCTTTTGCGCCGGGCAATGGCGATATACACCTGGGCGGCCATGTCCTTCTGTCCCTTGCGGTAAGCGGGGTAAGGAAAGTGTAAGGCACGAAGGGAAGCATCCCGCTTGTCCCGCAGCGTTAGCAGCCTATCCATATGCTTCGCGTAGGGAATCAGCAGGACAAAAAAGCCCTCCTCAAGGGCATGAAAGCTCAGCTTTTCTTCAAAGGCGCACACCGTGCTGCCGTCGGGCAGCACATAGCGCACCAAAATCACAACGTCGGGAAGCCCCTCTTGATCGGCCAGCATGTAGCCGTAGCATAGCGCCTGGGCACGGTGGGCAGGCAGGGCCTGCTGGGGCGCATCCCCAAGGCACAACTTAATTTCCTCCACCACCGGGGGGCTTTTTATGTCGTCCAGCAAATCCACCCGGCCGGTAACGTGGAAGGTAAGGCCCTCCGCCTCCCCCTGCCAATTGAGGGGAACCTCGGCACGGCCCTCGCCCTTAGCCTGGCGGCTTAAGTGCCCCTGGGTACCTGCCTTTAACAGCGCCAGGGAGGATGGCATAATATCAGGCTGAAAATAGGTAAACTCCGCCAGCGTACGGGCGGATACCCGCAGGGGCTGGGACATGTTCATTTTGGCTCCTCATAGTAAACACGGGTTAGCTCCAATCCGCAGGCGTCTGCGGTGGGACCCAGCAGCAGGCGGTCCTTTTTTAGAAGGGCGCGCCGGATATCTTCCTTTTGCAGGCGGCCCAGCC
>CAZCBC010000032.1:0-206 GCA_964496775.1 uncultured Oscillospiraceae bacterium
GGTGGAGGATGTCAATGACGATAACGATAACTCCCTCGTGCTGCGCCTGACCCTGCAGGGCGTTACCTTTTTGTTGGCAGGGGATATGCAGATGATGGAGGAGCATACCCTGTTACAAGCTGGCGTGCCGCTGAAAGCCGATGTGCTAAAGGTGGGTAACCACGGCAACCGGGACGCTACCACCCCTGCCTTTGCCCGGGCGGTTG
>CAZCBC010000032.1:223-2573 GCA_964496775.1 uncultured Oscillospiraceae bacterium
CCACCAAGGACAGCAACTCTGCCCATCCCCAGGTGATGGAGACGCTGGCCCCCGCCCGCGTCCTGGTAACCCAGCAGGCAAGGGTAGGCATCTGGGTGGAGGTGCAGGCCGGGGCATTCAACGCGGCATTGGTACAATGAAGGAAACCATGCAAAAGGCGGACACTGCTGTGCCCGCCTTTGCTTATACCGTAACATTTATACTTTAAACGGATTTGCCCATGCCCTCAGGCCCTTTTCATCCTCGATGATAACCCTCACATAGCTGTCGCCCATGTCGTGCTGCACCTTGTATTGGGCGGTGGTGATGCCCTCTCCCTGTACGCTGCGCAGGGGTGCCCAGGGCAAATTGGTGTGGAAAAATACCCTGCTGACGGGGCTGCATGTAACGGTGACGATGTCGCCGTCATAGCTGACCTGGTTAAAAGTGGGCCCCAGGGTGGCGTAGCAGTTGCCCTGGTGAATGGCGCTGATGATGGCCTCGGGGCTTAATTCATCCGCTTGCACCATGGTGGCGGCGCGGCACTGGTCGCCGGTGTAGCGATGGGTGTCGTCGGAGGCGACGGTGGGTAGCAGGCAGCCCTTGTTGGCGGCAAAATCCAGCAAGCTGGTGGCGTCCGCCCGGTCGGGGTTCCAGGGGGGCTGGGAAGCGGTATTGTAGATTTCTACCGCGCTTAAATTCTTTAACGCGCAGATGATGTTGGTATCGTTAAAGGACCAGACAGGATGCGCCAGAATGGCCAGCCCACCCATCCTTCTAAACAGGTTGATGCAGGCCTGGGGTCCCTGGGCGCGGTCAAACTGCTCCACCTCTTCAGACACCTGAATGCCTACCAGATGAATGGTCTGCCCCGGCAGGGCAAAGTCGATCTCGGTGCCGGGCAGCACCAGCATGCCCTTGTGGTTCATTGTGCCGGTGGTGCGCTTGCGGTGGTCGGTAATGGATAAAAAATCATAACCATGCTGTTGGTAGAGGCTGATGGCTTCTTCGGGGCTTACATGTCCGTCGGAGTTGGTGGTATGGGTATGCAGGTTGCCCTTAAAAAAGGGCTTGTTCTCATCAAATAAACGCATTGTCATTCCCTTTCCTGCGGTGTGGCCGCTACGGGGTATCATATCATTGCCGCCTTTCCCTGACAAGCAGGAAGACGCAAAGTGTTTACAACTTGGAAACAGGCGCTGTCTTTACGCTCAGGGCGATTTATGCTATACTTTATGCAGGAAAAATATGCTGGAGGCCTTGATGGACTTCGTCGATTTGATAGAAACAAAAAAGAAGGGAAAGCCCCTGAGCGAAGAGCAGATTGCTTTGTTTGCCAAGGCGGCAGCCGACCCACAAAGCCACGATTATCAGCTGGCGGCTTTGCTCATGGCTATTCGCCTGAACGGCATGGACGGCCGGGAAACCGCCGCCCTCACCATGGCCATGGCCCAAACGGGGGACATGCTGGAGCCTCATGTGGGCAGCATCCCGGTGGATAAGCATTCAACGGGCGGCGTGGGGGACACCACCACCCTGGTGCTGGTACCCCTGGTGGCGGCCTGCGGCGGCAAAGTTATTAAGATGAGCGGCCGGGGCCTGGGCCACACCGGCGGCACGGTGGATAAATTGGAAAGCATCCCCGGCTTTCAGGTGGAACTGCCCGAGGAAAACTTTATCGATATTGTGCGCCGTGTGGGCTGCTGCGTGGTGGGACAGTCTAAGCATTTAGTGCCTGCCGACAAGCGTCTGTACGCCTTGCGGGATGTTACCAGCACGGTGGATTCCATTCCGCTGATTGCTTCCTCCATCATGTCCAAGAAGCTGGCAGGGGGCGCTGAGGCCATTGTGCTGGATGTGAAGGTCGGTTCGGGCGCCCTGATGAAAACCACCGAGGAATGCATAGCCCTTTCCAAGGTGATGGTGGACATTGGCGTCCGCTCTGGCCGCAAGGTAGTGGCCATGATTACCAGCATGCACGAGCCGCTGGGCAGCCACATCGGCAACGCCCTGGAGGTAAAGGACGCCATTGATGTATTGGCGGGCCGCACCAAGGGGCCGCTGTTGGAGGTCAGCCTGATGCTGGGGGAACAGATGCTCATTCTCTCCTCCCTCGCTAAGGACGAAAAAGACGCCCGGCAGCAGCTGTTGACGGCGCTCAACAGCGGTAAGGGCCTTGAAAAGTTGAAGGAAATGATTATCGCCCAGGGTGGGGACGGCAGGGTGTGCGAGGATGCCGCCTTGTTGCCCACGGCCAAAGAGACAAGACAAGTTAAAAGCCCTGTGGACGGGTATATTCATAGTATCGATGCCGAGCGCGTGGGCAACGCCGCCCAGATGTTGGGCGCGGGCCGGCGCAGCAAGGAAGATG
>CAZCBC010000032.1:2583-5861 GCA_964496775.1 uncultured Oscillospiraceae bacterium
CGAACATATCGAAGATGTCATCGACCTTGCGGTAGGCATCGTGATGAATAAACGCGTCGGCGACAGGGTGTCCGGGGGAGAGTCGCTGGCCGTCCTGCATATCAATGCCGTGGACAATGTGCAAACAGCGCAGGATATGCTGATGGACGCGATTACATTTGGCGATACCCCGGTGCCCAAGGTACCATTGCTCCACGCCAAGGTAACAAAAGATGAAGTGGAGAGATATCAATGAAACTGCAAAAAGTTTTGGCCCTCTTGCTGGCAGTTATGCTGCTGGCCCCCTTAAGCCCCGCTAAGGCTGCGGCCTCTGAAACCACCAAAGCGCCTGAGGCTGCTCAGGAAACAACCGAAGAAAATGCGGCGCAGGAAATCCCCAACTATTTTGCCATGGTTAAAACGGTGGATATTAACAACGAGCCCTTTGACGCTACCCAGTTTGAAGGCAAGCGCCTGATGATTAACATCTGGGCGGATTGGTGCCCCCCCTGCCGGGGCGAGATGCCGACGCTGAACAAGCTGGCCGAGGAATACAAGGATAAGATGATGCTGGTGGGCATGCTGCCCGAAGGCGTGCAGGTAACGCCGGAAGGCAAATTGGAAATTGTTCAGGAGAAACTGGACTTGGCCAAGACTGTCTACGACGAGATGGACATCACCTACCCCACCATTGTGCCTGAAGAAATCCTCTACACCCTGATTTCTCAGACAGGTCTTCAGTACTTCCCCACCACCTGGTTTGTGGATGAGCGGGGCTACCTGGTGCATATCGCGGAATCCGCCTACGATGAAGAAGGCTGGCGCGCCACCATGGACTCTGTACTGGAGTTTATGGATAAGGAAGCGGCCGCCCGGGAGAACCCCGATGCGGCGCAGTAAAGCCTGGCTTGTGCTGACGGTGATAGCCCTTGGGCTTATCACCGTTGGCGCGTTGAATGGCGAAATTCAGGTTATGTTCAACAAAGCCATTTTCGTGTGCAAGGAGTGTATCGGCATTGGCTGACAAAACGAAGAAAAAAAGGATCAGGCACCGCAGGCTTATCCAGCTTTTTTTCGCCGCCGCTTCCAATAGCTATGTCATCGGCTTTGCCACCGGCATGATTTACAAGGGCAACCTGAAAAAGGTGTGTACCCCCGGGCTGAACTGTTACTCCTGCCCGGGTGCTCTCATGTCCTGCCCCATTGGCTCTTTGCAGGCGGTACTGGGCAGCCGTTCCTTTCAGTTGTCAACGTATGTCTTTGGGCTTATTCTTGCCTTTGGCGCGTTGATGGGCCGCATGATATGCGGCTTTCTGTGCCCCTTCGGGCTGTTTCAGGAGCTGCTGTACAAAATTCCCTTTGTGAAAAAAATCAAGCATTTCAAAGGGGACAGGGCACTGAGAAACTTAAAATACGTGTTTCTTATTCTGCTTGTTATCCTGTTGCCCATGATGACCAAGGGCTCCGGGGATTCTTCGCCCTATTTTTGCAAGTATGTCTGTCCTGCGGGCAGCCTGGAAGCGGGCATTCCCTACTACCTGCGTGCCCAGCTGGGCAACCCGGGTCAGGGGACAGCCAGCGCCCCGGCGCTGACAGGAGTGACGGATTTGCCGGGCTTGGCAGATGCCATTATCAAGCCGGCAACGCTTAACATTCCCGCAGTGGGCAGCGAGTTTGGCTTTCTTTTCTGGTGGAAACTGGGCATATTGCTGCTCATCGTGCTATTATCTATTCTGATGTACCGGCCTTTTTGCAAGTATATATGTCCCCTGGGGGCGATATACGGTGTATTGAATCCTGTTTCCCTCTACCGTCTGCGGCTGAATGAAGATAAATGCATCCAGTGCGGCAGGTGTGCCCGGGCATGCGGCATGTGCCTTGACCCGGTTAAGGAATTAAACCATGCTGAATGCGTGCGGTGCGGCGACTGCGTCAATGGTTGTCCCACCAGCGCATTGTCCATGGGCTTTGGGGAAGGGAAACAGACAAAACAAAGCGAATTATCTAAGCAGGCATAGCCCAAAGGGGCGGAAAGGAAAGACAATGAAACGAGTATTGGCAAGTATCCTGGCGCTGCTTCTAATGATGAGCACGGCGGCAGCGGAGCAAACGGAGCTGGAGCCCTTGACCGCCCAGGAGTTGAACGCCTGGACAGAGTCCCTGGTGCAGCGCGCCATTGAGGACAAGCTGGAGGTAAAGGAAACCTCTGAAGGCCTGACGGCCGATGGCAGGGGCTATTCCCTGTACCCCAAGAGCGAAGATTTATCCCCCGACACCCTGCTGTCCGGGGCGGTGATTGACGGCGAATCCATCGAGGTATCCGGCCTGACCGGCCCCCGTACCCTGATTGTTACCCAGGCGGTGGGCGCTGTCCTGGAAGCCTTCCCCAACGACAATCCCTCGCTGCACGGCACGGAAGAAGCCGCGGTCTTGTACCTGCGGGGCGCCCTGCCGGACACGGTGCAGACCGGCACCCTGATGCGCATTGGCCAGCAGATTACCTTGGTGGAATACAGCGTCTATACCCCCCATGGCGAGGGTGTGGACCGCTCCGGTGTGCAGTTTACCGTGGACCAGGGCGCTGTAACGGCCATCCGCTACTTTGGCGGTGAGGATGTGCCCCTAGCCGAGGCCGAGGTGGAGCTGCGCGCCCTGTCCGAGTTGCAGGAAGAAAACAGTTACTTTGCCTTCAGCACGCTCAATCCCGACCCCATGCAGCGGGAAGACCTGGTGTTTGCCGGTCTTGATTTTGTGGATATGACGATGGATAATGCCCTTGCGGTGCTCGGGCAGCCCGAATCCCGCGAGCAGGTGGAGGACTCCACCGGCGACACCATTGCGACCCTGCAATGGCCGGGGCTTAATATTACCTTTATTTTGGACAGCAATGGTGGCTTCCTGCGTACCGACAGCGCGGTCATTTACGGCGATTTGGAAGGCCCCCGGGGTACGCGCACAGGGGAACACATGCTGGACATCCTGGCGCGCTTCAAGAACGAGGCGGAAAGCATCAACGATCCCTCGGTATCCCTGTATGGCAACCCTGATAAGCCGGAAGAGCCCTACGGCCAGCTTGTGCAGGACGCAGGCGCTCAGCACCTGTATTATTCCGTTCCCCTTCAGGATGGCGTTGTGCTGTTTGCCTGCAGCTTTATTGGGGAACAGTTGGTGGAGATGTCCCTATCTCAGATGTAATCAGTAAAATATGTCCCTGGGCGCGGTGCGCCCATCTTTTCATATATCGCTTGCAGGGAGGAGCCGCATGAAGATTGATTTAAGTTGCCCCGTTGAACTATGGC
>CAZCBC010000032.1:5871-8098 GCA_964496775.1 uncultured Oscillospiraceae bacterium
ACTTTAAGCTGCCTACCAGTGCGGATCCCGCTGTCTATCTGCACCTGTTCAACTTGGGGTATAAGGCGGTCAACAGCGTGCAGGCGGCTTTTGTGTGCTTTGACGCAAAGGGCGAAAAACTCTCCCGGCAGGTGGAAAGGGTACAGGGGCTGTCCGGCGATGTTCGCTCCGCTTTTGAGATGCGTGCGCTGGTGGAGGACGGCCTGTTGGCCGCCTCCATGGACTTTGTCATTGAGAAGGTCTGGTATGTAGACGGCACTGTATGGCGCCGCAATATCAACGACATGGCAGAATATACCCCCAATAACTTGCCAGCGGGCAGACAGCTGGGCGAACTGCGCCGCCTGGCGGGGGAGGACGCCCTGGGCTATCCCAGCGACCAGGGCGCCGTATGGGTGTGTGTCTGCGGCCGTCCCAACCCTTTGGGCAGCGGGGAATGTGCCCGGTGCGAGCGGGATAAGCACGATGTATTTACCCGCTATAACGCCGCGGCCATTGAGACCATCATTATCGAGCAGGACAACGCTCTGGAGGAAGCGGAGCGTAAACTGCGGGAAGAAGCCGAGCGCCTGCGCAGGGAGCAGCAGGAAAAGGAAAAGAAAAAACGAAGGGTGCGCAGGCGTCTTACCATTGGACTGTCTTCGGCGGTGTTGTTGTCTGCCGCCGCCTACGGTGTGTATTTTCATGCTATTCCGGCATATCGCTATCACCAGGCGGAACAAAGGCTAAAATTAGGCGAGTATGAAGCCGCTAAAACCGCCTTCCTGGAGTTGAAGGAATACCGCGACAGCCCTGCAAGGGTGCTGGAAAGTGAATACGAAGCTGCTAAAAGTGCCATGGCTACCGGTACGCTGACATCTTTAAAAGCGGCTCAGGATATCTTTGATTCTCTGAAAGACTTTGAAGACAGCTTTACCTTAGCCAAGCAGGCCCGATATGAGCGGGCACAGGCTCTGCGCGGCGGCGGTCAATATGAAGATGCCCTTGCCCTGTTTGAGGAAATTAAGGGGTATGGCGATACTGAAGAACAGGTCAGCCAAACCCACTACCAGTGGGCGAACAGCCTGATGGAAAACCTGCGCTTTGAGGAAGCCCGGCAAAAGTATCTAAGCCTGAATGGCTATGAAGACAGCTTGGCCTTGGCGGAGGAATGCCTGTTTATCCAAATGCCCGACAGGCAGGATGCCAAGCAGAAGGTGACAGAATCCCACTATTTGTGGGGAGACAAGCTCTTTGAAGAAGGCGATTATGAAGCCGCTGCGGAGCAGTTCCTCCTGGCGGGGGACTACCGGGATGCATGGCGCAGGGCCACCGAGAGTTTGTACCGCCCGGCGGTCAACCTGATGGGGGAAGGGCAGTATGCCAAAGCCCAGGAAATGCTGGACAAAATTTCCACCTACGAGGATGCCGCTCTGTTAAGCGAGGAATGCTCCTATAACCTGGCCCTTGCTGAGATGAAGGAAGACAACCACCAGGAGGCCATCGCTCTGTTAACGGCGGCCCCCAATGTGCCCCTGGCCCAGCAGGTGCTGAAGGAGGCCTACTACCAGCTTGGGCTTAAGCAGCAGGCGGCGGGCGATATCGCCGGGGCTGCTGATTCTTTCAAGGCAGCAGGGGACTATTTGGATGCCGCGGTGCGGGAAAGGGAAATATCCTACCAGGTGGGTATCAACGCGCTGCACGATAGCGAATACGATAAGGCGGTGGAGATTTTCCTTAACCTGGGCGACTTCCAGGACAGCCCCCTGCAGATGCAGAAGGCCCTCTACGCCCGCGCCAGCAAGGCGCTAAAGGATGGGGAATACTCTGTTGCCATCCAGCAGTTTACTGCTTTGGCCGATTATGAGGACAGCCCCCAGCAATTAAAACAGGCGCAGTACCATATGGCCGCTGCTGAGCTTGAAAAGAAAAACTATCAGCAGGCCGCCGAGCAGTTTCAGGCGCTGGGCGATTTTTCCGATGCCCGGCAGCAGTATCAGGAATGTATCTATCAACAGGCCAAGGCGCTGATGGAGGAAGGCCGTTTGGCCGATGCCTCTCCCTTGCTGATGGACATTCAGGAATATAAGGACGCTGCCGACATATTCCGCTCTGTTACCTACGAGGCGGCGGTCGCAAGCCGCGACAGTGGCGACTTAAGCAGCGCCGCCGCGCTGTTTGCCAGCCTGGGCGACTATCAGGATGCCCGTGAGCAGGCGGCTCAAAGCTACGATCTATACTACAAGGA
>CAZCBC010000032.1:8109-14903 GCA_964496775.1 uncultured Oscillospiraceae bacterium
GCGGCCCCTTGACAAGGAGAATCCGCCTGAAGCCTATGCCGATGTGAAGAAAATATATGAGGATGCCGTGTACCGCTATGCCGAGCAACTGTACAACGATGGCAAGCCCTACGAGGCGTTGCCCTGGTACCGCCTGATTGCCGACTATAAAGATGTATCCAGCCGTAAACTGAACCGTCATGCCTACCGTCTCTTTGGCAAGTGGGAAAGTACCCGCGGCGCTTTGATGGAGTTCAGGGAGGATGGCACCTGCCTGATTGACGGGCAGGAAGGCTACTATGTGGCAGGCCAGTACCGCCTATCCACGGGGAAAACCCCTGATACCCTTACCTACACGCACAACATTACCCACAAAACAAACACCTCGTTAACTTTGAGGGAAGAGAGCACCAAACGCTTATATAAGATGAAGAGGCTGGACTGATGCAGCAGCTGATAGCCTGGTACCGCGAAAAAACTCAGACCGACCAGGGCAACCATATCCCGGCATTGGATGGGCTGCGCTTTCTGATGGTGTTCATCGTTGCTTCCTTCCATATCTGGCAGCAGAGTTGGCTGACCCCTTCCATCACCCTCTTTGGCGAAACACACAGCCTGGACTTTTTATTGCGTTCCGGCTATCTATGGGTGGATGGCATGCTGCTGCTCAGCGGGTTTTTGCTGTACCTGCCCTATGCTGAGTGCAAGGAAAAGGGCTCGCCTTCTCCGCCTATCGGGCCATTTTATGTAAGGCGGCTTGCCCGCATTGTGCCCAGCTACTACCTATGCCTTCTCGTCATGCTGTTGTTTGTTGCTTTACCTTACAGCATGTACCGCACCAGCGGCGATATGGCAAAAGACATATTGGCGCATATGACGTTTACCCATACTTTGTTTCCTTTCAGTTACCACGCTACCCCCTTAAACGGCGCGCTGTGGACCCTGGGGGTGGAGATGCATTTTTACCTTGTGTTTCCTTTTCTGGCCAGGGGCTTTCGCAGGCAGCCTTTGCTTACCTACTCCGGCATGACTCTAGCGGCGTTTCTGTTCAGGGCCTATGCGGCGCAGCTTCCGGACAACAGCATGTGGTTTAACCAGATGCCTGCTTTTCTGGATGTATACGCCAATGGCTTTGTGGCGGCTTCCTGTTACGTCAGCCTGCGCCGCCGCATGAAGGAGGATGTCTGGACCCGCATCCTGATGACGGTGTGCGCCATGGCCGCCCTATACATCCTGATTCAGTTCGCCTATGGTCAGGCGGCGGAAAACGGGGCAGTATCCATACGCCTGGGGCAGCTGAAACGGCGCTATGGGCTGTCGGTGTTCCTGTCCCTTCTGATGCTGGGGCTTTCGCTGGGCCTGGGTGGCATTCGTCTCCTGTTTGGCAACAGGCTGAGCCGCTTTCTGTCGCAGATATCCTTCCAGTTTTATATCTGGCATCAGGTGTTTGCCGTACAGCTGAAGCGCTGGGGCTTTCCGCCCAGCCAGTCGCTAAGCCCCCACCAGGCGGGCGAGAAACCCTGGCAGTACGCCTATGTGCTTACCTGCTACCTGGGGGCGCTGGCCATATCCATTCTTGTAACTTATTTGTTCGAGCGCCCCATTGCGCGGCGCCTGACGAAAAAATAAAATCGGAGGCATTATGAAAGATCCAAGGCTGCAGCAGTTTGCCAAACAGCTGGTCACCTATTCCTGCTCCGTCAAGCCCGGAGAAAAGGTGCTGATAGAAGACAAGGGCATCGCGCCGGAGTTTACCACCGCCCTGGTGGAAGAGATTTATGCCGCGGGCGCTATTCCTGCGGTGATCCTGTATCATCCTGAAGTGGAGCGCGCCCTGATGATGGGCTACACTAAGGAGCAGCTTGAGTGGATGGCCAAACTGGATGCCCAGCGCATGGCGGATTGTCAGGCGTACATCAGCATCCGGGGCGGCAATAATGCCTTTGAGACGGCCGATGTGCCCCAGGAAAAGAAGGCCCTCTATGGGCTGCATTACGGCAAGCCGGTGCACAGCGATATCCGCGTGCCGCACACAAAGTGGGCGGTGATGCGCTATCCGACCTCCGCTATGGCGCAGCAGGCAGGCATGAGCACTGCCGCGTTTGAAGATTATTATTTCCGCGTATGCCTGATGGACTATGCCAAAATGAGCCAGGAAATGGACAATCTGGTATCCCTGATGATGCGCACCGATAAGGTACGCATTACCGGGCCGGGCACCGATTTAAGCTTTTCCATCAAGGGGCAGCCCGCCATCAAGTGTGACGGCAAGCTGAACATTCCCGATGGCGAGGTGTTTACCGCGCCCCTTCGTGAATCCGTCAACGGTACGCTTTCTTACAACACTCCCTCCCTTTATCAGGGCACCACCTTTGAGAACATCGCCTTTACCTTTGAAAACGGCAAGATTGTTAAGGCGACCGCTAATCATGAGGAACTGCTGAACAAGATCCTCGATACCGACGAGGGCGCGCGTTTCATCGGCGAGTTTGCCATTGGCGTCAACCCGCACATTACCGTGCCCATGAAGGACACCCTCTTTGATGAGAAGATTGCCGGTTCCTTTCACTTTACGCCCGGGCAGTGCTACGATGACTGCCCCAATGATAACCACAGTACCATCCATTGGGACTTGGTGTGCATCCAAACCAAAGAATGGGGCGGAGGCAATATGTATTTTGACGATGTTCTGGTGCGCCGTGACGGCCTGTTTGTGCTGCCGGAGCTTGCAGGGCTTAACCCTGAGAACTTGATGTAAAGAGGTATTATGATTCACAGACAAGAAACCATCCCTCTAAAGGGCGCTGCGCCCGATGTGCAGGCGACGCTGTATCTGCTGGACAACAGCGAGGAAGTGGAACTAAAGAGGACAAGGCCCCTCGTCATCATCTGTCCGGGGGGCGGGTACGCTTTCCGCTCCTTCCGGGAATCTGAGCCCGTGGCGGCACGCCTGTTGTCCATGGGATACCATGCCGCCGTGCTGCACTATGATGTGGCGCCTGTCACATTCCCCGCTCAGCTGTTGCAGCTGCTGGCCGCCATCCACCATGTACGGCAAAATGCAGAAAACTGGCATGTGAACCCGGAAAAGATTATCCTGATGGGCTTTTCCGCCGGGGGGCATCTGGCAGCATCTGCCGGGGTGTTCTGGATGCGTCCCTATTATGCCGGGCTGCTGGGGCTGTCTCCTGAGGATGTGCGCCCCAATGCCCTGGTGCTGGGTTACCCGGTCATCACCTCGGGGGAATATGCCCACCAGGGTTCCATTGATAACCTGACGGGGGAGGAGAAGGACAAGTATTTCTATACGGTGTCCCTGGAAAAGCAGGTGAAGCCGGAGGTGCCGCCCACCTTTATCTGGCACACGGTGGCGGATCAAGCCGTGCCGGTGGAAAACTCCCTGATGTTTGCCATGGCGCTGCGGAAAAACAAGGTGCCCTTTGAAATGCACCTCTTCCAAACGGGAGAGCATGGGCTGTCCCTCTCCAACGAGGAGGTTTACGGCCCCGACAGGCAGCAAAACATTGTACCCGCCTGCCAAAGCTGGGTGCCTATGATGGACGCATGGTTCAAAAACCTGTAAACCGCCTGGGGCTGTACCTTCATGTGCCCTTTTGCGCGCAGAAGTGCAGCTATTGCGATTTTCCCTCCTGGGGCAGGCGGATGGCGCTGCGGCAACCCTATGTGGAAAAAGTCGCGGAGGAAATCCATCACCGCGCTTTGGAAGCAAAGGGCAGGGTGGCAGATACGGTATACATAGGCGGCGGCACTCCCTCGCTGCTTCAGCCCTCCCAACTAACGCTTTTGTTGAATGCTCTGCGGCAGGCGTTTGATATCGCTTTGGGCGCTGAAATCACCTGCGAAGCCAACCCCGGCATGCTGTCTGACAGTTTTTTGCAGGCGGCTGTACAGGGAGGCATCAACCGCATTTCCCTGGGGGCACAGGCCTCCCAGCCGGACATGCTGAGGCTGCTGGGCAGAAAGCACGACTGGCAGCAGGTAGTCGATACGGTCGCCAAAGTCAGGGAAAACGGCATCACCAACATCAATGTGGATTTGATGTTTGGGCTCCCTGGACAGACTCTTTCCCAGTGGGAGGAAACGCTATGCAAGGCGCTGGAACTGCCCGTTACCCATCTAAGCTGTTATGGTTTGATCCCAGAAGAGGGCACTCCGCTGAATGAGCGCCTGCAACAAGGGGAAATTTCCCTGCCCGAAGTGGAAAAAGAGCGGGAGATGTATGATAGGGCGCTGGCGCTGCTTCAGGATGCGGGGTTTATGCAGTACGAAATTTCCAATTTCGCAAAGCCCGGCTACGCCTGCCGCCACAACGAGGGCTGCTGGGACAGGGTTCCCTACCTGGGCTTTGGCTGCGCCGCCCACAGCCTGATTGATACAGCCTTGCGGCGGCAAAACCCCATGACGCTAAAAGGATACCTGCAGGAAGAAGAAGCGGACATGCAGGCATTGCCCCTGAAGGAACAGATGTTTGAAACCATGATGCTGGGGCTGCGCAAAACGGAAGGCGTCAGTCTTCAAAAATTTGAGCAGACCTACGGTATATCGCTGCAAAATTTTTACAATGACCGCCTGACGCCTTCCCTTCAAAGGGGCTTGCTGGTGTATGAACAGGGATTCCTGCGCTTGACGCGGCAGGGAATGGATTTGATGAATGCCGTTTTGCTTGACTTGATGGAAACTTATCGCATAGAATAGAAAAGTAAATGCAATGTTTTTGCCTTTTCATTCGTTGTATGGGTAAGGACTACCGGAGGAGGACAATCCCCATGAAACGCTTTGTACGATATCTCTCCCTCATGCTGCTGGCAGCCATGTTGCTGTCGCTGATGCCCACCGCTATGGCCAGCCAGGCGGGCGGCGGTTCCATGTTTGCCATGGTAACGGGCACCAGTTCTCTTAACCTGCGCAATGGCCCCGGTACCGGGTACCAGTGGCTGGGCAGCGTGAAGCGCGGCGGCTGGGTGGAAGTGATGGAGAATTTCGGCGATTGGTTCCTGGTGCGCGTTGTCAACCAGAACCTGACCGGCTACATGAGCAGTAAATATTTGACAACCGCCGGCTCAGCGGGCAGCGGCTCCATCGCCATTGTCAACAACCCCATTCCGACCCAGTTTCTTAACCTGCGGCAGTACCCCTCGCTGACAGCGCCGGTGCTGGGCATCTACTATAACGGCGCTACCGGTACGGTGCTGGGGGAAAGCGGCGGCTGGTACCATGTCCAGATGAGCAACCAGACAGGGTATTTCCGCGGGGAATATCTGCGTTTTTCCGGTGGCGGCGGGTCTTATCCCTCTACGCCGGGTACCATCTATGCGCGTAATGGCGGTGTGGTTAACCTGCGCAGCGGGCCTGGCTACGCGTACAGCGTGCTGGGGCAGTATACGCCCGGCACGGCGGTGTCGGTGCACCTGAAGGGCACAGGGTTCTGGTATGTAACGGTAGGCGGCCGCAGCGGCTTTATGGATCAGAAATTCCTGCGTACCGGCGGTTCGGATCCTGTGAACCCGCCCGTCATTCCGGGCGGTTCCGCCAACGGCGTAGTGACCAACACCGGAAAGTGGCTGAACCTGCGGGAGCAGCCCTCCATCAATGCCCGGGTATTGGGTCAGTATCCCGGCGGTACGGAGCTGACAATCGAGTCTCAGGGGGCGGAGTGGTGCCGCGTAACCGTGCGCTCCACTGGCGCCAGGGGCTATATGATGTCCCGCTTCATTACCCTCTACGGTATGCCGGCCGCCAACACCAAGCGTGTGGTGCATCCCCAGGGCAGCTATGTCAACCTGCGTACCCAGCCCAGCAAGGCAGCGGGTTCGGTGATTGTTCGGGTGCCCCATGGCAGCACCGTGTCGGTGGTTTCCCCCGACGGGGCGTGGACCCATGTGCGCTATGGCAACTATGTCGGCTATATGATGAGTGCTTTCCTGCGCTGACATATAACCACTGCAAGATAACGCGTATGCCCGGCTTTTGCCGGGCCGCGCACTTTTTTGAAAGGATTCTTATATGCTCAAACGAATCATTGTATTGGGACTGCTGCTTTGCTTGTTTTCCCAGGCGGCTTTGGCCCAGACCTTCGAGTTTGCCGATGTTTTTACCGAAAAGGGCACCTATGTGGATGAACTCACCTATAAAAGCCGCAATCTGTCGGTGCAGATTAACAAGGGCCGTATGTTTGACAGCGACTATTATGCCGCTGATATCTATGTGCGGGATTTAAACTCCTTCCGTCATGGCTTTCCTGAGGGTGAATGGGACAACGGTACGCGAAAACTGTCGCTGATGGCAGAGGAAGCGAATGCCGTCATCGCCGTTACGGGAGACTACGCCAAAACCCTGAACGTGGGCATTGTATATGCTAACGGGAACCTTTTAAGGGGCAGTGTCAACAACCTGCGGGACATCGGCGTTATCTACGCTGACGGCACCATGGATGTTGTCAAGGGCAAGGACATGACCAAGGAAGAGCTAACGAAGGATAAGGCCGTCTGGCACACCATGCTCTTTGGCCCTGGGCTGTTCCAGGATAACGGCCTGCCCATTGAGACATCTAACTCCAAGGTAAAGACCAAGAATCCCCGGACGGCCATCGGCTACATAGAACCCGGCCATTACCTGTTTGTGGTGGTGGATGGGCGTACCCGCGGCAACAAGGGCATGACCATGGTAGAGCTTGCCCAACTGATGGATAGCCTGGGTGCCAAGGAAGCCTACAATCTGGACGGCGGCCAATCGGCCGGGATGTGGTTTAATGGCGAAATCATCAACGAACCCTATAAGGGCGGACGCAAATTGGC
>CAZCBC010000032.1:14913-17277 GCA_964496775.1 uncultured Oscillospiraceae bacterium
GACATGTTCTACATCACCGAACCATAACCTGAGGAAACATGCGGTATTTTAAACATCCCCCCGAAGACAACCAATATAACCAAGGGTATCCGGAAGAAGTAAAACCGCGGCGCACCATCTTTAAAAAACGCACGCGCAAGCCTTCCTTTGTTCTGGCGGTGCTCATCAACACCTTCAGGATGCTTTTTGTGCTGATTTTGCTGATCGGCCTGGCGGGCGCCGGCACCTTGGTGGGCATTGCCAAGGCGTATGTGGAGACCGCCCCCGTTCTGGACCTGGCCAAGATCGACGAGCAGGCAGAGACCTCCTTCTTTTACGACCGGGACGGCAAGCTGATTACCGACTTTAAAGGCACGGAAGACCGCATCATGGTCAGCATTGACACCATGCCGGAAAGGCTGCGCCTTGCCTTTGTGGCGGTGGAGGATGCACGCTTTTATAATCACAGCGGCATAGATATTAAGCGCATTGTGGGCGCCTTTGTGCAAAACTTTGTTACCGGCAGCCAGCAGGGCGGTTCCACCATTACCCAGCAGCTGATTAAAAACACCGTATTATCCAACGAAATCAGCTACAAGCGCAAAATCCAGGAAGCCTATTTGGCCATGCAGCTGGAGACGCGCTATACCAAGGACGAAATCCTGGAAAGCTACCTGAACACCATCTACCTTGGTGAAAACTATTATGGTGTCAAGGTGGCAGCCTCCGGCTTTTTTGGCAAGGAACTAAATCAGCTTACATTGCGCGAATGCGCCATGCTGGCAGGTATGACGACCAACCCCTATTACTACAACTGCCGCCGCAACTTCTATGTGCGCAAGTCCGATACCATGGACTATGCCGCCATCACCAACAACCGCACCAACTATGTGCTGCGCATGATGTACGAGAACCAGTTTATTACTCATGCGGAGTACACCGAAGCGCTGAAAGTGGAAACGGCCCATGTGCTGCCCGAATCCCCCGAGAGCAAGGAACTTTACCCCTATGTGCACTATGTGGAGTATGCCGTGGGCGACGTTGTGCGCACCCTGCTTAAAATTAAGGGATTGGAAAACACCTCCGCCAACCGCAACCTGATGGAAAAGGAACTGCGCACCGGCGGCTACAAAGTGTACCTGGCGCTGGATACAGATATCCAGACGCTGACGGAGCAAACTCTCTACAACTATAAAAACTATCCCGCTCTGCGCGACCCGGCAGACAAAATCTACCGTGCGCGCAACAAGGACGGCACCTATCAGGAAATTGAGCAGCCTCAGGCCTGCGCCGTGGTGCTGGATTACCGCACGGGGGAATTGAAGGCCATTGTGGGCTCCCGTACTCCGCCCACCCAGAAGCGTACGCTAAACCGTGCCAGCGATATGAACATGCCGGTGGGTTCCTCCATCAAGCCCATCTCCGTTTACGCCCCGGCTTTTGAAGTGGGGGCGGGGGGCGGCTCCATTGTGTATAATATGCCCATTCCCATCCCCGGTTGGCGGGGCGGCGACGGGCAGGATACCTGGCCGCGCAACTATGGCGGCAGCAACTACCGCGGGCCGGAAACCATGCGCACGGCGCTGGTTAAGAGCGATAACACCGCCGCCGCTCAGGCGCTGATGCAGTATGTTGGGGTGGATCGCTCGGTGGATTTTTTGCTGCGCCAGGGCGTTAGCAAGAGCCGCATCAACGCGACCCCCTTTGGCGTGGCGCTGGGCTCCAGCGGTATTTCCGCTGTGGAAATGACCGTTGCCTTCGGGGTGCTGGGCAACGGCGGCATCTATCAGGAGCCTTTAACCTTTATCGGCATTATGGACCGCAACGACAAGGTGCTATACGACAGCCACGCCAATCAGGCGAGGCGGCAGGTGTTTAAGCCTTCCACCGCCTGGCTGACGGTGGATATCCTGAAGGACGCGGTGTCCAAGGGCACCGGCAAGGCGGCTCTTATCAAAGGGCAGACTGTGGCAGGTAAAACGGGCACCAACAGCGACCAGAAGGGCGTGTTTTTCTCCGGGCTTACCGGCTGGTATTCTGCTTCAGTCTGGATTGGGCATGACAACTATAAGGCGCTCAGCAGCAAGACCACCGGCGGCAACAGCGCCGCGCGGCTGTGGAATGATATCATGAGCGCCATTCACCAGCGCGAGGGTCTGGGCAACCGGGATATTTTAGAGGGCTCTCCCGCTGATTATGGGTTGGTGCGTGTCACCACCTGCGCCGTGTCGGGACAGCTGGCGACAGACGCCTGCCGCAACGACGCCCTGGGCTACGGCACAGTGACCGATTATTGGGCGGCGGAAAGCGCGCCCCGGGACTATTGCCAGATGCACCAGGAGGTTACCATCTGTCAGGATTCCAACATGCTGGCGGGACAGTATT
>CAZCBC010000032.1:17287-18281 GCA_964496775.1 uncultured Oscillospiraceae bacterium
CGCCGGGTTCGCTTGTCAGCAAGGCCATCGTTATTTTGCCTATGGGGCATCCCTTACAGCGGTTTGTAGGCACCAGATACGAGTCGGTGCTGACGGATTATCTTGGCCCCTATGCCACGCTGCTCTTTTCCGGCGATCCCAACTACAATACCGCCATGCTGTCGGCCCATACCTGCCCCATCCACCAGACCCCCGGTACCTACACCGAGGATCCCACCGTACACCTGCTGATGGGCGACGCCAATACCCTGCTTCAGGCAGCCAGTGGGCAATTAAGCCAGATGGGGACGGACAACCCTTATTACAACGAATTGCTTAACGCCATCAACCATTTGAACAGCGTTGTTTCTTCCAGCCCGGATACAAATACCCTTGCCGCTGCCATGGCGCAGCTAACCCAGGCGATGGCCAATGCCGGGGCGTATTAATCCTGATTCCAACCGTAAAACATCGTCGTGTCATTTTAAATTTCTTCTTGTACCAAATGGTATACCCTTTTCCTGCCTCTCAAAGTAAAAGTTGCGGCGGGAATGGTAAAAATCATGTGAAATACGTTGACATATGAATGTATTCCATGGTATTATAATTCGGTTGCCTGTGCTGCCGGGTTATTTGAAGTACAGCCGACGGAGGAGCAGGCCATGGATGCGAAGCTGCCGGAAGGCAGAAGGATTGCAGGTACCAGACAGGTGCTGCGGGCGCTCAGCGCGCAACAGGCCCTTGTGGTATTTCTTGCAAGGGACGCAGAATCCCGCATACAGGACAGCGTCCTGTACGCGTGCAGGGAGCAGGGCGTCCCCCTCAGGGAAATTGCTACCATGCAGCTCTTAGGAAGGCTGATGAAGCTCTCCGTGCCCACTGCTGCCGGCGCCATCCTCAGGAAAGGCAACGACTAACGACTATATATCCTCAAGGGTTGTGGGGATTTTATAGGAGGAGACCGCTTAAACGGCTCCGATCAAAATTCAGGAGGTGTTTCCATGCCCACGATCAA
>CAZCBC010000033.1:0-18191 GCA_964496775.1 uncultured Oscillospiraceae bacterium
GGTCCATCAAGAAGACCACGGGCAGGTTTTGCAGGCACACGTCCACAATCATCTGGTCGCAGGCGCGCTGCATAAAGGTGTCGTAGATGGCCACCACGGGCTTCAGCCCGCCCCGGGCCATGCCTGCCGCCAGGGTAACGGCGTGCTCCTCAGCAATGCCCACATCAAACAGGCGGCTGGGAAAACGCTTCTGAAAGCTGCCCAGGCCGGTGCTGTCCGCCATGGCGGCGGCCACCGCCGCAATGCGCTCATCCTTTTCGGCCAGCTCCACCAGAGTTTTGCCCGCCTGGCTGCCAAAGGACAGGGCGGAGGATGCCTTCTTGGGCTGCCCGTTCTCTATCTGGAAGGGAGGGGTACCGTGCATCCTGTCGGGGGCCACCTCCGCCGGGGCATACCCGGAGCCCTTGGTGGTAACCACGTGCAGCAGCACAGGCTCCTGAAAGCGCTTGGCGCGGGTCAGCATTTTTTCCAGCAGGGGCTCATCCTGGCCGTCGATGGGCCCTAAGTACCGAAAGCCCATGGCGGCAAAAAAAGTATCCCTGACAAACACATTACGGACATGGTTTTTCAGCCGCTGCACGCCCTTGTACAGGCTCTCCCCCACCAGGGGCGTCTTGCGCAAAAACTGCGCAATGGCCTTTTTGGCGTCCAGCCAGCCCTTGCTGGTGCGCAGGTAGTTGAGGTACCCGCTCAGCGCCCCCACATTGGGGGAGATGCTCATCTGGTTGTCGTTGAGGATGGCAATCATCCGGGTCTTGTTGCTGCCCGCATCGTTAAGCGCCTCGTAGCACATGCCGCCAGTAAAGGCACCGTCCCCCACCACGGCAACAACATGATGCTGCCCGCCCTGCAAATCCCGCGCCCGGCAAAGCCCCAGGGCAGCGGACAAGGCAGTGGAGGCGTGCCCCGTCTCGTAAGCGTCGTATTCACTTTCCTCACACTTGGGAAAGCCGCTGATGCCGCAGAAGGTGCGCAGGGTATCAAACCTGTCGCCGCGGCCCGTCAATATCTTATGGGCATAGCACTGATGCCCCACATCAAACACAATCTGATCCCGGGGTGCGTCAAACACGCGGTGCAGCGCCACGGTCAGCTCCACCACGCCTAAGTTGCTGGCCAGATGCCCGCCGTTGTGCGACACCACCTCGGTAATGCGCGTGCGCAGCAGCGGTAAAAGCGCCTGCACCTCCTCCGGCGTCAGACGCTTCACATCCTCCGGTGAATTGATCCTGTGAAGATCCATGTCCCTCCCCCACCATCCAAGCAAGTATTACAGGAAATTATAACATACCAGGGCAGGGGTGACAAATAGCAAACCAATTGCAGAATGAATGTGTTTTCTGTACAATACTTTCATTCATATCAAGGAGGCTGGACGTTGAATCTGTCTTTGGATCTCTCCCTCATCCAGGGATATACAAGCCCTGCCCAGCAAGCGCGGCGGTTAACCGAAGCCTGGGTCAGCAGCAACATGTATTGCCCGCGATGCGGGGAACTCCGGCTTAATCCCTTTGAAGCCAACCGGCCGGTTGCTGATTTCTTTTGCCCGCATTGTCAAAGTCAGTTTGAGTTGAAAAGCAAAGCTTCCTCTTTTGGAGCAAGCATCAATGACGGCGCTTTCCACACCATGATTGCACGCATTGAAAGCAACACCAACCCGGATTTTTTCCTGATGCGCTACAGCTTGGCACAGGCAAGGGTGCAGGAACTGCTCTTCATTCCCAAGCACTTTTTCACCTCGGAAATCATCCAGAAACGCAAGCCTTTAGCAGCCACTGCCCGGCGGGCCGGTTGGGTGGGCTGCAATATCCTTTTGGGCGCTATCCCGGTACAGGGACGCCTTTCCATCGTCCAGGACGGAGCTATAACTCCAAAGGAAGTTATCATTCAGTCCATCCAGCGGACGGAGTTCCTCGCGTCACAGGACATACCTTCCCGCGGTTGGCTGATGGATGTTTTGAACATTGTTAACAGCATGCCCATCAAGTTTTCTCTTGATCAAATGTACAGCCATGAACAACAGCTGCAATTAAAGCATCCGGAAAACCATCATATCAGGGCAAAAATAAGGCAGCAGTTGCAGATACTCCGCGACAATGGAATCGTTGAGTTTCTGGGCGGAGGACAATACAGGAGGGTTCCCTGATGAAGCGCTTTTTGTTTTATACAGAGGAAGGATATACCGTTGCGCCTGATAATCAGCCTCTGGATAATTTGCAGATATTAGGCATCGAAAGCGGGACTACCCCACAATCAGCCATCCAGAAATTGCTTGATAATAACCCATGGATAAAGTCACACGGATTTCATATTGGCAAAATACAGTTCAAAATAATAGCCGAGTAAGCCCTTTGTTTCTTTTCAGTACCCTTTCCTATACCATATTGACGGGAGAGGGTTTTATGCTATGATAAACTCAATTTCATATCCTCTGGCAAGGGATAGAGGCGTGGAGACAAGAGTACCTGAAGCGAGCCCCCGCAGGGCTGCGACCTTTTGGGAAAGGGGAACCACCGAAACAACCGGGCTGCGGAGCCTGGGCGTTGGGCACCGGGAGAATATCCCGGCGACTGTCACGGTTTACCGTGGAGCGCTATCTGCTTTGGCTCGATACATTCGGCGGCAAAGCACAGCGCACGCCGAATTTTTATTTGGAGGAAAAAGGCATGAAAAAGTTCTTGGTTTTTGCTCTGGTATTGATGTTGGCGCTGCCGCTGATGGCCAGCGCGGCCACATTGAAGGTGGGCATGGAGTGCAACTACGCGCCCTTTAACTGGACTCAGTCCCAGGAAAGCGACACCGCAGTCAAACTGCCCGATGGTAGCTACGCCGACGGCTACGACGTGCAGGTGGCCAAGTACATCGCGGAAAAGCTGGGTATGGACTTGGAAATTGTCAAGACGGAATGGGACGGCCTGCCCCCCGCGCTGACCAGCGGAAAGATTGACGCCATCATCGCCGGCATGAGCCCCACCACCGAAAGAAAGCTGGTTATTGACTTTTCGGACGCATACTATGACAGCGACCTGGTTGTCGTTGTCAGGAAAGACGGCCCCTACGCAAACGCCAAGACCCTGAAGGACTTTGCGGGCGCCAAGATTACCGGGCAGCTGAACACCTTCCACTACACCGTCATCAATCAGATGGAAGGCGTGCAGCAGCAGACCGCCATGGAATCCTTCCCCGTCATGACTGTAGCGCTGTCTTCCGGACGCATCGACGGCTACATCAGCGAGCGCCCCGGTGCCATATCGGCCTCCATGTCCAACCCCGATCTTACTTATGTAGCGTTTGAAGAGGGCGAGGGTTTCCAACATGATCCTGACTTCACCACCATCGCCGTAGGTTTGCAAAAGGGTAGCCCGCTGATGGACAAGGTAAACGAGGCGTTGGCAACACTTGACGATGATGCCCGGGAAAAGTTGATGGTGGATGCCATCACCAACCAACCGCTGAGTGAGTAAAGGCCAAGAGCGCGCAACGCTATTGTTTCTTGCCGAGTTAGCCGCAACGAGACGCTTCGCTGTCTTTGCTATCGTATTCTAAAGTTTTTCGGGATGGGGTTTGGGGAAGGCGCTTTTTTCAAAAAGCGTCTTCCCCATCGCTCCCTGTATAGGCGGTGGGCTATCCGCCCCCGCGCCCCGGACAAGGGATTTCATCCCTTGACCCCGCCCTTGATTTCGTTTGGAGGTATGTCTTTGCCCACTACATTTTCCGGCTGGATTGTCTACCTGGTTCATCAATACGGCTCCCTCTTTTTGCAGGGGGCAGGCGTTACCATGCTCATCGCCCTGGTGGGCACTACCCTGGGTTTCCTGATTGGGCTGCTGGTGGGCGCACCATCGTTTTATCGCCCCGGGCCAGCGGCTTTAAAAAGGCCGTCCTTGCCTTCAGCAAATTCCTGATGAGCGCCTATATCGAAATCTTCCGGGGCACCCCCATGATTGTGCAGGCCATGGTAGTCTACTACGGCGCCATGCAGTACATGGGGCTGGACATCCCCGCCCTGACCGCCGCTTTCCTGGTGGTGTCGGTTAACACCGGCGCCTACATGGCGGAAATTGTGCGCGGCGGCATCCTGTCGGTGGACAAGGGCCAGAAGGAGGCCGCCACCGCCGTGGGCATGTCCCACTGGCAAAGCATGACACAGGTGGTCTTGCCCCAGGCCATCCGCAACATCCTGCCCTCGGTGGGCAATGAGTTCGTTGTCAACATCAAGGATTCCAGCGTGCTGAACGTAATCTCCGTTACCGAATTGTACTTTACCTCCAAGTCGGCAGCGGGCACCTTCTACCGTTATTTTGAGGTGTTCTTCATTACGGCGGTCATCTATTTTATCCTTACCTTTACCACCACAAGGCTGCTGCGCCTGGTGGAAAAGAAGCTGTCGGGCAAGAAAAACTATACGGTGTACGGTTCCCAGTCCAGCAGCAGCGCAGAAATCACCATAGAAAGGCAGGGATAGCATGCAGCCCATTATCCGCATAGACGCCCTCTCCAAGCGCTTTGGGGACAACGATGTATTAAAAGGCATCTCCCTGCATGTGGACAAGGGGGAGGCGGTGTGCATCATCGGCCCTTCGGGCTCTGGCAAGTCCACGCTGCTGCGCTGCGTCAACCTGCTGGAGGAACCCACCGGCGGGCATATCTATGTAAACAACACCGACGTGTACGACCTGCCCCCCGCCCAGCTTCATGCCAAGGTGGGCATGGTATTCCAGCAGTTTAACCTGTTCAACAACATGACGGTGCTGGACAACTGCATCGTCGGCCAGCGCCAGGTATTAAAGCGCGGCAAAGAAGAGACCACGCAAAAGGCCCTCAGCTACCTGGAAAAGGTGGGCATGCTGCCCTTTCGGGACGCCCGGCCCGAGCAGATTTCCGGCGGCCAGAAGCAGCGCGCCGCCATCGCCCGAGCGCTGTGCATGGACCCCGAGGTGCTGCTATTTGACGAGCCCACCTCCGCCCTGGACCCCGAAATGGTGGACGAGGTGCTGAATGTTATCCGCGCTTTAAAGGGCAGCCTGACCATGATGATTGTCACCCACGAAATGGCCTTTGCCGCCGACGCCGCCGACCGCGTCATCTTCATGGATGACGGCCTGGTGGTGGAGGACGCGCCGCCCAGGGAATTGTTCTCCGAACCAAAAAACCCCCGGACTCAGGCCTTTTTGGCCCGCACCCTGAGGGGAATTAGTTTTCAGTAGGGAAAGAAACGGCTTGCTTTCCGAAAAGCCCGCCAATTGTAATGTTCATTCCTTAACGCAATAAAATCCTACCGTATTTTTGCATCCCGTTTACTCCCTGCCATCATAGAACGAAGCCCCGCCTGGCTTATACAGGACGGGCTTCGTTGTTTAAAACTTCACGTTTAGTTGAACGTCTGCCTCTTTAAAATCTTAGTAGTTGGTGGGCATCCGCTCGAAGTGAGCGCGGGGATGCTTGCAGGCGGGGCATACTTCGGGGGCTTCGGCGCCTTCAAAGATGTAGCCACAGTTGCGGCAGTGCCAGGCTGTGGGCTGCTCAGAGGTGAAGACAACGCCCTTCTTGATGTTCTCGGCCAGCTTATTGTAGCGCTTCTCGTGCTGGAACTCGACCTCGGCCACTTCTTCCATCTGGCGGGCGATTTCCTCAAAGCCTTCCTCGCGGGCAACGGCGGCGAAGTTTTTGTACATTTCGGTCCACTCGTAGTTTTCGCCTTCGGCGGCCATCTTCAGGTTTTCCAGGGTGTCACCGGCGGTCTTGCCTTCCTTGAAGCCGCCCAGCGCGCGCAGCCACAGTTTGGCGTGCTCTTTCTCGTTCAAGGCAGTCTCGGCGAAGAATCCGGCAATCTGCTCATACCCTTCCTTCTTGGCAGCGGAAGCGAAAAAGTCGTACTTGGTGCGCGCCTGGCTTTCGCCGGCGAAAGCGGCCCATAAATTCTGTTCTGTGCGGGTGCCTTTCAAATCTTTCATGTTATCCTCCTATGTTTGATGCGTTTAGGTTACAGGATGCTAATCAGCGAAGCCAGCGTTCCGCCCACAATCAGCAGCGCCAGAAAGATGCTCATCGCACGGATAAACAGCGTGCGCCCATTCACTTTCTTCTTGCCTTTTTTCGCCTGCATACCATAACCTCCGCATTTTATTACGTGTAATACGCCGTTTCTATTATACTGTGCTCCTTTTGCTTTGTCAAAAAGGTTCTTACGGCTCCTTTGCATAACGGCCAAGCATCCCGGAGGGGGAACGGTTTGGTTTCTTGACAATGCAGCAGGGGGTTTTTATAATATAGACAATGAAAAATATAGCAGGAGGGCTTGTCCATGCTGCCCATACAGGTTATCGGTTCCCTTAATATTGATTTAACAGTGGTGCTGCCCCGTTTTCACCAGCCCGGTGAAACCATCATGGGGGAGGATTTTCGCGTATACCCCGGCGGCAAGGGCGGCAACCAGGCGGTGGCCGCGGCACGGCTGGGCGCCGATGTGCATTTTATCGGCCTGGTAGGCGATGACGGCAACGGCCGGTTGTACCAGAAAGTCATGGAAGAGGAAGGCGTGAACGCAGAGGGCGTGGGCATGCTGACAGATGTCCCCACTGGCGTCGCGCTGATTGAGGTGGATAAAAAGGGCGAAAACCGCATCGCCGTGGTGGCGGGCGCCAACGCCCGGGTAGAGGACGACTATGTAAAGGAACGCCAGCAGTATCCGGAAGGAAAAAAGATATGCATGCTGCAGCTGGAAATTCCGCTGTACACCTGCACCCAGGCGGCGAAAAGGGCGCAGCAAAGCGGCGACATTGTGGTGCTGGACCCCGCCCCCGCCATCCCTTTGCAGGATAGTTTTTTGCAGCATGTGGACTATATCACCCCCAACGAGGGGGAATTAAGCCGCCTGACGGATATGCCCACCGGCACCCTGGAGCAGGCGGAAGCCGCCGCAAGGGAGCTGTTAAAGCGGGGCGTCAAGCATGTGGTAGCCAAGCTGGGCAGCAACGGATGCCTGTATGTGGATAAGGAAAGGGCACTGCATGTACCGGGCTTTACGGTACAGGTAGTGGATACCACGGCTGCCGGGGACAGCTTCAACGCCGGGCTGGCCTTCGCGCTGGCAAACGGCTATGAGATTGAAAAAGCGCTGCGCTTTGCCAACGCGGTGGGCGCCTGCTCCACCACCGGCGCAGGGGCGCAGGGCGCCATGCCCACCTTTGAGGAAGCGGAGAGATTGATGGCACGGTAGTGCTTCATTGTGGGTTCCCCAAGGGGAATGATTCCCCTTGGGGAACCCACAATATATAGATATCTTACTCCTTCTCGGCCTCCCGGGTGCTGTTGCGCACCACTAACTTACCCACTACCCGGGTATGCACGCCGGGCCAAGTGGGGTATTGCAGGCGTTTACGTATCATATTAACGGCCAGCGTCCCCAATGTGGTGCGGGAAATACGCATAGTGGTCAGCGACGGCATGGACACGGCGCTGAAGGGAATATCGTCCACCCCAATCACGCTGATGTCTCCGGGCACATGGTAGCCCATCTCCTGCAAGGCACGTATCGCGCCGATGGCGATGGTATCATTATCCGCCATGGCGGCGCCCCTGGGCACAAAGCCGCCTTCCTTTAGATATTTCCGCATATCCTGGTACGCGCCGTTCAAAGTAGGCGTCAGCAGCAGCGGCGGGTGCACCGTAAGCCCCATTTCCTCCGTCGCCCGGCAGAAGCCGTCGTACCGCTCATCGCAGTTAACCATCCGCTGGGCTGTCTTAAAGTAATACAGCTCCCGATGTCCCAGCTGGTACAGGTGCCTGGTGGCCGTCAGGGCGATTTGCTCGTTATCCATCACCACCGAATCCACATTCTTATACCTTGTGCCGTTATCCAGCATCACCACGGGGCAGCGGAACAAATCCAGCAGGTGATAGTCTTTTTTGGGCATCTCGGTGGCGACGAAAATCACCCCGTCGGGGGGCGTCAGCATCAGCCCCTTGATGATTTCCTCCGCCGTGCCGGGGTTGCAGTTACACATCAGCAAATCAAACCCGTACTTGCGGCACTCGCTCTCCATCTGGTCCACAATGGAGGCGATAAAGCCCTGGTTCTCCTCAATGCCCATGCCGTGAGCGCGGTATTTAATTAAAATCAGCTTCAGCCGGTCGTTTTTCTTGCGGCGGCGGGGTACTTCATAAGCATACTTGTCTATCACGCTTTGCACATGGCGCCGCGTTTCCTCGCTGACCCCCTTGCGGCCATTTAGCACAATGGATACCGCCGATGCAGAAACCCCCGCTATCGCAGCGATTTCCCGTATGGTCATATTCTTCCTCTACACCTTATTTTTTCTGATTCTTCTTATCAAAAATCTCTTTCAGGCTCTGGGTATAGGGCGGCCTCGCGATGCCGTACTCGGTGATAATGGCGGTAATCAATTCATTCTCCGACACGTCAAAGGCGGGGTTGTACACATTAACGCCCTTGGGCGCCATGCGCTCCTTGTACCACATCTCCGTTACCTCGTGGGCGGGGCGCTCCTCAATGGGGATGTCCTTGCCCTCGTGTATGTCCATGTCGATGGTGCTGGTGGGGGCACACACATAGAAGGGGATGCCGTAGTGTTTGGCCATGATGGCCACCCCCGATGTGCCAATCTTGTTGGCGGCGTCGCCATTGGCCGCCACCCGGTCGCAGCCTACGAAGATGGCCTGCACCCAGCCGTTCTTCATCACCTGGGAAGCCATGTTGTCGCAGATAACCGTGGTATCCACCCCGGCGGACACCATTTCAAACGCCGACAGGCGTATGCCCTGCAGCAGGGGCCTTGTTTCATCGGTAAACACCTTGAAGTTCATACCCCTTTCCCGCCCCAGGTGAATGGGCGCCAGCGCCGTGCCATAGCGCACAGTGGCCAGCTGACCCGCGTTGCAGTGGGTGAGGATGCCATCGCCGTCCTTGATGAGGCTCAGCCCATACTCGCCGATGCTGCGGCACACCCGGATGTCCTCTTCCCTGATTTCCACCGCTTCATCATGCAAAAGGCGCTTAATGTCGGCAATGGGTTTTTCCTTATTGTCCAGCACCACCTGCTCCATGCGGTTAAGCGCCCAGAACAGGTTAACCGCCGTAGGCCGCGATGACGCCAGATAGTCTTTCGCCGCCTTAAACTTGGGGTAGAACTGGTCAAACTCTGTTTCCTCAATCTCCAGCGCCGCCAGGTATACGCCGATGGCCGCCGCCACGCCGATGGCCGGCGCGCCGCGCACCTTCAGCAGGTAGATGGCCTCGAAGATATCCTCCTGCCTGGTCAGTTCCAGAATCTCCACCGTGCCGGGCAGCTTGGTCTGGTCGATGATGACCAGAGCGTTCTTCTCTTCATGAAGCGTTACAGTATCTAAATGCAGGATGTTCTTGTTATCCATGGTAGCCCTCCCGCGCCTTGTCCGCCGCCCGTTTAAGGGCGTCCAGATAGTCCTGACCGGTCTTGAAGGTATCCCGGTTCATAATCAAATCCTTACCCAGCAGGATGTTGATGCGCTCCGCCAGGGCGCGCTTTCTTTCATCTTCAATGGTGGTTACGTCCTTCACCTGGGCCATGCCTACGGTGCGGCGGTGCAGCTCCGTGCCGGTGTAACCGGCGGTATCGGCCAATACGGTATCCAGATAGTGCTCCTTAAAGCCTTCCACCTTGGCCATGGGCTCGGTAACCTTCTCGTCAAAGGCTTTCAGGAACTTTACCTTAAACAAATCCACCACGTCGGCGATGGTTTTCAGCGCCCAGTCGCAGAATTCCTTCTCGTGATAGGCGCGGCCATTGTCCCAGGCGAACACTAAGTTGGCGATCACATTGCCCACGTCGTAGCCAATGGGGCCGTAGAAGGCAAACTCGGGGTCGAATACCTTGGTGGAGTCCTGCTTGATAAAGATGGAACCGGTATGCAGATCCCCGTGCAGCAGCGCCTGAGCGTTGTTCATAAAGTGGAACTTAAGCTTCGCCACCTCCAGGTGCAGCTTCTTGTCGTCGTATAGTTCCTTCTGCACAAACTCCTTGTTGGGCGGGAACACCAGGTTGCGGCCATTTATGTCGTTATAGGGCTCCATCAGCACCAGGTCCTCGGTGATTTCGCACAGCTCCGGGTTAATGAAGCTCTTCACCTTGGCCTTCTTTTCCTTGTGCTCCATGGTAACGTCGGTGGTCTGCAAAAGGGTGTTGACCATAAAGGTGGTAATATCGTCAGCGAAACGGGGGAATATCTCATGGTCCATCATGGCGTAGCGCATCATGCGGTGGTCGGACAAGTCCTCCATGATGCAGGCGCACATCACGGTATCGTACATATAGACTTTCGGCACAGAGCCGGGGGCAAACTTATCCTGTATCATCAGGATTTCTGACTCGATGCGGTTGCGGTCGGTGGACACCCGCATATCGGCGGAGATGCGCAGCTGCTCCCCCGCGTGCTTGACAATGACGGAGTGGCCCTTATCGTCCCACACCCTGAATACATAGTTCAGGTTGCCATCGCCAATCTCTTTCACCTGTACGGTGGCTTCGTCCCAGCCGAAGTCGGGCAATTTTTCCAGGGCATAGGCCTTGGCGTCCTCCACCTTCATCAGAAAATATGTATCAAACTTAGACATCGTTATACCTCCTTGTCTTTACTGTTCTTTCTTGGTGGCGTAGGCGGCAATCAGCGCCAGGGCCAGCACCCCGCCCTTCACGGCGGGCAGCATATAGTAGGGTACCGCCAGAATGGTCAGGCCGTTTTCCAGCGTGGACACCAGCATGGAGCCTACCAGCGTACCCAGGGCATTAGGCTTCTCTGCGCCCCCTACCGTGCGGCCGATAAATACCGCCGCCAGGGACTGCATAAAGTACCCGTCGGAGTTCATGACCTGGGCGGAAGACCCGCGGGAGGCCACTAAAATGCCGCCCACGGCGATAAACACCGCCGTAATCATGCCGGCCAAATATCGGTAACCCTTGACATTGATGCCCGACAGCCTGGCCGCCTGCTTGTTGCCGCCGATGGCGTACATGTAGCGGCCGTACTTGGTATGCTCTAAAAAGATATACACAATCAGCACGCAGGCCAGCATGATGATGATAATCAGCGGCGCGCGCCCGATGGCGGAAAAGGAAGCGGACAGTGTGGTGCGCACCGGCGGGTTGCCGTTGGGCAGCCGCATGCCGGTGGACACGGCGCCGCCGCCGATGTACCACTGCCCCAGCCCCTGGTGCACAAACATCAGGGAGGCTGTCGCCAGCATGTCGGGAATTTTGCACACCAGGATTAAAAACATCGTCAGCTGATACATCACGATGGTGACCAGGATGCTGACCACGATACTCATGCCCAGGCTCAGCCCGTACCACAGGTACATGCTGACAAACACATACGCCGAGCAGCTGGCCAGGGTACAGGCCGACATATCAAAGCCGTCGGTGGACATGGTTACCGTCAGGGCGATGCCAAACACCGTGGTGATGGACATGGCGCGCAGGATGTTGATCATGTTGCTTTCCGACATGAAAGCCTTGCCCTTTACCAGGGTGAACACGATAAAGCAGAGCAGCAGCGTCAGTACCGCTGCCCAATCCAGCAGAAAGCGCCCGATGCGCCGCTTTTGCTTGCCTTGTAAACTGGTCATGAAAGTTCCTCCCTTTCGGCCTGCCGGCTGCCCACGGCATAATGCATGATTTCGTCCTCCGAGGTTTCTTTGGTGTTCAGTTCCGCCATCACCTGGCCGTCAAACATCACATAGATACGGTCGGTAATGGATAGGATTTCCGAGTTTTCGCAGGAAGCATAAATGACAGCATTGCCCTGCTTGGCGATGTCGTTGATGAGGTGGAAAATTTCCCGCTTGGCGCCCACGTCCACCCCCTTGGTGGGTTCGTCAAATATATACACCGAGCAGTCTGTCGCCAGCCACTTGCCGATGGACACCTTCTGCTGGTTGCCGCCCGACAGGTTTTTGACAAGCTGATGCACATGGGGGGTGACAATGCCCAAATCCTCCACCTGCTTGACAGCGTTTTCCCTGATGGAAGGCGGATGCATAAAGGGCCCCTTGCAGTACTTTGGAAGGCTGGAAATAGACAGGTTGAAGGCCACATTCTCGTTGACCAGCACGCCTTCCTTGCGCCGTTCCTCAGGCACCAGGGCGAGGCCGTTCTTGACCGCATGGGAGGGGTTGGTCATGCGCAGCTTCTTGCCAAAGTGCTCGATGCTGCCCTCCTGTACCTTGGTCGCGCCAAAGAGCGTCTTGCACAGCTCCGACTTGCCGGCGCCCACCAGCCCGGCAATGCCCACAATCTCGCCGCTGCGGGCGTACAGGGACACGCCCTGTACCTTGCCATCGTCGCTATATAGGTTGGTTACTTCAAACACCTTGTCGCCTATGGGCACTTTTTCCTTGGGGAAGTTTTCTTCAAAGGTGCGCCCCAGCATTTTTTCCACAATTTCCTTTGTGGTAGTCTGCTGGGTAACGGGCGACGTATCCACCACCTCGCCGTTGCGCATAACGGTGTAGCGGTCGCATATCTGGATGATTTCGTTGATGCGGTGGGATATAAAAATAATGGCAATGTTCTCCGTGGCCTGCAAATGCTTAACCAAAGCGAACAGTTCCCTTGTTTCCGTTTCTGACAGGGGCGCCGTAGGCTCGTCCAGGATTAAAAAATTGCACTGGGACTGTATCGCCCGGGCGATTAATACCATCTGTTTTTCCGCCAGGCTTAAGGTTTGTACCAGGCGGCGGGAAGGCACCTTGATGTGCAGCCGGTCCAGCACCTTCTGGGCTTCCTTATACAGATGCCGCCAGTTCATGACGGGGCTTTTCTGATTCACCACGGTGTCATTCAGCATGACGTTTTCTGCCACCGAGAAAGTAGGAATCAGCGCCGTGTCCACCTCCTGGTAGACAATCTGCACGCCGATTTTCTTGGCGGCGATGGGGGTACGAAGCTCGATGGGCTTGCCGTTTAACAGCACCTCCCCCGTATATTCGGGATTGGCGCCAGCCAGCACCTTCATCAGCGTGCTTTTGCCCGCGCCATTGGCGCCCACCACGGCGCGTATTTCGCCGGTGGACACCTCGAAATCTACATTGTCCAGGGCCTTGACACCAGGGAACTCGATGGAAACCTTGCGGGTTCCCAGCGTTATCCGGTCCATGGCTGCCCTCCTTCCTGTTTAGGGGGAAGGCGCCGGAGCAAAGCGCCGACGCCCTCCCGTCAAGAAATTGTTTGCTCGTTCAAGGAGCGTTTAAGACTACGTTTAAGATTATTTGTGGATCAGGTCCGCAGGCATCCAGTCGGCCACAGACAGGTAAGACAGGTTGCCGTAGGTGTCGGGGGCCACATTGGCCAGGTTTTCCACGGTGGAATCGGCCTGGAGGGACGACGCCAGGATGGCGGAGCCGGGCACTTCAACCACGTCCACGCCGTACTGCTCGGAGGCGGGGTCGTAAATCTTGTCATACTCGCCGGCCAGTTGCAGCATCAGCAGGCGCATGCCGATTTCGCCGTTAAGCGTCCAGTCGGTAGTGCCGGCGGCGCTCCAGATGTCGGGGCGGGTCTGCATGTTGGTAACGTCCACGGGGTCGATGTCCACGCTCATCATGGGCAGGGCATCGCCGTTTTTGCCGTTGAAGTTATCGTTTTCCATGATGGCATTGTACACGCCCTGGCCGTAGAGATCGTAGTAGGCGATCAGGCCGTCCACATCCGCGCGGTTGACGCCCTGCAGATAGGCGGCGGTGACGGTGTTGGAAGAGTCGATGCTGTCATACAGCGGCTGTATTTCGCCCACGGTCTTGATTTTGCCGGCGGCTTCGTATTCCTGCCAGCCGACTTCGCGGCGGTCAAAGGGGCTGTTGTAGTTGGGGCCGCGCCAGACTTTAATCAGCCGCACACCCTCGCCGAACTTGGCAACCATTTCGTCCAGCAGAACGGTCACCAGGCTCTTATCCTGCTGGAACAGCTGGGTAACGCCTTCCAGCTTCTGCGCCTCGCCATCGGCATAGAACTGGGTGTCGAAGGCCACGATCTTCATGTCGGGATACTGCTCGGTCACTTCCTTTAGGAACACGTAGGAGCCGTCCTTGTTGCCGTGGCTGATGAGCAATCCGTCATAGCCCGCGGACGCGCAGGTACGAATGGTATCCTGCCACTTGTTGAAGTCGCCGTCACAGAAGAAGAAATCGAACTGTACATCCAGCGCTGCGCACAGGTCTGCGCAGGAGTCCTTCCACATCTGGAAGATGGTGGCAGAGGGCAGCAGCATCACATAGGCTACCTTCTTGCCGGCAACGGGGTTGGCGGCTTCAGCCAGGGATACGCCGGCAATAGACACCAGCATAGCCATGACAAGCACCACAGCGAGTAGTTTTTTCATAACAAACCTCCTTATTATTTCCATTACCGCTACCGCGGTAAATGTTTTCGTCGAATCGTCGGAACACCCTGCGCTTCCTTTCCGATGGGCTGCGCCCATCGGAGGCGTACGCTGCGGGGTTCCTCCTCTCAAACGCAAACAGGTTTGCGTTTGTTTTGGCTGAGACCGCCGCTTGCAGGGAGTAAGATTGGGAATGCGAAAGTTGCTTTTTTTGGGGTACAGGAAGGGGTTATTCGCCCTTTTGGGGCACCAGGTGGTCTTGCAGGTTGACAGGGTTATCCAAACCCTTGGGGATGCCGCCGGCGTCGGTACCCAGCTGGCTGCGGATGGCAATCATCTCATCCACCTGATGCTGGCTTAGCAGCATTTCCTTGCCGATTTGCTTTAAGTACAGCGTGATGAGGGCAAAGTTTTCCAGCGACTCCAGGCGGTAAAAGGCTTCCAAAAGGGTTTTACCCCAGGTAACCGGGCCGTGGTTGCTGAGCAGCACGCCGTTATAGTCTTTGCAATAGGGGGCAATGGAGTCTGGCACGCCCTGGGTGCCCGGCGTCTCGTAATGCACGCAGGGGATAATACCCAAGTTGACGGTGGCCTCAGGATAGATGGGTTTGCCCAGGCTGATACCGGCGATGGAAAAAGCCGTGCTGGCCGGGGGATGGGCATGGGTAACAGCGTTCACCAGGGGATTTTCTTGATATACCCTTAGGTGCATTTTAAGTTCCGACGAGGGGCCCCGGTCCTTCTTGTACAGCACGGTGCCGTCGGTTTTTACCTGCACCAGAATATCCTCTGTCATGAAGCCCTTGGATACGCCGGTGGGCGTTGCCCACAGCACATCCTCCGAAACCTTCACCGAGATGTTGCCGTCATTGGCGGCGACAAAGCCCCGCTCGTACATGCGGCGGCCAATATCTATTATGCTTTCCCGGGCCTCCCTGTCCGAGGGATAGGAAATAAGCGTCATGGATACCTCCTGACTGCGCAAAAACAAACGCGGGTAAAAACCACAAAAGGGATGTCGTTTAGTAATTATCTGTCTTTATTATAACGGCTATTCCCTACCTGTCAAGTGTTTTCTGTCCACTTTTTATAGGTTTTATCACATCTTTTCCGCTTTTTTAGGTAAACATCCCTGCACAAAAAAGCCGTTTTGTTAGAGTATACAAGCAAAACAAAACGACTAAACATTAGTAATATTTATATTTTGTTTAGTTCCCAAGATCCTTCTTTCGATAGTAGAAAATGCCCGCCGCAACCGCCAGCGCCGCCAGGGCATAGCCCGCGGCAATCTCTGCCCACAGCATGCCGCCGCCCGCCACATTAGCATAGTCGGCGTAATAGAAAGGAGTCAGAAACCGAAGCGGCCGCAGTGCCTTCACAATGTTGATAAACAGCGACAGCACGTACAGCAACAGCATAACGCCGATGCCCGGCGCCACCGAATCGCTCCTTAAAAAGCAGGAAAGACCAAAGCACAATAGCCCCACCTGCAAATGCATCAGCGTCTGGGAGGCCATCAGGCGGGTAAAATCCCCCGCAACCAGGCCGCCCCCGGCAAGGGAAAAGGCCAGCAAAGCAAGCAGCGCAACAATCAGGTTAAACAGCAGCACCGATACCGCTAAAAACAGCAGCTTGCCCAGCAGGGCGGACACACGCCCCACCGGCTGCGCAAAGAGAAACTCCGCCGTGCGCCGCCCCTCCTCCTTGGCCACCAGCACAATGCCCGTCATGGCGCCGTACATACTGCCTGCAATGGACAGCATCACGCCGCCCTCCAGGCCGAAAAAACCCATGGGCGACGCCATGTTGATTTTGTCCAGCCCGAACATGGTTGTAAACACGCCCAGGTTGTTGAACATCCCGATCATCTGCCCCATTTCTTTTTCAAACAGGGGGTACATGGCCATCACCGTCAGGATAAAGGCGCCCACCGAAGCCGCCCAAATCAGCATGGCCTTCCGGCCTGCCCGCCATTCCCGTACAAACACATGCTTCATGGCTGCCCTCCGTAATACTGGCCGAATACCTCCTCCAGGCCCAGCTCCGTGATGCTCATATCCCGCACATCGCCCTCATACAGCGCCCGCAGCAGGGGGCGCATGTCCCCCTGATAGACAAAGCTTATATGCCCATCGTGCCGCTGCACATCCCGGACACCCGGCAACGCATCCACCGCCGCTTCCCCATCCACCGTCACCCGGCGGGTCTGGGTTTTGGTAAAGTGTTCCACCGGCGCCGAGACTATCAGCTTCCCGTCCCGGATAGCGCCTACGTTGCGGCAGTAACGCTGCACCTCGCTTAAGGTATGGGAGGACACAAACACCGTCGCCCCCTTTTGGTTTGCCTCCCCCATGTAGCGCCAGAAGGTGTGCTGCACCAAAGGGTCCAGGCCGCTGGTGGGCTCGTCCAGCACATACAGTTCCGGCTCGTGCTGCAAGGCCGCCACAATGGACACCTTCTTGCGGTTGCCCAGGGACAGGGTTTCCACCTTCTGCCCCATATCCATAGTCAGAAGGTCCGCCAGCTCCCGCGCCTTTTTCCGGCAGTCAACGCCCCGGAGCTTTGCCGCGTACGCCAGCACCTCGCCCACCCGCATGCCCTTATAGAAAATGGCCTCCGAAGGCAGGTACCCCACCCGGCGCAGGTTGTCCTTAGCGCCCACCCGAACAGGCTGCCCCAGCACATAGCCCTCGCCGCCGCTGGCCTTCATGAAGCCCAACAGCGTGCGGATCAGGGTGCTCTTGCCCGCGCCGTTGGGGCCGATAAAGCCGTAAATATCCCCCGACGCTACCGTTAAATTGATGCCGTGGATGCCCCGGCCGTTTTTATATACTTTATGCAGGTTGCTTGTCTGAATGGCTGGCATATCTTTCCCCTTTCCCCAGGATTGGTAATTCGATTGTATCACTGGGCACAGCGGCCGGACAAGCGAACATAATTCTAAATATAGAAGAGCATAAAAGCGGGGAAGGGCATTTTTGAAAAAATGCCCTTCCCCGAAACCCCATCCCTAAAAACTGTAACATATAATTGGATGCGTATCAGCGGCTGTGCTTTTCTAACTTGCCAGCAGATAGTCGATGTGCATTAACCCCCTTTTCAGTATCCGGTACACCTGCCGCTCGCAGTAGGACATGGTTTCGGCAATGTCATCGGGGCGCATGCCCTCCAAATACCTTAAGGACAGAGCGAAACGCTCCTGCTCGTCGGGCAATAAGGCAATGCGCCCCTCCACCCGGCGGCGCCAGTGGGCGCGCTCCTTTTCCAGCGTAAGAATCTCGGGGCTCAGCTGCTGCGCCCGCTCGTTATCTCCCCGATCGCGCAAAAAGGCCTGCACCTTCAGCAGCCGCTCCATGCGCTGCGCCAACAGGCGGGGATATTCCAAATACTCCTGCGCCGTCACGCCGCTTCCCCTCCCCTTTTTGCAATCATCTCCTTCAGGATGCTGATTTCCTCCTCGCTTAGCCTGCCTTCCCGCAATTTCCGGTTGAAGGCGCTGTAGCTGAGGCATAGCTTGTCCGCCGCATCCTTGCGGCTGATGCCGTACAGCGCCAGGCGGGCTGTCAGCAAGTTCACGCTGTGCATAGGCTCCTCCTTTCAAAGTAGAACATTTGTTCTCGTTTTGCCCAGTATAGGAGAAGCCTTCGCACCTTGTCAACCGCTGCAAAGCATATTAATCCTTGCTGCGTTTTTTCCCGCGGAAGGGGAGTTTGAAATTCGGGAAAGGAAATATAAACCATACAAAACCGAACGCCGCGAGTTTATCGCGGCGTCCGGTTTGTTATCCGATTGCTGGTTTTATGTATCAGTTGATTTGA
>CAZCBC010000034.1:0-1033 GCA_964496775.1 uncultured Oscillospiraceae bacterium
CCTGGATGGCTGCGACGCCGCCCTGGTCAGCATTACCGAAAACAAGGTGCAACTGAAACACTTTTTGATGGTGTCCATGCCCGCGTCCCTTAAGCAGAAGGTGATGGACTGCTGCAGCCTGGACAAATCCAACATCGGTCTAACGTGCAGCCTGAACGTGGAGCTGGGGTACTTTTTTGCCCGCGCCGCCAACCAACTGCTGAAGCAGGCGGGCGTTGCCCCAGAAGAAGTCAGCGCCATTGGCTCCCACGGGCAGACGGTGTACCACATCCCATTTGCAGTAAATGACTGGGTGCCCTCCACCCTGCAGCTGGGAGAGCCTGCCATCATCGCCTACGAGACGGGCATCCCCATTGTCAGCAGCATGCGAGCCATGGACATGGCCGCCGGCGGCCAGGGCGCGCCCCTGGTGCCCTTTTCCGAATATATCCTCTACAGGGGGCCTGAAGCCGTTGCCCTGCAAAACTTAGGGGGCATCGGCAATGTTACGGTGTTGCCCGCTCACTGTGCGCCCCAGGATGTTTTCGCCTTTGACACCGGCCCCGCCAACATGATTATTGACGGTCTGGCGCAAAGACTTTTCGGCCTACCCTATGACAAAGAGGGCGCCCTGGCCGCAAAGGGTAATATCAACCAATCCCTGCTCAAAAAATGGATGGCGCTGCCCTATGTGGACATGCCGCCCCCCAAGTCCACCGGGCGGGAACTCTACGGCGACCAGTTCGTTATAAAGGCCCTCAGGGAAAACCCCGACATCCCACCCCATGATATGCTGGCCACCGCCACCGCCTACACCGCCCACACCATGCGCCGCAACTATGACCTGTACGTATTCCCCCGCTGCCCCAGCTTAAAGCGCATCATCCTGGGCGGTGGCGGTGCCCACAACCTGTGCCTGCGCCGTATGATTGCCGGGCAGTTTCCTCGTTGTACCGTACAAACCCAGGAGGACGTGGGCTGGAGCTCCGACGCCAAGGAGGCCGTTGCCTTCGCCCTCATCGCCCGCGAAAGCATGCACCACCGCCCCGACAAC
>CAZCBC010000034.1:1049-11365 GCA_964496775.1 uncultured Oscillospiraceae bacterium
GCTTGTTGAAAAAGCTCCCTCCCCGTACTCCATCCTGAAAAACTATTACTTGTTAGTCTTTTGTACTGACTTGCACCACCGAGAAGCCTTTCGCAAGGAAGGCTTCTTCTATGTCGCTATCCAGGTGCATGGCATAGACCTGCTTGCGCAGGGCAAAGGGTACCTTTTCCTCCACCATGGCGACGGGGCAATGGGTGGCGGAAGCGTAGCTTGCCATATCGTGATACACGCGCTGGTACTCGCCCGCTTGCAGTTTCTGCGCCACTTCATCGGGAAACTCGGCGGCGTCGCCGCTGTAGTAGATGGTTTCCCTGCCGTCGCTCAACTCATAGGCAAAGCAGGACATATCGGATACATGGCGCACAGGCAGTGCTTTGGCCCGAATGCCGAAGCCTTCCGGCAATTGGGAAGCGTACTGGTACACTTCTTCTCCCACCCCTTGCAGCCTCAGCAACTCTTTGACAGTATCAATGGGATGCACCACCAGCACCTTGCGCTGCAGCACAAAATAATTGTAGGAGCATAGCGACGCCAGGGAGCCCGCGTGGTCAGCATGCAGGTGGGTTAGCAGCACCACAACATGATCCCATTGCACAAGCCCCGGGTGGTGGGATACCGCCGCAAAGGTGCTTTCTCCGCAGTCCAGCATCACAAGGGTTTTATCCAACGCAATCCAGGCGTTGGTATTCCCCTCTTTGGGGTTGAAGCCCGCGCCGCGGCCGAAGAAACGCAGTTCCATCCCTTACTCCTTGATGCCCGCACTGACAAAGCTGTTCATAAACTGCTTTTGCAGAACGAAGAACGCCAGCAACAAGGGCGAAATAATGATCAGGGTGGCGGCGCACACGTTGGCCCACTGCATATTAGCCTCCTTGGATTTGGCGAAGTACGCAAGGCCCACCGTCAGGGTGCGGTTGTCGATGGAGTTGGTGACGATCAGCGGCCAGAGGTAGTTGTTCCAGTGGTAGCTGACAGAGATAACGGCAAAGGACATGTAGGCACTCTTCGCGCAGGGCACATACACACGCCAGATGGTCTGCCAGAGGGTGGCGCCGTCAATGTTGGCGGCCTCCGACAGGGCGCGCGGAATGGTCTTAAAGCTTTGTCTCAGCAGAAAGATAGCCATGGCGCTGCCCAGGAAGGGCAGCATGATGCCCAGCTTGGTGTCGATAAGCCCCATCTCCGACAGCGTCATAAAGTTAGGGATGATCAGCACGTCGTTGGGAATGATAATCTGCATGAAGATGATCACAATCACCAGCGCCTGTCCCTTGAAGCGGTACATAGCCAAAGCGTACCCCGCCAGGGTGGAGGTGAAAAACTGAATGACAAATGTAACCACCACCAGGGTAATAGTATTCAGGTAATACCGGCCAAAGGGGATGGTATTCCATACATACTCAAGGTTTTCCGTGGTGAAGGCCGTGGTAGGCAGGAAGGACATGTTGAAGGACGCCTTGGTCAGCGCCGTACCTATCAGCCATACCAGAGGAATCAGCCACAGAAGCGCCAGGATGACCGAAAGGGTCGTGATGCTGTATTTTTTTACGTTTTGCATTGTGCTGCCCCCCCTTACGAGTAGTGGATCTTGCGATCCTGACTGAAGAAACGGGGCAGGCTGACGATAAGCAGCAGCACCAGCATGATAACCGTTAGGGTATTGGACAAGCCGTAGTTTAAGTTGGTAAAGCCCTGCTGATAGATGTAGTACAGCAAAAGGGTAGAAGCATTATTGGGGGCGCCTTCCGTCATGATAATGACATGGTCGGCCAGCTTGAAGCTGTTTGTAAAGGCGATGGTGGATACGAACAAAGTGGTGGGTGCCAGCAGGGGCAGGGTAATATGCCTAAAACACTTGGCGCCCGTTGCCCCGTCGATGGTGGCGGCTTCCAGCACCTCTTCGTTAATGGCCTGCAAGCCTGCCAGGTAGAACACCATCAGATAACCCGCCTCCCGCCACACGTACATAACCGCCATGGCAGGCAGCACGGTATTGCGGTTGCTGAGCACGTTCTGCGCACCAAAGCCCAGGGCTATCATCACCTGGTCAAACAGACCGTTTTGCGCCATGTAGATAAACATCCACACGCTGGCAATGGCAATCATGGGCATAACGGAGGGATAAAAGTACGAGGTACGGATAAAGCCTACCTGTTTGCCCTTACGGTTAACCAACAAAGCCAGGCCCAGGCCAATAATCATGCTGGGCAGCACCGTTAATAATGCGTAGACAACGGTGTTGGTCATCACTTTGTGGAAGGTGCCGGACTTCATCAGCCGCTGGTAGTTATCCAGCCAAATAAACTCCGGCGCCTCCATGCCCAGACGGTATTTTGTAAAGCTGAAGGCAATGCTGCGGAATACCGGATACACGGTAAACACCAGCATAACAATCAGCGAGGGCGCAAGCAGGGCCCAGGCAATCCAGGCCGGATCCCTGCGGCGGGTAGCGAGTTGATTGCTTTTCATTGGAACTCTCCTGAAAAAGTAATAGAACGGGGCTGTAACACAATGTTACAGCCCCAAAGGAAGGCGTCTTACTGGAAATCGTACAGCAGTTCTTCACCCTGTTCCTGGGCGGTCTGCAGGGCTTCCTCAGCGGTCATTTCACCGGTAACGGCCGCCTGGATGTTGTCGTTGAGAATGCGCCACATTTCGGCGGCGGAATAGGTGGTCAGCTCAGGCTGCGCATAGGGCAGCTGGTCATGGGCAACCAGGGCCGCCGGGAAATCGGCATAGTAGTTTTTAAGCAATTCGGTCTCATAGGCGGACTCGCGGGTGGCGACATAGCCGGTATCAATGCTCCACTGGGCGGCGCGCTCGGTATCGCACATAAAGCGGATGTATTTCCACGCTGCCTGCTGACGCTCTTCGCTGATGCCGTTTGTAATGTAGAAGTTTCCGCCGCCGGTGGGGGCGCCATACTGCCTGCCGGCCGGCAGGAAGGCAACGCCAAACTCAAAGTCGGCATTGTTGCGGATATTGGTCAGGTTGCCGGTGGTATGGTAAATCATCGCCACCTGTCCTGCCAGGAACTGGGTGGGCAGGTCTGTCCACTGCACGATGCCGGGGGCCATGACCTTGTATTTGTTTTGCAAATCCAGCCACAGCTGCAGGGCTTCGACGTTTTCAGGGGTGTTGAAGTACACTTCCTTGCCGTCGGCGGACATCAGGCCCACGCCGTTGGTGCAGTTCTGCAGGGAGAAGCCGGTAAAGGCCCACTGGGCAGAGCCGGAGTTGAGGGCCAGACCTACACCCCAACGGTTTTCGTTGGTCAGCTTCTGGGCGTATTCCACCAATTCCGTCCAGTTCTTGGGCGGCGCTTCGGGATCCAGGCCCACTTCCTTAAAGGCATCCTTGTTGTAGTACATGACCATGGTGGAGCGCTGGAAGGGAATGGAGTAGATAGCGCCATCCACATAGGAGTCCAGCATAAAGCCGTCGATAAAGTCGTCGATAAAGGCGGCGCCGTCAGGGTCGGCAGCAATCAGGTCATCCAGGGGCATGGCCATCTTGGTGGACGCCATGGTAAAGCGCTGGGTGGCCAGGCTGACGAACAAATCCGGCGGATCGCCGCCCTGAATGGCAGTCTGTATCTTGGTAATGGTGTCATCATAGTTGCCGGTGTACACGGGGGATACCTTGATGTCGGGGTTCTCGGCATTGAAGTCCGCCGTCATCTTTTCAATCAGCGCGGCAGCAGAGCCTCCGACGTTGACGGGGAAGTACATGGTCAGCTCCAGCGGCTCGCTGCCCGCCAAGGCCGTTCCCATGCTCAGTAGCATGACCAAACAAAGTACCAGAGAAAGTGTTCGTTTCACAGTGATTCTCCTCCTTTTATATCCAGTTCGGGTCATATGCAGTATAACATCGCCCTTTTACACTGTCAACGAACAGAATATTTATGAATTGTAAAATGCATGTGCGTAAATTGTAAAAAACAATCTAAATGCAGCCGTAAGAACGCCTGATTTTCCCCTGTTCATCTGTTTTCTCAAGGGAACTTTAGCATAATTATTTTTAGTATCCCTAAACAAGACGCTCAGGTAACAGACTAAACATCCATGTTGTTGGATGTTTAAGAAATTTTCCCCATATGTCCGCAGTTTTCGGTACCGTTCCCGGGAATGTTTTCTCAGTCCCGTGTTGCAGTTTTCCTGAAAAAGCCTGATTTTTCCTTGCCTTTCACGGGACAAATGAATGAAACGGGAATTTTTATCCCGTTTGACACAGATTGGTTGAACGGGGTATACTAAGATATAACAAGCGCTAAGGCGCAGGAAAAATACAAGGAGGATTCCTCATGCGTAAATTTGTTGCCCTACTATTGACCGCCGTGATGGCGCTGGCATTGGTTGTCATGCCCGCCTCGGCAGAAGACGTCTCCATCACCCTGTTCCACAACAAGGTGGAAATTTCCGAGCAGCTGCAGGCCTTTGCCAAGCAGTACTCCGACAAGACCGACGGTGTCACCGTCAACATCGAAACCCTGGGCGGCGGCGCCGACTATTCCGGCAACCTGACTGCCAAACTGACCGCCGACTCCATGCCTGAAATCTTCGTTATCGAAGGCGACGGCGACTACAAACTGTGGGCCGACTTTGCCCTGGATCTGTCCGAGGAAAAATGGAACGCCGACACCACTTTGGCCTACCATGATCCCGACGGCAAGGTTGTTGGTTTCCCCGTAGCCATCGAAGGCTTTGGCCTGGGCTACAACGTAGAGCTTCTGAAGAAGGCGGAAATTGACCCCGCCACCCTGACCACCTTCTCCGCCCTGAAGGCTGCCTTTGAAAAGCTGGACGGCATGAAGGCCGACCTGGGCCTTGACTCTGTCGTCTCCATGGGCGCCAGCGTTTCCGGCGGCACCTGGTGGGTAGCCGGCCATCACAACTTCTCCGTGTATCTGGGCGGCGGCCTGGAGTTCACCGACACCTCCGTTGCGGACAACTTCAACAAGGGCGAAGTGGACGAAGTCCGTCTGACTGACTATGCCAAGTACGTGCAGCTGCTTTTCCAGTTCTCCGACAAGACCGTTACCACCACCGGCACCTATGACGATCAGCTGGCCGCTTTCGCCAACCAGAAGGCTGCCTTCATCCATCAGGGCAACTGGGTAGACCCCAGCTTCGCCAAGATGAACGTTGCGTTCGAGTATGACTACATCTCCCATCCCTTCAACGACGCGCAGGAGTACAAGGGCCTGTACCTGTTCGCCCCCAGCTTCTACGTCATCAACGCCAAGGCCGCCCCTGAAAAGATTCAGGCTGCCAAGGATTTCCTGAACGCCCTGGTTTATACCGAAGAAGGCGCAGACTACATGGTCAACCAGGCCGGCATGGTCGCCGCTTTCTCCAACATCACCCTGCAGCCCGCAGGCGGCTTCTCCAAGGCCCTGGTTCGCGCCAACGCGGCCGGCGGCAACTACGGCGTATACTTTGGCAAGCTGCCCGCTGGCACCGGCCAGGATGTTCTCGCCCCCATTTTCGACATGTTTGCCCAGGATCCCAGCGATGCTGGTCTGGAAGGCTTCATCAGCGATATCAAGGGTGCTGCCGAGACTGTCGCGCAGCGTCAATAACTAACCAACCGGCAGGCGCCGCAAAAGCGGCGCCTGCTTTTTTCCATCTATTACATGTAAAGGAGGGGGCTAAAACAGAATGAAACGCAGTAAAGCTTGGGACGCTGTATTCCTGGGGCCCAGCCTGTTTGCATTGACCATGGTGGTCATTTTGCCATTTATACAGGGCATCGGTTTTTCCCTCACGGATTGGAACGGCGTCAGGCCCGTCCTTACCTATGTAGGGTTTGCCAACTATCAGGACATGTTTAACTCGGTAGAGTTTCTCTATTCCTTTCTGATAACGCTTCTATATACCGTAATTAATGTGGTCATGGTTAACGTGGTGGCCTTTCTATTGGCGTTGCTGGTTACCAGCCGGGTAAAGGGCCGCAACATCTACCGCGCGGGGTTCTTTGTTCCCAACCTCATCGGCGGCATCGTGCTGGGCTACACCTGGCAGTTTATGTTTAACGACTTTTTCACCGCCCTGGGCGGACAGCTGGGCATACAGGCCATGCAGCAATCGATGATTGCCAATAAGGATACCGTTATCCTGGGCATGTCCATTGTCAACACCTGGCAGTACGCCGGATACATTATGCTGATTTTTGTCGCGGGCATCCAGTCTACCTCCCAGGAGGTCATGGAAGCCGCCACCGTAGACGGCGCCAGCTATGTCCAGCGGGTATTTAAAATTCTGATTCCCATGATTGCCAACACCTTCACCATCTCCCTGTTCCTGACCATTACGAACTCTTTCAAGATGTTCGACCTGAACGTTGCGCTCACCAATGGCGGCCCCGCCATGCGCTTTATGGGCAAGATTGTCAAATCCAGCCAGCTGCTGGCGCTGACCATCTATAACAAGTCCATCACCACCAAGGAACTGTCCAAGGGGCAGGCGATGAGCGTTGTCTTCTTCCTGGTGCTGGTTGTCTTCTCCCTGATACAAGTGTATCTGAGCAAGCGGAAGGAGGTGGAAGCGTAATGGCTGATTCTTTGCATCTGGACGCCGTAGGCGCCCAAAAGGGAAATAAACGGTGGAAACGCATCCTGCTGGAATTGGTGGCCATCATCCTGCTGCTGCTGGTCATGACTCCCTTTATCGTGGTGCTGTTTAACGCCGGCAAAACCTACGATCAGATTACTCTTTCCCCAGTCACCCCGCCCAGCGACTGGAGCATGATTATCACCAACATCAATGCGGTGTTCCACGACCCTACCACTGACTTCCTGGGTGCGTTCTTTGACTCGCTGACCATTACCGCCCTTAGCCTTGCCGTCATCATCATCTTCTCCGCCATGGCGGCTTGGGTGCTGGTGCGCAACAAGTCCAAGTTCTCCAAGTTTTCCTTCATGCTGTTTGTGGCGGCCATGGTTATCCCCTTTCAAGTGGTTATGTATCCTTTGGTGTATTTCCTTAAAGGCATTGGCGATACCCTGGGTTTCCCCATGCTGGGAACCTACCACGGCATCGTGTTCGCCTACCTGGGCTTTGGCTGCTCCATGTCCATCTTCATCTTCCACGGCTTCATCAAGGGCGTGCCCCTTGCCCTGGAAGAAAGCGCCTTCATCGACGGCTGCTCCCAGCCGGGGGTATTCTTCAAGATCATCTTCCCCCTGCTGATGCCCACCATCATGACCGTTGCCATCCTGAACGGTATTTGGATCTGGAACGACTATCTGCTGCCCCTATTGGTGCTGGGCGGCAACGGCAAGGTGCAGACCATTCCCCTGGCGGTTACCGCCTTCGCCGGCGCCTATGTCAAGCAATGGAACCTGATTATGACGGCGGCGCTGATGGCCATGGTACCCATCATCGTGCTATTCCTCTTCGCCCAGAAGTACATCATCAAGGGCATGGTGGACGGCGCTGTGCATTGCAGGCCCCCCGCGAAAGCGGGGGTTCTTTTTACAGGTTTTTCAACAAATCTTCACTTTGCTTATGATATACTTCTTACATTGTCACATTATCAGTTTAAAAGGAGTTTGTATGAGCAATATATTGGTTCTTTATCATTCCAAATACGGTACCACAAAAAAATATGCCGAAGCACTGGCGCGGGAGCTATCCTGCCCCGCCATCAACCAGGAAACAGCGCGCCCCCAGGATTTGACGCTGGCCGACACCCTGGTATTTGGCAGCAGTATCCGGGCGTCAGGGGTCGGGTTCGGCAAGTTTGTAAAGGCGCATGCGGATATTCTGGAAAACAAGCGGCTCATCTTTTTCTGTGTAGGCGCATCGCCCAAGCCGGAACAAGGCAGCACCATTTTGCAGGATTTGCGCCAGAAAAGCATGGGGAAATTATTCCCCAACGCGCCCATCTTCTACTGCCGGGGCGAATGGGATATGGACAGCATGACCACCATGGACCGCCTGCTGTGCAAGGCGCTGCTGAAAGCGCTTGAAAAAAAGGATGTAAAGGAAATGGAGCCCTGGGAACGGGCGTTGCATGACGCTCAGCAGGACAAGGCCTCCTGGTATGATGAAAAGTATCTGAAACCCATCATCGCCGCGGCGCGGGGAGAGGGTATTGATTAAAGAACACCTGTGCGGTACAGCATTTCCCGTTTTTGTTTTTTATTGACAACGGGACTTTTAGTGCCTACACTGTAACTGTGCGCTGCTCTGCGAAGAAGTAAGCACTTAGATGAACCGGGAGATTTCAGTTCCTTTTAAGCTAAAGAAGAGCCCCCGGAACATTGCAGGGTTTACAGAACGTTCAGGGTAGGAAAGGCGCATGACACCTCAACCTTTTTAGGAGGCGCCATGGAACCAATTTTTGTATCAGGCCACCGCAACCCGGATACCGACTCCATCGTAGCGGCCATGGCCTACGCCGCGCTGCAAAACGCCCTGGGCAACCGGGAGTATATGGCAATGCGTCTGGGCCCCGTCAACGATGAAACCCAAAGCGTGCTGGACCGTTTCGGCTTTGAAGCACCGCAATACATTGCCAATGTCCGCACCCAGGTGCGGGATTTGGAGTTTGACACTCCCCCCATCCTCAGTGCTGAGCTGACCATCAACGCGGCGTGGAGCGTGTTTGAAAAAGACACCGCCCTCTCTTCCCTGCCAGTGGCAGACGAGAACGGCATGCTAAAAGGCGTTATCACCAGGGGCGACATCGCGGCGTACGACATGGATACCCTGCGCCAGATGCGCATTGATGACGTACCCATCTTCAACGTACTGGCAGCGCTGGAAGGCAATGTGGTCAACAACCCCAGCCATCCTGTGGACACGCTGAGCGGCGACATCGTCATTTCTTTGCCCCGCACCCATGACAACCACTTTGGTATTACCCCCGGCTGCATCGCCTTCGTCGGCAATCAGCCCGATGCTTTCCAGGAAGCGCTGAGGGCGCCGGCATCCTGTATCATCCTATGCCAGGCGGAATACACCCAGGAACACCGGGATTTGAATCCCGACATGTTAATTATCTATACGCCGCTGAACGCCTATCAAGCCGCGCGCATGATGCACCTGTCGCTGTCCATCAGCCGGATCTTGAGCCACGGCAAGTTAATTACCTTCCAACTGGAAGACTATGTGGACGATGTGCGTAACCGCGTGCTGGAAAACCGCTTTCACGCCTACCCCATACTGGACCACCATGGCCGGGTCGTGGGCAGCCTGTCGCGGTATCATCTGCTGAACCCCCGCCGCAAGAAAGTGGTGCTGGTGGACCATAACGAGATGAGCCAGTCGGTGCCCGGGCTGGATCAGGCGGAGATTATCGCGGTTATCGACCATCACCGCCTGGCAGACGTGCAGACCATGAACCCTGTGTACATGCGCAACGAGCCGGTAGGCTCTACCAATACCATTATCGGCACCATGTTTCAGGAAAAAGGGTTGGTGCCTCCCAAGAACATGGCGGCGCTGATGGCGGCAGCCATTGTGTCGGATACTGTTAGCTTCAAATCTCCCACCTGCACCAGCAAGGATGTCGCCATGGCGGAGCGCCTGGCGCGCATCGGCGGCGTGGACCTGGAAGAAATTGGGCAGGCCATCTTTATGGCGTCCTCCTCGGATGATAAGTCCGCCAAGGAGCTGCTGTTTACCGACTATAAGGATTTCCACATCGCCGGCTACAACATCGGCATCGGGCAAGTGACCTGTATGGATTCGGGCAGAATCCTCAAGCGCAAGGCAGAGCTGCTGGAGCTGATGCAGGCATCCGCCAAGGAAAAGGAACTGGATATGATGCTGCTGATGATTACCGACGTGCTGAAGGAAGGCACAGCGCTCTTGTACGTAGGGGACGGGCAGATTATCCAGCAGGCCTTCAACGTGGAAGCGGAAGGCGGCGAAGCCTTCCTGCACAATGTGGTCAGCCGAAAGAAACAGGTTGTACCTGCCCTGTCCCTGCTGTGGGGCTAATCATTGTATCTTACGTAAACCGGGCACATTTGCTCAAAGTCTAATCATTAAATGACTAAACCCGCCGGAGGTACTGTTCCTCCGGCGGGTTTAATGATTATTTAACTCTGACTCCTGTTCGATAGCCTCGCTAACCGCTATTCAAACTTCCCCTGCCGCAGCTCCATCTGTGGCACGGCGAAGCGCAGGCCCGCGCCCTTGATTGCCTTGGCTACATGCTCCATTAAATCCAGCCGGGTGTTCCACCAGTCTTCCTGGCGGGTAAAGGCGCGCAGGGTAAACACCAGCGTGCCGCCCGACACATCATTCAGCCGCACTTCGATCCCGGTTTCCTCGCTCACCTTGGGGTGCGCCCGGGCAACCTCG
>CAZCBC010000034.1:11381-18158 GCA_964496775.1 uncultured Oscillospiraceae bacterium
AAGCGTTCACCTGATCGATGTCTGTATCCAGGGGCAGTGAAAAGCTAAAATCAATCCGGCGGAACGGGCTCTGGCTGATGTTGGTGATGACCCCATTGGATAGCGTGCCGTTGGGCAGCACAATGGTCTTTCTGTCCGGCGTTTCCAGCGTCGTATAAAAAATGCCAATCTCCTTAACCACCCCCGAGTCAGACCCCGCCTGGATAAAATGCCCTACCTTAAAGGGATGGTATAAAAGAATCATAAACCCGCCCGCCAAATTGCTCAGCGACCCCTGCAAGGCAAGGCCGATGGCCAAACCGGCTGAGCCCATCAGCGTCACAAAGGAGGCGCTGGGCACCCCCAGCTGAATGGCCGCCATCACCACCAGCATCAGCTTGAGGCCAATTGACGCGAAGCTGTTGACAAAGGTTACAATGCCCTTGTCCAGCTTGCTCTTATCCAGCGCTGCTTTCAGCAGGCGCAGCGCCCAGCGGATAACAAACAACCCCACAAAAAACATGGCCAGGGTACCAATCAGGTTCAGTACGCTGTCCGCCGTAGCCTTGGTAAAAAACTCCATAACGGCCTTTACAATGTCTTCCATAACAACCTCCTGCAATTGCTTGCGCTATCATAGCACCCCGCCGCCCAAGCGTCAAAGAAAATTGCGCAAAAGGGGCTGCAGCATGATGTTCTGCTGCAGCCCCTTGATAAAACAGTATTACTTATATGTTACCTTCAGGTCTGCCGTATAGCCCTGGTAGCCGCCTTCCATGCCCGCCACCTTGTCTTTATTCTCATATTGCCAGCTGTTCAGCTTGCTGCCGATGTTGAACCAGTCGTCTTCGCCCGTATAATACAGCTTCAGCACTTCCTGCTTGTTGGCAATGGCGTCCTTCAGCAGGGTGTTCAGCTCCTCTTCGGTGTTAAAGCGGGTGTACCCGGTAAAATCGCCGTAGGATACCGTAATCTCGGCGGACGTGTCATAATAGCTGTAGCTGTACTCCGTCACGTCATACTTGCGGGAGTTGGCAGACAGCCAGTTGCGTAGCGGGGTGGAGATATAGTAGTACTTATCGTCGCCGCGGTAGCGCACCTTAACCACCGGGTCCCTGGCGGTCAGCCCGGCAGCCAGGGCCTCGTCAAAGGATTTTTCATCGGTAAAGAAGCGGTCGCCCTCTGCCTGGACATACGTCACTTCTATCTTGCCGGAAAAACGGCTGCCCGTCTGGGAATAGGTTTCAATCAGGTGCTTGGAGCGGTTGTCTTTCAGCCAGCGGCCCACCTGATCCATGGCGCCAAAGTACTTGTCATCCCCCGTGTATAGGTAGTGGATGGTGGTTTCGCCATTTTCTACCGCCTCGGTCAGCACCTGGTTCATCTCTTCCGCGTTGGCGAAGTTCTTCGCGCCGTGAGGAAGTTATATTTTGTGCCTGTCGCCTTGGGCAGGATGTAGTTCTGCCGCTCCCAGTCGTGGTCGCGCTTCATCAAATCATCGCTCAGGCCAAAGTAGCCATAGCCTTCGTTGCCGCCGCCCATGGGGTCGTCCCATGTGACGTCCACATGATACCATTCGCCATCCAGCTGAATCAGGTTCCAGGCATGCAGGTCTCCGCCGGCATAGCCGGTGGTGTACAGCACGGGGATGTTGATTTCGTCCATCAACATCAGATAGGCCAGGGCATAGCTTTCGCACACGCCGCTGCCGTCGATCAGCACGCCCTTAGCCTCGTGGACTGTCAAGCTCTCGTCATAGTCGGCATTATGGGTCAGCCAGTCGTGCAGCCACAGCGCCTTGTCATAGTCGCTGGTAAAGCCCTGCTGCTCCACCTCGCGGGCCAGCTGCTTGGTTTTGCCGATAATGGTGTTGGGGTCGGTTTCATCTTCCTTTTTGCCCGCCCAAATCATGCCGGTGGACAGCGTAACGCTGCGGTAATCCTTGTCCATGATTTCGACATACACCATGTAGTGGGATTCCCTGTCCACCTTCACGGTAAAGCTGGTGTCCTTGGTCTTTTTCTTGTCGGTTACACGTTCCAGCTTATCCTCCGCCAGGTTAGGGCGGATGTAGAGGTTCCAGGTGTAGGTGTAGTCAGCCGGGTTGCCGCTCATCACGATGGAGTAGGTGTTTTCCTCCCCCAGAATCATATATTCGCGGCTGGCGTCAATATAAGCATAGTCCATCTCCCGGGGGTGGACAGCCGCCTGACCCATGAGGGGCAGCGCGCCCAGCACCAGGGAAAGCAGCAACATCAATGATATCATGCGCTTCTTCATAACAAATTCCTTCCTTCTTTCAATGGCCAAAAGCCTTGCTAAGCGTATCAAGAACAGGGGACTAAGTCAAGAAAGGACTTGTGAATTCTTTTCTAAACCTTTCTATTTCATATCGTTTCGTGTTATACTTTATCCGCATATGAATTTTGCATTTATTCTTTGATTATACATTTCGTCCGCCCGGGCGGGAAAGAGGAACCATGAGCATATCCGTCTACTCTGAAACAGCGCCGCTTCAAAGCGTATTGCTGCACCGGCCCGGAAGGGAGCTGGAACAGCTGACCCCTGCCCGCATGGAGCATATGCTGTTTGACGATATCCCCTTTGTGGCAGGCGCCCAGAAGGAACACGACGCCTTCGCCCAAACCCTCCGGCAGCATCATGTGGATGTTGTCTATGTGGAGGATTTGATGACCGAAACCCTCGACACGGACGAAAAGTTAAAAAAACATTTCGTGGAGGAGTTTATTTCCCTCTCCGGCGGGGAGGCGCGGCATTACCGCCAGGAAATCACCCACCTTCTGCTGGATATGGATACCCGCGCCATGGTGGAAAAAACCATGGAGGGCATCACACAAAGGGAAGTGACGGATAAGCACAGGCACCCCTTAAGCAGCCTGGTCCGGGGAGACAGCCTGTTTGTTACCGGGCCTATGCCCAATCTGTACTTTACCCGCGACCCCATGGCGGCCATCGGGCGCGGCGCGGCCTTAAGCCGCATGTACGCGCTCAGCCGTCAGCGGGAAACGCTGTACGCCAAGTACTTCTTAGGCCACCACCCCCGCTTTAAGGAACAGGTGCCGGTGTATTACGACATGAACCTGCCCTTTTCCCTGGAGGGCGGCGATATCCTGAACGTGGGCGGCGGGCTGCTCATCGTGGGCATCTCCCAGCGCACCACGCCCGAAGCCATCGAGCTGCTGGCCGCGCGGCTGCTTCATGATGAACTAAGCGGCATCACCCGGGTGCTGGCGCTGGACATCCCCAAAAAGCGCGCCTTTATGCACCTGGACACTGTGATGACCCAGGTGGACACCGCCGCCTTTACCCTGCACCCCGGCATTCTGCCACGGCTGGTCGCCTATCTTTTGACCCCCGGCGCAAAGGGCAGCCTGACGGTTATAGAGCAGCAGGGCAGCTTGGACGCTATTTTGGCCAAAGCCATGGGCACAGACCATGTGCGCCTTATTTTCTGCGGCGGCAACGACGAGGTGGCCGCCCAGCGGGAACAGTGGAACGACGCCAGCAACACCCTGTGCATTGCCCCCGGCACCGTCATTGTCTACGACCGCAATGCCGTTACCAACCGCCTCCTGCGGGAGGAGGGGCTGACCATCATCGAAATTCCCGGCTCGGAATTGGGGCGCGGGCGGGGCGGCCCCCGGTGTATGACGATGCCCCTCAAGCGTGCAGGAAAAGCATAAAAAGCGGCGAACACTATTGTTATCCCGGAAAGATAGAGGAGGAAAACCATGAGCATCAACCTGAAAGGCCGTTCCCTGCTGACTTTGAGAGACTTTACCCCCGCGGAAATCCGCTACCTGCTGGATTTTTCCATAGAACTGAAGGAAAAAAAGAAGCGGGGCGAAAAGGGCGAAGGCCTGCGCGGCAAAAACATCGTGCTGCTGTTTGAAAAAGCTTCCACCCGCACCCGCTGCGCTTTTGAGGTAGCCTGCTTTGACGAGGGCGGCTGCTGCACCTTCCTCAGCAACAGCCAGATGGGCAAAAAGGAATCCCTGGAGGATACCGCCAACGTGCTGGGCCGCATGTATGACGGCATCGAGTTCCGCGGGTTTGAGCAGCAGACAGCGGTGGATTTGGCACGCTGGTCAGGCGTACCGGTGTGGAACGGTCTGACGGATTTATACCACCCCACCCAGGCCCTGGCCGACATCATGACGCTGATGGAAAACACCAAAAAGCCTTTGAACGAATGCAAGCTGTGCTTTGTGGGCGACGCCCGAAACAATGTGGCCAACTCCCTGATGATTATCTGCGCCAAGCTGGGCATCGACTATACCGCCGTCGCCCCCAAAGCCCTGTGGCCCGATGAAAAGCTGCTGGGCGAGATGCGGGAAATTGCACAGGAAACCGGCGCTACCCTGCATGTGACGGAGGATTTGGACGGCGTCGCAGGCGCGGATGCCCTGTATACCGACGTATGGGTCTCCATGGGGGAAGAAAGCAAGTTCGGCGAGCGCATTGCCCTGCTGGAAAACTACCGCGTCACCATGGATATGGTGCAAAAAACAGGCAATGAGGACGTAATCTTCCTCCACTGCCTGCCTTCTTTCCACGATTTGAACACCGAGATAGGCCGTAGCGTTTATGATAAGTATGGTTTAACCGAGATGGAGGTCAGCGACGAAGTGTTCCGCGCCCCCTGCTCCAAGGTGTTTGACCAGGCGGAAAACCGCCTGCATACCATTAAAGCGGTGATGGTGGCCACCATCGGTCATACGGAAGCGTCAGACATCCAGTAAACAAACAGGGTAAACGCCAGCAGGTCGGCACTGCCGCCGGGGCTGATGTTTTCCTCAATAAAGGCTTTGTCCAGCCCGCGCGCCAGAGGCAGCGCGGGTTTTTGATTGAACTCCTTCGCCTTGTCCATGATCCAGCGCTGCTTATCCATCCCCCCGCGGCGGATGACATTGCTGTCGTACACCTTTTCAATCAGGCGCATCAGGGTATACACCCCCGCGTCGTTAAGGGAATGCCCCTTGTTTAGGTACTCCTTCAGCGCGGGCAGGCCGATATCCTTCACCGCGGGAAAGCCCTCCGCCGCCTGGCCCCGGGCGCCCGTCAGGCCGTACTTCAGGTACTGCTGTACGCCTCCCGTCTGGACGCCCTTTTGGGCCAGGGTTGTAAGGCTGTCCGCTTCCCTGGCCGCGATACGTCCGGCACAGGCAAGCAGGGCATCGGAAGAAACCTCCTCACTGTCCCATAGCAGATGCCCCGCCGCGCCGCACAAAATACCCAGACCATAGATGGCCCCCATGTGGGTGTTGACGCCGTTGGTAGCGCTGAACATATCGTCCTGGGCAATCAGGCCGAAGGTACGCAGCCTTTGCATCAGGCCAGTTTCTTCCCGCCATGCCGCGCCTTCCCGGGCGCAGCGCTCAAAGTAGGGGCGCAAAGCAGTAGCGCTGCGCAGAAAGGTGCCAAAATCCATATCCCGGTGGGCGCCTTGGTTATCACGGTCCACCAAGCCGGGCTTGGGGGTAATGGCCGCCTCGGTCAGCAGCGCCAGCTGGGCCTTTTCCCCCACCTGGCGGGCAATCAGCGAAAGGATTTTTTCCTCCACAATCTCCGTGACCCGTCCGTACAGTTCCTCCACGCTGTGGGCGCGGCTGCGGCCGCACACCGCAGCGGGCAGGTCGCATAAAAGGCATGTCCGGGGCGCTAAGCCAATGTCCTCCCTACTTACCTTGGAGCCGTCGGGACGGATGATGTCGATGTCCAGCAGGCGTCCAAAAGCATCCTGCTCTTCCAGGGGGTACAGGGCTTTTTTCATCTCTTCCCCCCGTCCCTGCACCGCGCACAGCAATTCCCAGCCGGTAAAGGCTTTTTCGTACCGGATATCAAAGGGCGCATAGCCGGAACCTTTTAGGCGCCCCAAGATGGTTTCGCTTGCCCAGACAAAGCCCCGCTGAAGCAGGGGGCTTGTCTTTTGGGGCCCGGGAACATTCAGCGTAAAGGACACCAGCGGGACCTGGTGTTTGTCCAGCATCTCCCGCTGGGCCTGCGCCCTCTTCTCCCGGCAGTAGGCCATATCTTCTACCGTTACAAGTTTCATTACTTAATCCGGCTCTTGTCCAGGCTGTCAAGGTATTTTTCCAGCCCGGGGGTAATGGCGGCGATGGTGCCCTGCTCAAAGGGACTCTTGAGGCCGCATTCCTTCAGCAGCTCCTTAAAGGGCACCAAGCCTGCCCGGGCGCATACCTTGAGGTAGCTTTCCCAGGCTTCCGCATGGTTTTCCATGTCCCACAAAAAGTACTGGAAGGCGCACACCTGGGCAAGGGTATAGTCCAGGTAGTAGAAGGGCATGCCGTACACATGGGCCTGCTTTTGCCAGCGGCCGCCCTGCTCCAAATACGCAAAGCCGTTATAGTCAAGATGGGGCAGGTACTTTTTCTCAATCTCCCGGTACTGCCTGCGCCTTTCCTCGGGGGTGGCTTCGGGATGCTCGTACACCCACTCCTGCAATTCGTCGATGCTGGCGCCATAGGGCAGGAACTTAATGGCATCCGCCACATGGGCATAGTAATACTTCTGGGTATCGGGGCCAAAAAAATTCTCCATCCAGGGGTGGGTGAAAAACTCCATGCTCATGGAGTGGGTTTCCGCCACCTCCATGGTCATCTCGGTCAAATCCAGGGGACGCACATGCCGCTGCATGTAGCCCTGGAAGGCGTGGCCCGCCTCGTGAGTCAGCACGTCCACATCGCCGGAGGTGCCGTTAAAGTTGCTGAAGATGAAGGGCACGTTAAAATCGGGAAAGCTGGTCATAAACCCGCC
>CAZCBC010000035.1:0-9076 GCA_964496775.1 uncultured Oscillospiraceae bacterium
CGATGGTACTTGGCTGGTAACGGCCCGGGAGAGTAGGTCGCCGCCGGTCTCCACACAAAAACGACACGCTTCACTCCGAGGCGTGTCGCTTTTTGTAAAAACTGCGCGAAATCCTTATCTGCTAATCGTTTATCATATAAAAATGATGCAAAACTCTGTACAGCGAAAGGGTTTCATGCTATAATGTGCAATGTATTGTGAGGAAGATTTATGATTCGTACTGGTAGAGTTATCAAAATAGAGAACAACAGGCCCATGGTATGTTTCGACAGGTTGGACGCTTGCGAAAAATGTGGCGCTTGTTTCAGTAATAAAAAGCAGACCCTTGTGCGCGTTTTAGGGGATGCGAAAATAGATGATATTGTAGATGTAATGCTTCCAGACAACAAGATATTGGCGTTGTCTGTGATTATGTATCTCATTCCGCTGGTCGGCTTGCTTCTGGGACTTTTTATAGGTAATTATTTTCTTGGCGGTGAGGCAAAAGCATTGCTTGCCGGATTAGGAATGATGGCATTATTCTTTATTGTAGTAAAAAGAATAGACCAGTGGTTGCAAACGCAGCCTAAGTGGCAACCTCACATTGTTGCTGTCCATGAACAAGGGACAGAAGAATAAAGAATTTATATATTGTTATTTACGATAAAGGAGGTACATTGTGCCCGAAAAATCAAAATTGCGTATCATCCCGCTTGGTGGCGTGGATGAGATTGGCAAGAATATAACTGTCGTCGAATGCGAGAACGATATTCTTGTTGTTGACTGCGGGTCTATATTTCCCAAGGATGACATGCTGGGGATTGACTTGGTTATTCCTGATGTCAGCTATTTAATTGCCAATAAGGAAAAAATACGTGCCTATTTGTTTACGCATGGCCACGAAGACCATATTGGCGCTACGCCCTATGTACTTGATAGGGCGCCTGCGCCTGTTTACGGCTCCCGGCTTACCCTGGCACTGGTAGAAAACAAATTAAAGGAACATGGCATAGGCGGCATCAAGTTTAACGCTGTATTGCCGCGCCAGATTGTTCATATTGGATGCTTCACCGTGCAATTTATAAAGGTTAGCCATTCTATCAGCGGTGCGTATGCGATTGCTATTTCATCCCCCGCCGGAACGATTGTTTTCTCCGGCGACTTTAAGATTGACTTTACGCCTTCAGATGGCGCGCCTACTGATTTAAGTTTGCTGGCAGCTATTGGCGAGCGCGGCGTACTTGCCTTATTGTGCGAAAGCACCAATGTTGAGCGTCCGGGCTATACCATGTCCGAGCGGAAAATTGGTGAAACCTTTAATCAACAGATTAGTACTGCCCGGGGGCGCGTCATCATAGCGATGTTTGCCAGCAATATTAACCGCGTGCAGCAGGTGGCGGATTGTGCAGCCCTGTACGGGCGCAAAATTTGCTTTGTCGGCCGCAGCATGATTAATGTCAGCACCGTTGCGATGGAACTGGGTGAATTGGTCATTCCCCGGGACAACCTGATTGATATGGATGAAATCAACAACTATCGGGATGACCAGGTTGTTGTACTGACGACAGGCAGCCAGGGCGAGCCGATGAGTGGCCTTACCCGCATGGCTTTTGCTGAGCATCGCAAGCTTCAGATTAAGCCGACGGATAAGGTGATTATCTCGGCGACTCCCATTCCCGGCAATGAGGTGTTTGTTTCCCGTGTGATTAACCAGCTATACCGTTGCGGCGCAGAAGTTATTTACGAAGCCATGGCGGACGTACACGTTTCCGGGCACGCCTGCCAGGAAGAACTAAAACTGATGCATGCTTTGATAAAACCTCAGTATTTCATCCCTGTACATGGTGAATACCGCATGCTGTGGCAGCATGCTGAATTAGCTGAGGCCATGGATATGCCCCGGGAGAATATTGTGTTGCCTGAAATCGGTCAGGTTATCGAAATGAACGAGAATACCCTCTCCCTGGCCGGCATTGTGCCCAATGGCACTGTTTTGGTTGATGGTTTGGGTATTGGCGATGTGGGCAATGTTGTGCTTCGCGACCGCAAGCACTTGTCGGAGGATGGCCTGATTATTGTAGCCATGGCCTTTGACAGAACCAACGGCGTCCTTGTTTCCGGGCCTGATGTTATTTCCCGTGGATTTGTTTATGTACGGGAGAACGAAGACCTTATCGATGGAATTCGTGATACCGCACGGCAGATTATCGAATCCTATAACAGGATTGAGGGTAGCGACTGGCCCAGCATCAAGAACCGCATCAAGGATGAGCTGCGCCGCTACATTTTTGATAAAATCAAGCGCAATCCCATGATTTTACCGGTGATTGTTGACCTTGGTTGACTATGCTATACTAAAGAGGCCGACGTGTTCGGCCTCTATTTCTATGGCTTGAGGTGCAACGATGTTAATGGAAACAGCGAAAACGCTGGCGAATGAAATCAGACAGTCACCGGAGTATCTGGAGTTTGCGGCGGCGAAAGAAAGCGTGGCAGACAGTGATGCCGGAATGGCTTTGATTAAGGAATATAAAAGATTGCAGATTGCTTTGCAGATGAGTGCAATGGCCGGCGGCGGTATGCCGCCGGAGGACATGCAACGCTTTACGCAGATATCTTCTTTGCTATATGCAGGAACGGATACATCCAGATACCTGATGGCGGAGCTTCGGCTGCAAAAAATGATGGGGGATGTACTAAAAATGTTGACGGATGCTGCCGATATGCAGTTTGATTTGCCCGACGGCATATAAGGAATACATGAGAAAGAAAAAGCAAAACAAAATCTACACCCATGAATCCCTTCACGAGGAAAGGGAGTATGGTATCTACTGGTACAGTTGGTTATGGAGCATGCTTCGTCCCGTGCTTATTTTTGTGTGCGCGGCGCTGTTGCTGATCGGCGTGGTGTCTACAGTTGTTAATAAGGCCCGGAAAGAATGGATTGACCCGGTAAACCCGTTGGATAACAATGAGGTTGTTTTTGTGGTCAACAATGGTGATAGCTTAAGCAGGGTATCTAAAAATCTGGAAAAGCAGAATATTGTCCGCGGCAGTTCCCTTTTTAAATACTATGCGGACTTTAGCGGCTTCAGCCAGAAAATTCAGGCGGGGGAATATAAGCTGACCAAAGCCATGAGCGTTCGGGAAATTCTAGAGAACCTGGCTTCCGGCGATGGCCGCCCCATGGTGCGAAGCATCACCATCATCCCTGGTTGGACCATTGAAGACATAGCTGCTTATCTGGTAAAGGAAAAGGTGCTGCCAAATAGCGATGCTTTTTTAAGCAAGTGCCGCAGCGGCAGCGAGTTTGATATGTACTATTATATTTCTGATGTGCTGAGGTCCGGACGCGCTGCGGATAGAAAATATGTCCTGGAGGGGTATCTGGCGCCCGATACCTATGAGATTTATATTTCGGCGGACGAGAATGACATCATCAAAAAACTGCTGGCGCAGACAGAGGCAGTATATAAAGAACCTTTCCATGCCCGGGCAGAAGAACTGGGGATGTCCATGGATCAGGTGATATCCCTGGCCTCCATGATAGAAAAGGAAGCAAAGACTGCCGATTTCTCCAGGGTGTCCGCCGTTTTTCATAATCGCCTCAAACAGAACATGACATTGGGCAGCGATGTGACCATCAAATATGTTTTGGGCACCAAGCGTATGGTACTGAACAAAAACGACTTAAACATACAGTCTCTTTTTAATACCTACCGTAACAAGGGGTTACCGGTTGGGCCCATATGCAGCCCTTCTCCCGCCGCGATACAGGCGGCGCTGTATCCCGACGAAACCTTTATTCAAGAGAACATCCTTTACTTTTGCAGTAAGGATCCTGATACAGGGGAACTGCATTTTTCCCGCACGCTGGCTGAGCATGAGCAAGCGGTACAGATTTACGCGCCGCTTTGGGAAGCTTTTGACAAACGCACAGGTGCGCAATGATAGAGAAAAACCGTATTTTATTTGGACCATCCGGCAATTCCGACAGTTTTTACGAGCAGGGGAACAAGCATACCTGGCAGGCCTTTGCATGGCTGAAAGAGCGAAACCTGGACGCCTTTGAGTATTCCTTTGGCCGGGGAGTCAGCCTGTCTCAGGAAACTGCAGAAATGATCGGTCAGCATGCGGAAAACCACGGCATTGTGCTAAGCGCACATGCGCCCTACTACATTAACTTTTCCGCACCGGAAAGGGAAAAAAGAGAGAAGAGCATCAACTATGTCATTGAAACCGCCTTAAGATTAAAGTGGATGGGCGGTAAGCGCATGGTGGTGCATGCCGGCTCTGCCATGAAGATGGACAGGGGACAAGCACTTAGTAACTGCTTTGAAGGATTGCAGCAAGCCCTTCAAACCCTGGAAGAGTCGAACCTGCATCCCCAATTGTGCATTGAAACCATGGGAAAGCCTGGCCAGATAGGCTCGTTGGAAGAAATCCTTTCTTTTTGTCGGGAAGACGCGCGGCTAATGCCCTGCATTGACTTCGCGCATCTGCACGCATTGGGGAATGGCTGCCTGAATCGGGAGGAAGATTTTGCCAAAGCACTGGATACTGTGGAAGAATATCTGGGAGTGGAACGTGCCCGGAACATTCATATCCATTTTTCCACAGTGGAGTATGGCAAGGGGGGCGAAAAGAAGCACATGACTTTTGCCGATATGGACTATGGCCCACGGTTCGAGCATCTTGCTCCCATATTGGCAGGGCGGGGGTATACGCCGCATATCATCTGTGAAAGCCGCGGCACCATGGCGGAAGACGCGCAGCAGATGAAAGCAATCTATCGAAACGTTCTTTCGCATATTTCTGAAAAAACGTAATCTCTATCATGCGAAATATGCAGCGCAGTGTAGTCAAATAAGTGCAATTGTGGTAGAATATCAAATAATCAAGGGCAACAGGAGGGCGATATGGACAGGGTCAAGCGGCTGCTAAAAGCAGTGGGAGTAGGGGAAAAGGAAGCCATTCTCCTTCATAAACCCTCCAATATTTACTACCTGAGCGGCTATACTGGTGAAGGTCTTTTGCTTTTAACCGCTGATATCGCGAGCATTGTGACAGATTTTCGGTATACCGAGCAGGTGGGCCAGCAGGCGCCACAGTTTAAAGTCTACGAGATATCCACATCCCGCAGCCATATCCAAGTGGTAGCGGATACGCTTCAAAATACAGGCGTTTCTACCCTGTACTACGAGGATGATGAGGTTACCGTCGCTCAGTTTGATGCCATGCAAAAAGCCATGCCCGAGATGGCATTTATGTCCTTGAATGGCAAACCTGAGCAGTTGCGGCGCGTCAAGGATGAAAAGGAAATCGCGCTAATCAGCAAGGCATGCGATATTTCAGTTCAGGCTTTTGACTATATCTGCGGCGTTATTTCAGAAGGCATGACTGAAAAAGAGGTGCAGCTGAAGATGGACTTCAAAATGCTGGAGCTGGGCGCGGAAGAATTGGCCTTCAGCACGATTCTGGCATCCGGTGAAAATGGTTCCATGCCCCATGCAGTGCCTACGCAGCGGCGAATTGCCAAAGGGGATATGATTACACTGGACTTTGGCGCAAAATATGGCGGTTACTGTGCCGACATGACGCGCACCATTTCCCTCGGGCAGCCCTCCGCCAAAATGAAGGAGATTCATGGCATCGTCTTGGAAGCGCAGATGGCAAGCCAGGAGGCATTAAAGCTTGGAAAAGTTTGTAGCGAAATTGATGCTATTGCCCGGGAGATGATATCTAAAGCCGGTTACGGACAAAATTTCGGCCATGGCCTGGGGCACGGCGTGGGTATTGATATCCACGAGATGCCGCGCCTGAATCAGACCTGTGGCGAGGTATTGGCTGCCGGCCATGTAGTAACGGTGGAACCGGGTATCTATTTACCCGGCATAGGCGGTGTACGGATTGAAAACACCTGCCTGATAACGCAGGAGGGAGCGCAAAGCCTGGTCAGCGCCCCCAGAGAGTTGATTATCCTGTAACGACGGTTGTTGCACACTACTTTATATCATTGGAGGAAAGAACATGATTACAGCGGGGGATTTCAGAAAAGGTATTACCATCGAGCTGGATGGCGGTGTATGGAACATCGTCGATTTCCAGCATGTCAAGCCCGGAAAAGGCGCGGCGTTTGTGCGCACCAAGATTAAAAACATTATGACAGGGGCGGTTATTGAGCGCACGTTCAACCCCACCGATAAAATGCCCCGCGCCATTGTGGAATCGAAGGAAATGCAGTATCTGTATAATGATGGCAACCTGTACTATTTTATGGACCCGGAAACCTATGACCAGATGCCGCTGAACGAAAGCCAGGTGGAGGATGCCATTAAGTTTGTAAAGGAAAACACAAACGTTAATATCCGCTTCTTTAAAGGCGAGGCCTTCTCCGTAGAAGCTCCCAACTTTGTTGATCTGGAAGTAACCGAAACAGAGCCGGGCTTTAAAGGCGACACTGCTTCCAACACCTACAAACCCGCCACGCTGGAAACTGGGTTTGAGCTGATGGTGCCCCTGTTTATCAACATCGGCGATGTAATCAAGATAGATACCCGCACTGGTGAGTATCTGTCCCGCGCGTAACCACCAACGACCAAGCAAGAAAGGAAAAAGCTATGAGTAACCTGTCTGAAAAAGTTGCCTTCCTAAAAGGTCTTGCCGAAGGCATGAAGCTGAGCGACGATACTTCCGAACACAAGCTTCTGCTGAAACTGATTGAAACGCTGGAAGAGGTTGCCCAGGAACTTGATGATATCCGCGATGATCTGGAAGATTTGAACGACTATGTTGAGGAAATCGATGAGGACCTGGAAGACATCGAGGACCTTCTTGGCGATGATGATGAAGAAGACGAGGATGGCTGCGCCTTTTGCGGAGGCCATGATGATGAAGAAGATGATTTGGAAGGCAGCGTTGTCGAGTACGAGTGCCCCCATTGCGGCTACATGACCCGCTTTGATGTGGCAGACTTTGACCTGGAAGAAGACTATCGTTGCCCTTCCTGCCACCAGCCCCTCTTCCCTGAAACAGAAGAAGAGGAAGACGATGATGAAGATGACGCAGAGGATGACAACGAATAATCCAACCCTTGGATGATGCCATAAAAAAGCTGCTCCTGCATATAGGTGTGGCTTTTTTATCGCAAAAAAATGAACAGGAGAAACTATGCTGTCTAAAAAGCGCAAAAGCAGGATGTCAGCGGAAATGCTGCTTGCTTTGGGGTTTATCATCATCATTCTATTGGGGTCTTTGCTGTTGCGTCTTCCTGTCGCGTGGGAAGAGGGACAAACCGTTAATTACCTGCAAGCCTTATTTACCGCTACCAGTGCTACCTGCGTGACGGGGTTAACGGTGGTAGATACGGCGGGCGCCTATTCCCTGTTTGGCGAGTTGGTCATTATCGCGCTGATTCAGGTGGGTGGACTGGGTTTTATGCTGTTTGCCACGATGACTATGGTCGTAGTAGGAAAACGCATTACCCTCAGAAGCCGCGCCTTGCTCAGAGACAGTATGAGTTTACCGGGGCTTTCCGGTTCTGTCCGCACATCGCTGCATTTTATATTTATTGTATTTGGCATTGAGTTAACGGGGGCGGTGCTACTTAGCATACGTTTTATTCCACAGTATGGCGTATCCAGGGGTATTTATTATGGGCTGTTCCATGCTGTCAGCGCTTTTTGCAACGCCGGATTCGACTTGTTCGGCTCTTTGGGAAGCCTTCAGCCATATCAGCAAGACCCCTATATCCTGCTGGTTATTTCCAGCCTGATTGTGCTGGGCGGTTTAGGCTTTGCGGTGCTGTCTGAAGCAATTTCCGGTCATCCCCTGCGCAAGTTTACGCTGCACACCAAAGTTGTATTAGTGACAACGGCAGCTTTGCTGCTTGGCGGCACAGTGCTTTTTGCCGTCATCGAGTGGAATAATCCGCGTACCTTTGGCGCGCTTTCGGCTGGCAATCGCATAGCCAATGCCTGGTTCCAATCGGTAACGACACGGACGGCGGGCTATTACTCCTTTAGCCAAATGGGGATGAAGGATGCCAGCAAGTTGCTCAGCTCTATTTTAATGTTTATTGGCGCGTCGCCCGTTTCCACAGGCGGCGGCATCAAGACGACAACATTTTTTCTTTTGCTGGCTTTGGTGTCCACTGTGGTACACGGCCGGGAGGATGTGATTGCCTTTAAGCGCAGGCTGCCGCTGGCTATTGTGCGGACTGCCCTTAGCATCTTCGTCATTTTCTTTGGGTTGGCACTTGTGGGGATGATGCTGCTTTCCGTATGGAATGAGCAGTTTCATCTCATCGACCTGATGATGGAAGTAACCTCGGCTTTGGGAACGGTGGGGCTTACAAGCGCGGGGACAGCCAATTTGACACCGCTCAGCCAGATTGTGTTGATTTGCTTTATGTATATCGGCAGGGTTGGCCCGCTAACCCTGATGCTGGTATTGATGCGGCGGCAGGAGAATAAAGCGAGCCGTATGCATTACCCTGAAGAACAAATGTTGGTTGGTTAAAGGAGAAGGACATGAAAGAAGTAAAACAGTTTGTAGTCTTTGGTATTGGACGCTTTGGAACATCTCTATGCAAAACTCTTTGTGACTTGGGGCATGAGGTGCTTGCGGTAGATGGCAGAGAGAATGCGATCAGCGATATTGCTCCCTTTGTGACCCAAGCCATTCAAATGGACGCGACGGATGAGGACGCCCTGAAAAAAATAGGCCTGCGCAACTTTGACGCGGCAGTCATCTCCATCGGCGACAATGTGCGGGATTCTATTCTGGTTTCATTGCTTTGCAAGGAAGCGGGCGTCAAATATGTGATCAGCAAAGCCACTGATGAATTACACGCCAAGGTGCTGCGCAAGGTAGGGGTAGACCGGGTTATCTTTCCGGAGAGGGATATGGGCGTGCGCGTGGCGAAATCTCTGATTTCTCCCAATGTGCTGGATTTGATTGCTTTAACAGATGATTATTCCATCGAAAGCATCCGTGTACCTGCTGCATGGGCGGGTAAAACTGTGCATGAGATAGATGTACGGAGAAAATATGGCATCACCGTGTTGCTGATCCAACGGGGGGGCGAAGTGATTAT
>CAZCBC010000035.1:9119-11696 GCA_964496775.1 uncultured Oscillospiraceae bacterium
GAGCGATGTAAAATTACAGGGTACAGATGTCATGATGTTGCTGGGGGATAAGCGCGACGTGGAAAGAATCGAGGCTCTCGGTTAATGAGCATAATTGTATTTGATACAGAGGCTACTGCCCTTGTTCCCGGGCAGATATGCCAGCTGTCCTATCTTATCGTGGAAGGAACAGCAGTCCAGGGGAAGAATTTCTTTTTTAGCGTGGATGAGATGACGGAAGGTTCCTTTGAGGTGCATGGCTTGAGCATGGACATGCTGGAGGAACTTTCCGGCGGGCGCTATTTTGAGGATGATGCGCAGGAAATATTTGAGGACTTCTCTAAAGCGAAACTGCTGATTGGCCACAATGTGGCAGCGGATGACCGTTACATCAGAACAGAGTTTGAGCGCTGCGGTTTGAAGCTGCCCAAGATTAATACCTTTTGCACGATGAATCACTCAACAGGCGTTTTGAATATGCAGCGAAAGGTCGCAACAGGACGCCCGAAACCACCCAAGCTGGAAGAATTGTACGCCCACTATGGAATTTCGGAAGAAGCCATTGCTGCGGCGTCTGAAGAATGGTTTGGCGGCGGTGCGGATAAGCATGATGCGCGCTTTGATACTGCTGCTACCTGGCTATGCGTGCTTGCCGCGACGGAGAAGGGGGATCTTCGCGGTCTGTTATAATGCAAATGATTATGTCGAGGCACGAAAACGCAGCGAAAAGGGCAGTTTGTTTCTATTATATGACTAATTATGTCGTATTCGCTTGCTTTTTCTTTCTGTTTTGATGTACAATATAACAGAATAATTCACCGCTGCATACAGCATGAACATGGAAGGACTGAACGGTTTGGCGATACGCATATTGCTGGTAGATGACGAGCCTTTGATGATTAAAGGTTTGAAATATACATTGGAGAAAGATGGGTACGAGACGCTGACTGCTGTCGATGGCGAGGAAGCGTTGGCGGTTTTTAAGTCCGAGCCCGTCGATTTAATTCTGCTGGACGTTATGCTGCCTAAAATAGACGGTATTACCGTATGCCAGCGTATCCGGGAAGTCAGCAATGTGCCCATTATCATGTTAACCGCCAAAGGCGAAGACATGGATAAGATTCTGGGGCTGGAATACGGCGCTGACGACTATATGACCAAGCCTTTTAACATCCTGGAGGTCAAAACGCGCATCAAGACCATTTTGCGCCGTGCCAATCAGTTTTCGGGCGTTGAGGATGCCAATGTATTTAAGGTGCGGGATTTAGAGGTAAATGTTATCAACCGCTCCGTTGTGTTGGCGGGCAAGGAAGTACGCCTGACTGCCAAGGAGTTTGATTTGCTGCAGCTTTTCCTGAACCATCGCGGCAGGGTGTTTACCAGGGAAGAGATGTTGGACGCAGTCTGGAAGAACGACTATTCCGGCGACGCGCGCACGGTAGATGTACACATTCGCCGTTTGCGGGAGAAAATCGAGCGTAATCCGACACAGCCGGAGTTTATCTTCACCAAGTGGGGAGTGGGTTACTATTTCACTGACCGCGACGAATAACCCGCTAACCAGCATACGATGGAAAATACTGTTGGCATTTCTGCTGATCATCGGTCTTTCCTTTCTGGTCATGGCCAACACGTTAACCAATATGTTAGGGGAGTATCTTTTTGAGCAGCGCATCCGGGCAGACCGGACGGGCTTGGAAAAGTGGGCTGTGCAGACAGCCCCTTCTTTGTATGCGGTAGAAATGGAGAAAGTCAGCGAATATTTAACCCAGGCGAGCAATGAACTTTCTGGCCGGATACTATTGTTAGACAGCGATGGCAAAGTGCAGGGAGATTCTTTCCGGGAGATGAATGGCGCAAGGATGGCGTTTCCCGAGGTTGCTTCCATACTCGTGCAAGGCCGGACGGCGGATTATGGCGTGCACTCCTTGTCGGGTGAAACGGCCTACTCCACAGAATCACTCCTAAGCCGCCGCGCGGGAGACGGATGGGTCAGCCTGTGCACTGCGGGTATCGTCCACTCTTCTCAGGTGATCGGCGTGTTGGTGCTGGTTTCATCTGTCAACGAAATGATGCAGAACTTGTATTTGTTGCAGGATAATATGGTGATTATTTTTGTCGCGGTGGCGCTGGCCGCTATCTTGAGCGGCATGGTGTTTTCCAGCGTACTCACCAACCCGATGGCAGAATTGACCCGTGGCATCCAGCGCATGGGGCGGGGAGATTTTTCTGCCCGTGTGCCGGAAAAAGGAAGCGGCGAGATCAAGCAGTTGGCGCTGGCATTCAACTCTATGAGCGCACGCCTGGAAACGCTGGATCATTCACGCAATCAGTTTGTTTCCGACGCCAGCCATGAACTTAAAACCCCATTAGCGACGATGAAGATTATGATCGAATCTCTCATCTATCAGCCGGATATGGAGGAGGAGCTTCGCACAGAGTTTTTAAGCGATGTAAACAGAGAGATTGACCGCCTGAGCGCGATCGTCTCTGATTTGCTGACGCTGGTGCATGCTGATGCCCACACCATGAAGTTAACGCGGGAGAGGATGAGTTTAGCCAGCGTGGTGAAGGAAGCAGCTCACCGCCTGAAGCCCC
>CAZCBC010000035.1:11706-17137 GCA_964496775.1 uncultured Oscillospiraceae bacterium
AAAACTGTAGCAGGTGCTATTGAGCATTGAGGACAGCTGCGATATGTATGCCGATAAGGTAAAACTGGAGCAGGTGGCCTATAACCTGATGGAAAATGCTGTTAAATACACCCAGCCCGGCGGAAGCATACGTGTCAGCCTGCTGCGCGTAGGAAAGGATGCGCAGCTTACTGTTACGGACAACGGCCCGGGCATATCCCAGGAAAACATAAGCCATGTATTTGAACGTTTCTACCGTGTGGATAAGGCAAGAAGCCGGGATTCCGGTGGTACTGGACTGGGGCTTTCCATTGCCCAACAGATTGTTACCCTGCACTCCGGCACCATACGAGTGGAAAGTGAAGAAGGGGAAGGGGCGTCCTTTATTGTCACCCTGCCGCTGCATAAGGGATAATCAACATGCATGACAGCGCACAAAACAGCACCTCCGGCGTTGGACGCATGTCCACGCAGGAGGTGCTGTTTTGTCGTATGCTGTTTACTGTATAATATCGGGATTAAACAGAAATTCGCCTGGCAGGTAGAGGCTGCCCGATAAAGTCTCCGGCTGTTGCCCCGCAATGTAGAAGCGCACGCGGCGTATTCCGCGCAATTCACCCAGGGTGTTAACCAGACTATAAATTACAAGTCTTTCCTGCTGAGCGGAAAGCCCCTGACAGCGCTGCAGAAAATCCTCAGAGAAGTTCATTAGGACGGTGTCATTTTCCACGGTGAAACCCAAAAGGTCGGAACTTTTAATACCGGCGGGAAAAGTACTTTTTAGACCAACCCCTGTTTCCGCAGCATCAGGACCCTGTAACAACTGTTCAAACAATACGCGCACATGGCGTGCCTGGTAAAAGGGCAGGGGACGCAGCACTCTTGTCAGCCGTCCCTCACCGTTCTCAAAGTACAGAGGGGAAAGAGCAAGTAGAAAATTGCTGAAATCCTTCCTGCGCATGATACCATCGCCAAAGAGTATCTCCCGTCCGCTCCCGCTCAGCACACCGGTAGGAACCAGCGCACGGATTTCTTCCTCGCCAATGCGCACGGAAACGCCGCTGATGTTGGGGATGAAGGTCGTTAGCGTTAGCACAATGGACGCCATCATGACCGAGCGGGGAATACCGGAACTGATGAATACCTGGTTTGCCGCCTCTTGAAAATGCAGACGAATGACCCTGCCGCCGCCGGTGGAGGAATCCGCAATGATGACAGGCTCAGCCAATAACAAATCAAGCGCGGGCACATCAGGCAAGCCGGTCAGGGTGGATGCATCGGCGGATAGGGCGGTCAGCAGCCCGTTTACCATATCACTTAAGTTTTTTCCGGCAAAAGTAATCGCCCGCGCTTCGGCTAAAACGCCTTTGCCCATCAAGGCAGGATAGTAAAGTGTAGCGACGCTGGTGAAGCGCGTGTCGCCGGCAGGCACATCCCATAGCGGCTCCTCGTTGTCTGTTTTGCGTAGACTGCCCATGGGCAGCGTGGCGGTGATATCAATACCCGGTTGCTTGGAAGCAATCAGTATATTGACATACCGTATATCGCCCCACTGTGTTAGCGTGTTGGTGATAGCCCGGCTGACGGTAATCATCTGCTGGCTGTCTAGCGCCAGGGCGGCAGCGCCAAGGTTAACCGTAGCGGTGTTGCCGGATACTTCCACTTTGCTGCCGCTGAACATGTCCAGCTGAACTCCATCCAGCAGGGAACGTACGGTTTCGTTGCCCGAAAAAGAAAGCAGCCGGCTTAGTGCCGTTTCGGCGGGATGCCTGTTAGGCGGTAGCGCCATGGTCATGGCGTAAGGGGTTAACTGTCCGGTACTTACGGAGGGCAGATACAGCAGCACAGTTTCCACCTTATCACGGTGCTCATCCCCATCCGGTGCCTGATAGACGGCCTTGGCGGGGGGCAGGGTAACAGTTGCGCCTTCTTTCACTGGTACGGAGGATGAACAGCCGCTTAACAAAACGGCACTGCATAATATAGCGCTTAGAACACGAACATGTTTTTTCATGGCCTGCTCCATAAGGTAACCAGGGTTTCTGTTTGAACAAGCCAGACGCCTTCCCTGAAAACAAGGCGCAGCGGCCAGGAAATACGGCTGAGGGTCGTGCCATCCTGCTGCTGCATGGATGCGCTGATCAGCACAATGCTGCTGAGTCCATCGTAGGAGATGGTGCCGCCAGAAATTGTATGCCCTATCAAAAGAGGCATTTGTTGCAATTTTTCTTTATCTTGGCTGCCTGTAAGATAATTCTGCATGCCGGAAATATCTTTAATTGTCCATTTTTGGCACAACATTTCAACGGCGTCATTCGGCTGCATGATGCTGCCTTCGTCCCTCACAAGGGGAGGCGGCAATGCGGTCGAGTCCATCAGGTAATAGCTTTGGGGCAGCCGCAGGGACGTGGAAACCTGCGTATTTCCTTCCACCAAAACCTGCACATAGGCGTAAGGGGTGTTTTCTGTAATGGTGCAGCTAAGAGCGGACATGGCCAATGTACGGCGCAGCCTGCCTTCGCCCGCACGGTATTCCGGGCTGGAAAGCTGGTGCTCGTCGGGGTAAGGATCCATTAAATGCTCATTAAACGTAACAAACAGAATTTCGCCTTGCCCCTGTGTGCTTAATACCTCTGTCCCGGCGGGAAACATGGGGACCAGGCGGGCGTACACAGCGCTGGGACCATCGAGCAAGCCTTGCACCAATGCCTTTTCGAAGGTGGATGCGGTATCAAAATATAGTGTTCGCTTTTCTCTGCCAAGATAAGGGGTGGCACCGTGCCGAAAATATAATATTGCATCCTGCTGAGATTCGGTGCTTGGATAGTAAGCGGGAACCTGCGCATTGATAAAAAAAGGCATAAGCAGGGCCAAACCGAAAAAAAGACCGGACAAAATAAGGGGTGCCTTTTTCATACCAGCGCCCTCATTGCTTGTCCGGCCATGGGTCATCCCCAATGGTATGGCCCCGAAGGAAGTTAACGGTACGCTCCAGCGCGTCCTTGCTGTTCTTCCAGGGTTTATCCGCGTTGCGGTAATCAAACTTAAGCGTGAACCAATCGATATCCTGCTTGTTGGTGTCCAACACCTCAAGGGTTTTTTCTTTTAGCGCAGCGATAAAGTTGCGGTACGCATCCCCTCTCATATGTTCCTGCGCCATGGAAAGGATGAGGGGTAAATCCTTGAGGCAGACGCCGCGGGAGGCAAGGAAGGCTTGCTGAAAGTCGGCGTTATTTTCATATAAGTGCAAAAACGAATACGTATATCGCCGCATATTGTCATCCAGGCTTTCACATAAAATGCAGGATTCATGAAGCTTTTCAAAGGCGTAACCGGCTTGATTATCTAAAGAACTAACTTTGCGTTTGAAAAGACCGCGGCCTGAAGTGTTTTCTGCCTGATGAAAGGCTGCAACGACCTTGTCGCGCACAACGTCCAGGTGGGACTGCATCATCAGGGCGTGGCCCAGTCTGTTTTGCCTTTGGTACAGCATATATTGATGACGGGAACAAAATCCCTTGTCGTTGACCTTGATACGTGTGTCCGGCTCCATAACGGAAGCTCCCAGGTAACGTTCCACCAGCGTACGCTCGGTAAGACTGCGCAGCGCGCAAAGAAGACAGCCGCTGTCTAAGCGCAGCGCATCCCATACGGGAATGGTGTCCAAATGATAACGCATAATACTCCTTACCTTGCGGGCGCGCGGCATGTACCGCAGGGAATCAAACTGCTGAACTGGCTGCTTCCAAGGTCGCTGTAGTAGAAGGAGGCGGTCAGGGGCAAATATTCGGGCAATAAGCTGTTGCAATTGGGATCCCGATGGTATAGCCTGCCGCCGTTTGGGTTATAATAAAGCACCATGTTGGGATCGGGCGTCGCAGTGGGTACGATGGTCGCAATGGCTTGGGCGGCGATTTCTTCTTCAGTTTGCACAATACCAAGGGAGCCCAGGGAATTGGGGTCTACATACCACTCATTATTTACGCGCACCATGAGTACCTGAAAACGATGAGTTTGGGGTGGGTTGCCATTGCTCTTGTCGATTACCACCAGCATGTTAATGGTGCGCGTTTGGTCGGAATCATTGCCTGTGACGTCCAGAATCTCGTAGGAGACAATGGAGCGGTTGGCACGGATATGGAACATGGCTGTCTGCGGGTCAGACTGCAGGGCAACCCAGGAGGGAACGCAGTAGGTGGCCATGGCGGCATAGTCGATATTGCTCCAAGCGCTCATAAACATTTCCAGCCGCTGCTGCGCGAAGGAGGCGTGCCCCGGATTGGGCGTAGCGGTGGGGCCGGTGGCAGCTTGCTGAGCGCTCAACATAGCGACCATGCTGGCGGAGGATTCCTTGTCAAAAATGGATTGCAAATCATTGGTGTTTGTTTTGTCCTCAGGCACCGTGGCCGGAGGGCTGATCAGCACAGCAAAAAGCACAACCAAGACCATGGCGATATGGATGATGGTCAGCGTGGCTCTGGCATTGGGAACAAAAGCCGAAAACAGCCAGGTTGCCATCAGGCACAGCACGCTGGCTGCGGCAAAAATCAGGTAGAGCATGTTGCTGCGCACAAAAAGGGATACAATAAATAATACGGGCAATATAATCATCAGCATGAGTTGTAGGCCCGTAAAACTCCGCACCCTGGAACCGCCCACCGGCATACTGCTGCTTGTCGGGGCGGGTGTTCTGGTGCGTTTTGGCGCCTTTGCGGCTTTCGCTTGCCGCTGCACCTGTTTCATATTCTGCAGCGGCGCGCTGGAATATCTGTTGCGGTTCTCGCTCATGTTCTTTCCCTTCGGTACCAAGCTTTCAAGCGAGGGTACTAAATAAGTATATCATATCTTAACACAAAGTAAACAGTTTTGACGCAAATGGACCTATTCCTCCTGCACAATGACATTTTCCCGTCCCACAAGACGGCTGAGGGTTTCGATATCCTGCTGTACGATTTGCTCTTTGTTTACTTTTTGTGTCTGATTATCCTCCGGAATTGCCTCAAAGGTAACCAATCTACCCATTTCTTCGGTGAGGATTTTTTCGATATCACCTTTTCGGGCGCTGTCGTTCATAAAGTTCAGGTAAAAGCCGTATTGCTTGTCAAACTGCAAAAAGAAACGCTCATTCTGAAAGCCGCCGAATTTCCCTTGCTGCATGATGCCATAGTAGGAAGTATGCTCCCGCTTCACGCGGTTTAACATACGGTTCCATGCGTCCTTTGGTAGAACTTCCGCAGCTGCTTTGTCGGGGAGGGGAACAGATGGGCCAGGTTCTTCCTCTTCGTGCGGCGGGGTGGGCAATGATTCTTTAACGGGGGCTTCCTGCTGAGGGGCATCAAGGGGGGCAGCATCGGGCACAGCATCGGGCTGGCTCTCTGACTGCACCGGAGTATCCTGCTGCGATGGCTGATTGCTGATTGGTTTTTGCTGGTGCGATGCCTGGGATAAGGCA
>CAZCBC010000035.1:17153-18120 GCA_964496775.1 uncultured Oscillospiraceae bacterium
TTTCTGCAAACAATCAAGCCGTGCCTGCAGGGCGAGTTCATCCTTGGCGTCATCGATGATACAGGCACGCAGAGCGAACACTTCCAGCGTCGTACGCTGGGAGGATGCCCAACGGGCATCGGCTTCGGTTTTCATGCACAGGTCCATCAGGTACGCCATGAACGAAAGGGGAAGCGCGTTTGCCTGTTCTTTCAGGCGCTGAACATGCTCGGCCATGGCATCTCTGCCGGGGGCAGCTTCCAGTTTTACGGCGATAACTTGCCGTACGTGCCGGGATAAGTCCCGCAGAAAAACCTGGGCATCACGCCCGTCCTGTAAAAGTTGCGCCACCATGTCTAGGGCGGCTTTTGCGTCCCGACGGCTGAGGATATTCAGGAAGTCAAACAAGAACTCGCGGTTGACAGCCCCCAGCGCATCCCTGACCCGTTCTTCCGTCAGTTCCCTGCCCTTTTCCAGACACATGTCCAACAGGCTCCAGGCGTCCCGCATGCTGCCTTCAGCGGAGGAAGCAATCAGCATGAGTGCCTCCTCCTGTGCGGTTTCGTTTTCCAGCGCCTTTTGCAGCCGCGAAACAATGGCGTCTTCCGAAATGCGCCCAAAGTCGAACCGCTGACAACGGGAGAGGATGGTGGCGGGAAGCTTTTGCGGCTCTGTGGTTGCTAGAATAAACACCATATATTCCGGCGGCTCCTCCAGCGTTTTCAGCAGCGCGTTAAAAGCGGCGTTGGACAGCATATGTACTTCGTCAATAATATATACCTTGTACTTTACCTGCTGGGGCGGGTAATTGACCTTTTCCAGCATATCCCGGATTTCTTCCACCCGGCTGTTGCTGGCAGCGTCCATTTCAAACACGTCCAGGGAGGCATCGTTTTGTAAAGTGACACAGTTCTCGCATTCCAGGCAGGGATCTCCATGGTTCGGATTCAGACAGTTGATTGCCATGGACATGATGCGCGCCGCGCTG
>CAZCBC010000036.1:0-1623 GCA_964496775.1 uncultured Oscillospiraceae bacterium
GGCACTGGGGTATACCCCAGTACCCAGCGAGGCGCCCACCCCTTCGCCCACCCCTGTGGCCGACGGCGTAGCCCTTAACCTATGGGGTGTGGCCAACGCCAATTCCCTGCGTTTCCGTGCAGAACCCACTACCAAGGCCAAGGTCGTTGCCGATTTGAAGAAGGGCGATAAGCTCTTTGTCTACCAGCAGCAGACAGCGGACAATGAAAAGTGGTATGCTGCCGTGTTCAACGGCAAGGAAGGCTTTGTGATGGCCAGCTTCATCGATTTGATGAGCCAGCAGGAAAGCGATCAGTTGCAGGCCTCCCTGCCTTCCCCCGCGCCGGTACGTACCCTGCCGCCCCTGGCGACAGAAGTGCCCGCTGCTACACAGACTCCTGTTGTTACCGCTACACTCGCGCCGGCGGAAGCGACAGCAACAGCGGCGTCTGTTGCATCAGCCTCTCCTGCGCCCTACCGGGGCTATGCCCTGACTACCAAGCAGGTGCCCCTACGTACCGGCATCAGCGAATCCAGCGAGTATATTCTGGCTACTCTTCCCCAAAACGCCATCGTGCTGATTTCCGGCCAGGCATATGTGGAAGGCGTTGCCTGGAATCACGTGGATGCCCTGACCATCAAGCAGACCGGCTATATTCCCGACAGCGCCCTGCGCCGCATTGATCCCCAGGAAGCGCAGCAGTATCTGAACACTTTGCAAACCACCCCCACACCCACCCCTGTGCGCATTGAACACCAGGTGACAGGCTATGGCATCACCATCGGCAGCAATGTGCCCATGCGCAGCTACTACAATACCAACGCGGAAATCGTTGCGCTGCTGGGTGTTAGCGAAGTGGTGCAGGTGTTGGGACAGGAAGCCCAGGACAACATCACCTGGCATGTGGTGCAGTACAATGGCCTCTATGGCTTTATCCGCGCGGACCAGCTGCGCATGATGAACCCTGCCGAAACCCAGAACTATCTGAACTCCATCCGCATTACCCCCGCCCCCGCTGTAACGCCCCAGGTGCAGCTGACACAAAACAGCCTGTCAAGTTACGGCTATGTCAACACCGACAAGGTACGCCTGCGCAGAGAAGCCAGTACCAACTCGGCGTATGTGAAGATGATGGACAAGAACGCCTTTGCCCTGGTACTGGGCAGCGTGATGGGCGCCGACGGCAGCACCTGGTATAAGATTAATCAGGGGGGTACCGAAGGATATGTCATGGGCAGTTACTTTACCGTGCTGCCAATGAATCAACTGACCACCTTCCTGCAAAGTTCCGAATACCTGAACGCCAATACAGGCGCCTCCTCTTCCGGCGGCAAGCCTGCGTCCCAGATTACCGCAGTGGAGGACTTTAATACCCAGGTCTGGAAAAACCCCTCCCTTGCCCAGGTTAGTTACGAGCCCTTTAATCCCATGGGCTCTCCTACCCCGCAGGTGGAAGCCATCCTGACCCCCTCGCCGGAACCCTCTGAGTCGCCGGAGCCCACGGTCAGCTTTGGCCCTCTGACCACAGAAACCCCGGCCGCCCCCACATCATCCTTCCCCACCGGCCTCTTGGCCATCGGCCTGCTGGCCATCCTCGGCGGCGGCGGATACTATGCCTACTACATGTATAAGCAAAACCAGCA
>CAZCBC010000036.1:1651-8364 GCA_964496775.1 uncultured Oscillospiraceae bacterium
GTCCGCGTACACCCGGCGCGCCCGGACAGCCTCCCGCTGGACAACCTCCTGTTGGCCAACCGGCACGGCCCGGACAGCCCGCCCCAACACAGGGTGCGGCAAGGCCCCAACCCCCGCAGGGAACCGCTCCCTTCAGGCCCACCCAGCCGCCGCAAGGCACCGCACAGTACAGACCCGGGCAGGTGGGGCAGGGTACTGCCCAATATCGTCCGGAGCAGCCTCTGAGACAGGGCACTGCTCAGTTTAAACCCGAACAGCAAACAGGCCAGGGAACAGCGCAATGCCGTCCCGCCGGGCAGCCCGTCGCTGCAGAACAGCAGGGAGCAGCCCCGGCAGGAACAGCCCAATACAGGCCCATAACACCGCCTGTGCAGGGCGCACCCGGTCCAAAACCCCTTGGCGCACAACAGACGCAGCAGGTACAGCCTCCAGTACAAGGCGTGATAAAACCTGATGCCACAGTGCAAGCCAAGCCTGTTCAGCCCCTGGAAACCAAGGCAGTTAAACCCGATACGACACCTGATACCCCGGCGGATAAACCGGCGGAAGGCACGACACGCAGGCGCCGCAGGGCAGACCGCCACGACGAGGAAGACAACGTATAATCCCTAGTCCCCCGGGCAATGCCCGGGGGCTTTGTTTCCCCATATGCACAGGGACGTTTGCTTTTCAAACCAGGCGTCCTATGCTATACTTATAAGGCTACCTTGCGTTGATGAACAACATTCCTGTATCCAAAAGAAGGATCCGCCTTGCCCGGGAAACAAACAACCCAGTGCAAAAGAAGGTTAAATAGGGTAATGTAATATTTATCAGCAGGGAGCAAGTACATGCCCTGACGGCATAAGGAGATATATTTTGGCAACATCAAAATTTGCAGTTTTCGTCGATTTGGAAAACTGCGGAGCAAAAGTAGAAACCCTCAACGATATTTTAGAAAAAGTAAAAATCCGCGGCGATATCCTGCTGGGGAAAGTATATGGCTATACCGATAGTTTCAGCGCTTTAAAAGAGGTGCTGTTGTCCAACACCTTCAACGTGGTGCCTTCTTTGCGCTATGGCATCAGCCAGAAAAACAATGCTGACATCCAGCTGGTGCTGGACGCCATGGAAGTAGCCTATACCAATGAGCTGATTGACAGCTTTTGCATTGTTTCCGGCGACAGCGACTATACGCCCCTGGTGGGCAAACTCAAGAGCATGGGCAAATATGTGTTGGGCATCTCCCGCAGTGAAGTGGCCAGCAAGATTTTTATCAACGCCTGCAACGAGTTCCAGTTTTTGGAATCCGTTACCACCCGCCGCCGGGCAACCAATGTCAAGAGCAAGAAAACCAATGTGGAAGAAAACGGCGACGAAGCCTCCTTGTTGAAGGTGTTGCAAAGCATACTAGACGATCAGGCAGACAAGGACGAGATGTTCGCCAGCGAATTGAAAGGCATCCTGTTGCGCCTGCGTCCCGACTTCAACGAGAAAAGTTACGGCTGCAATACCTTTTCCAAGCTTCTTGCCAAGCTGTCGAACAAGTATGGCGTCATCAAGGTACGCAACGACAACAACAATGTTATGGTGTCTCTGCAGGGGGATACTGCCAAAACAGGCAGCCTGCTGGACAGCGGCAACTGGGTAACGGCCTTTGAGGAGCAGCTGAAGCGCTACAAGGATGATGGGTTTGAGCGCATCAACCCCAGCATACTCAAGGCGGACATCATCAGCCAGTATCCGGATTTCAGCGAAAAGGCGATTGGCTTCAAGCGCTTCAGCGATATCCTGAAGGATTTGGAAAAACGGGATGTGCTGAAGCTGGAAATGGACGACCAGAAAAACATGCTTGTTAAAATGCTATAAGGAGGTCATTATGTCAAGACCGGTATTTTCCATTATCATCCCCTGCTACAACGAGCAGGAGGTTCTAACAGAAACCCATCGCCGCCTAACGAACGTTATGCAGGAGATGGGCGACAGTTACGAGTTAGTCTATGTTAACGACGGCTCGAAAGATAACACTCCCGCGATGTTAAACGACTTGGCCGCCCAGGATAAAAACGTGCGGGTGGTGCATTTTGCCCGCAACGGCGGCCACCAGATTGCCGTAACTGCGGGGCTGGACTACGCCAGCGGCGACGCGCTGGTCATCATTGACGCGGACTTGCAGGACCCCCCGGAGGTGATTCCTGAAATGGCCGCCAAGTGGCGGGAAGGGTACGATGTCGTATACGGCCAGCGCCGCAGCCGCCAGGGCGAAAGCCGCTTTAAAGAATTAACGGCCAAGGCTTATTACAAAATCCTGCAAAAGCTGGCGGGGGATATCTTTCCCCGGGACACAGGGGATTTCCGCCTGGTAGACAAAAAGGTAGCCGATGTGATTCGCGGCATGCCGGAGCATTCCCGTTATCTGCGGGGCATGTTCGCCTGGGCAGGCTTTAAGCAAACCCCCGTCCTCTTTGACCGGGACAAGCGGTTTGCCGGAGAAACCCATTATCCCCTGAAAAAGATGATTAAGCTGGCTATGGACGGCATCCTGTCCTTCTCCGATAAGCCGCTGATGCTGTCCCTTCTGCTGGGCGCTCTCTTTTCGGCCCTGGGCGGTTTGATGCTGCTTGTGCTGCTGATCTTGCTTTTATTTGGTACGCAGGGCGGCCTGTGGTGGATGGCCGGCCTGATTCTCCTGGTAGGCGGCACTATTCTGATTAACCTTGGCATACAGGGGAGATACCTTGCCAGAGTCTATGAAGAGGTCAAGGGCAGGCCGCTGTACGTGGTGGGCGACACCAGGGGGTTTGAAGACGAAATCTGAAAGCAAAGGAGAGCCTATGCCAATCAACATCAGGACGCCTGAAGAAGCGTTGTTTATTGCCTGCGAAATGGAAACGCGCGCCATCCGCATGTATGAGCGCATGCTGATGCTCTTTGCCACTCCCAATAACAAACATGTACTCGACCAATTGCTCAAGGACGAGCAGGAGCACCTGAAGCATTTTCAGCAGATGCTTGGAAAGGATGCCCCGCCGAGCGAAGAAGCGCTGCTTCTTAGCGCCTATGGCAGCGGAATCCTGTTTCCCGGTGGGCTGACGGAAGCCTTGCGGCACGACGCGGTGGATTCACCCGAAAAAATGCTGGCCTATGCTGCCAAGCAGGAAGAGATCGCCATTACGACCTATACCGACTTTGCCAAGAGCACACAGGGCGATACGGCGGAAGCATTCCTTGCCATTGTGCGGGAAGAGGAGCAGCACCTGCGCCATCTGAACGCTATGCTGGAGAAAAAGAAACGTAATGACTGATACCCCACTTTTGTCCCTTCGGGGACTGCGCAAATCCTTCGCCACCCAGGATGCCTTAAACGGCCTGGACCTGGACGTGTACAAAGGTGAATTTTTAACCCTGCTGGGTCCTTCTGGATGCGGCAAGACAACTACTCTGCGCATTATCGCCGGGCTGGAAGCGCCTACGGCGGGGGAAGTCTATCTGGAAGGGCAAAACATTACCCATTTGCCGCCGGAAAAACGTGCCGTTAATACCGTGTTCCAGAACTACGCGCTTTTTCCCCATATGACGGTAGCCGCCAACATTGGCTACGGCTTGCGCATGCGCAAGGTAGCCAAAGAGGAAATCAAACAGCGGGTAGATGCCATGCTGCGCCTGGTGCAGCTGGAAGGATATGGTAAGCGTATGCCCTCCCAACTCTCCGGCGGCCAGCGCCAAAGGGTGGCCATCGCCCGCAGTGCCATACTTGAGCCTAAACTCCTGCTTTTGGATGAACCCCTGGGCGCGCTGGATTTGCAGCTGCGCCGTCAAATGCAGGCGGAACTGAAAAAAATGCAGCAGCAGTTGGGCATAACCTTTATCTATATCACCCACGACCAGGAAGAGGCATTGAACATGTCCGACCGCATCGCCCTGATGCGCGCCGGGCGTTTTGTACAGATGGATACCCCGCATCATTTGTACGAGCACCCCGCCACCGCTTTTGCCGCTACCTTTATTGGTGAAACCAATCTGCTGGAGGGCGTCGTCACCGGCATCAAGGGGAACGAAGTGCTTCTGGATATCGGCGGCTTTTCCGTGCCTGCCAGGACGGAGGACTGGGTTGTGCCCGGGCAAAAACTGTGCCTGTGCGTGCGCGCTGAAAGGCTGCATTACAGCCGCCGGACGCCCGACAGCACCTGCCTGCAGGGGACCTTTATCGAAAGCCACTACGCGGGGAGCGACCGCACCGCCACCATTCAGCTGCGCTCGGGACAAACTCTGTTTGCACGGCACACCACCGAGCAGGAGGAGTTGGTGCAGCCCGGCGAAACAGTCTGTGTCTGGTGGGATACCGAAACTGCCAGCCTGGTGCACGATGACCGGGAGGATACCTGATGCAAAGCGATAAAAACCGCGCGCAATTGGCTGCCCTGCCCATGTCGCTGTGGGCGCTGCTGTTTGTTGGTTTGTCTCTATTCTATATTGTTGGTCTGAGCCTGTTAAGCCGAGGGGAGGGGTTCACCACCCAGGGGCCGATGAGCCTCAAGAATTACGAGCGCCTTGGCGATCAGGTCTATGTAAAGAGTCTGCTGTTAAGCCTGCGTCTGGCAGCCCTGACAACGCTTATTTGTCTATTGCTGGGCTATCCCTTTGCCTACTTTATTGCCAGAACGCGCCCCAGGGTGCGTACCTGGCTGCTGGTTCTGCTGATTGCGCCCTTCTGGACCAACGCCCTTATCCGCATCTACGGGTGGAAGATTTTGTTTTACGCCAATGGCCCCTTAAATACCTTTTTGCTGAATACAGGCCTCATCCATCGGCCGTTGAAACTTCTCTACACAGAGACGTCAGTGCTGGTGGGCATGGTATATGCCATGATGCCTTTTTTGGTGTTGCCCGTCTACTCCAGTGTAGAGCGCATTGACTGGAGCATGATAGAAGCCTCCAGAGACCTGGGCGCCTCCCCCTTCAAAGCCTTTTTGACCGTTACCATTCCCATGACGGCGCCGGGCATGGTGGCGGGGCTGGTGCTGACCTTTATCCCCTCTATCGGGCTGTTTTTCATCAGCGACTTGCTGGGCGGCTCCAACACCATGCTGTGGGGCAACCTGATTCACAACGAATTGCTCAAAAGCCATGACATGCCCTTTGCCGCCACCCTCAGCGTCGTGCTGCTGGCGCTGACCGGCATCATCATCCTCCTGTACAGAAGGATGGGCGGCAAGGCTGAGCATATGTTTTTTTAGGGGGATATATGAAAAAGAATTCCCCTTTCGCTATTGTGTATATAACGCTGATCATGCTGCTGTTGTATCTGCCCATTTTGGTGGTGGTGCTGTTTTCCTTTAACGCCAATACCACCCGCACCGCTGTCATGAGCTTCACCGGCTTTTCCCTTCATTGGTATAAAGACCTGTTTGACGCCACCAGCGGCTATGGCGCCCAGCTGCTTTCTTCCCTGGAAGTGGCCCTGTGGAGCGTACTGGCCGCCAGTGTGCTGGGTACTCTGGGGGCGGTAGGCATGCTGCGCAGGCCGCTGAGAACCTCCCTTATTGGGCGCGCCGCCGGGGTTGCTCTGTCCTTTGGCGAACAGCTGGCCATGCTGCCCATGATGATACCGGAACTAATTTTAGGCATCGCCTTTATGTCTCTGTTTACCTTCCTTGGAATGCCCTTTGGCAAGTTGACGCTGATACTGGCTCATATCACCTTCTGCGTGCCCTATATTTTAATCACCGTCAAAGGCCGCCTCAGCACCCTGGACCCGGCGCTGAACGAAGCGGCGCGGGACTTGGGTGCCTCTCCTTTAAAGGCCTTCTTTACCATCACCCTGCCCCTGGCAGCCCCCGCCATACTTTCAGGCTCTTTGCTGGCATTCGCCATGTCCATGGATGATTTTGTTATCAGTTTCTTTGTAACAGGCGCCGAAACCACCACGCTGCCCTTGAAGGTGTACTCTTCCGTGAAAGTGGGGGTAACCCCGCAGGTCAACGCGCTGTGCACCGTCATGCTGGGCGCCGCTTTTCTGCTGGTGGGCCTGGGCCAGTTGATTTCGGCCGCCAGTGAAAACCGCCGCGAACAAGTGAGGGACGCATAAATGAAACGCATCGTATTGACAGGCGGAGGTACCGCCGGGCATGTCAGCCCCAACCTGGCGCTACTGCCCCATCTGCTTGAAAAGGGCTATGATGTTCACTATATCGGCAGTTACAACGGCATCGAAAGGGAGATGACCAACCTGCCGGGCATTACCTACCACGCCATACACAGCGGCAAGCTGCGCCGGTATTTCGACGTAAAAAACTTTACCGACCCCTTCCGGGTGCTGGCGGGCTGCGGGCAAAGCCTGAAACTCATCGGCCAATTAAAGCCGGACGTGCTGTTCAGCAAGGGCGGTTTTGTGGCGGTGCCTGTGGTATGGGCCGCCAGCAAGCACCATGTACCTATCTTATGCCACGAAAGCGATATTACCCCCGGCCTTGCCAACCGAATCAGCACCCGGTATGCCAAAAAGGTCTGCACCACCTTCCCCGAGTGCGCCCAAAGGCTGGGTGCAAAGGGTGTGCTGACGGGGACACCGCTTAGAAAAGAATTGTTTTCCGGCAGCCGGGAAAAGGGCTTACGGATGGCGGGTTTTGACGGCTCCCGCCCCGTGCTATTGATGATGGGGGGCAGCCAGGGCGCGCAAAGCGCAAACAAGGTCCTTCGGGACGCGCTGCCAAGGCTGGCGCCCAGGATGGATG
>CAZCBC010000036.1:8374-17881 GCA_964496775.1 uncultured Oscillospiraceae bacterium
CAGGCCATCAACCTATGTTTGCGCGAAGCGCTGCCCCGTATCCTTCAGGAGTTTGATGTTATTCACCTGTGCGGCAAGGGCAACGAAAACCCGGAACTAAGCAACACAAAGGGCTATTGGCAGGCTCCCTTCCTGACGGAGGAACTGCCCAACGCCCTGGCCGCCTGCGACCTGGTGCTGTCCCGCGCCGGCGCCAATGCCATCAACGAGTTTCAGGCGCTGAAAAAACCGATGCTGCTCGTGCCTCTGCCCTTAAGCGCCAGCCGGGGAGACCAGATTCTTAACGCCCAAAGCTACGAAAAGCGGGGCATTGCCCGCATCCTGTACCAGGAAGATATGACAACTGAAAGCCTTGTGAACGCCCTGAAAACCACCTATGCTGAACGTCACATCCTGCTGGAAGCGCTGGAAAAAGCCCCCGCTGCGGATGGTACCTTCAAAGTACTGGAACTGATTGAAGAAATACAGCAGTAGAATGTAAATATCGCATGTAATAATCATTTCAAAAGGGACAAGCACGTTGCCGTTTTTGTCCCTTTGTATTGCCAGTTTTTCCAGTTATTCCCGCTTCATTTTTGCCAACGTAGCGTTAAACTCATTTTTAACCTTCGCCATGGTTTCAGGATCACGAATCAGGTCGTATGCCGTGGCCGCAAGAATTTTGGCGGAGTAGACAATGGCGTCATGGGCAGCCTTGGATTTTCCGGCATCCAGATATTCCTGGGAGTGCGATGCCGAGCCATCCGGTACAAAGGCTATGCGCAGGCAGGAGCCGGGCAGGACATAGGTTACATCACCAAAGTCGGTGGAGCCTGTCTTTTCGCGGGCGCCTTTGATGTTGGGGGCACCCACATCCCGGGCATTGTCCATGATGATGTCGTTCAGAATATTCACGGGCACCTTGCTTTCCCGGTTCATCAGCGGCGTATTGATAATTTCGTAGGTTGTATCGGTCATTAAGGAAGCGCCTTCGATGATTTTCTTAAAACGCTCCCATACTGTTTCGAGGTAGCTGCTGTTGTAACTGCGCAAATAGAATTTTCCCTTTGCCTGCGCAGGCACAACATTGGCAGGGCCGCCTGCGTCCATAACGGTGTAGTGCATGCGCGTATCTTCTTTCACATGCTCGCGCAGGAACTCGATCCCCTGGAAGCTGAGCAGCAGCGCATCCAGCGCACTGCGGCCCTGTTCCGGTTTTAAGGCAGCGTGGGAGCTGCGTCCCTTAAAGATAACCTCTATCCCCTTCATTGCCATTGACTTTACATCAACCTGCGTTGCAGGGCCGCCGTGCATCATCAGCGCGACATCAAGCTCGTGAATGTATCCCTCGTCCAGCATAATCCGCTTGCCCGCGCCGCCTTCCTCACCGGGCGTGCCGTACACTGTTAAGGTATAGGGTATCTCCCTTACCGTGTCTTTAATCGCTTCTGCCGCGCCAAGAATTGCCGGGCCCTGCATCTGATGCCCGCAGCCATGTCCCATGGGCAAGGCGTCATATTCCGCCAGCAAACCGATATTAGGGCCGCCTTCGCCGGTAGAGTAGACCGCTTTGAACGCCGTCGGCAGGCTGCCTAACCCTCTTTGTACTTGAAACCCCTTTTGTTCAAGACGGTCGCACAGCAGGTTTGCCGCAAACTTTTCCTTGAACAACAGTTCCGGCGTATCAAAGATCGCGTCACTCATCATGCTTAATTCGTCGCGTGCAGCGTCGATATATTGATACAGGATTTCTTTCATTGGTAAATCACTCCGTTAGACGTGGTTGAATACGGGGGCAAGCAGTACGAACGCGCAGGACAGCAGATACCAAATCACAAACAGTCTCCAGAAGAAGGAAATCCACTTTTCATACGGTACGTTGGCAGCGCCCAGAATGCCCATCAAGGCAGAGGAAGTAGGTACCATGTAGTTGCCAAAGCCATCGCCCATGCAGAAGGCTGTAATGACAGTCTGACGGCTCATACCAATGGCGTCAGCAATAGGCAGGAAGACAGGCATGACGATAGCGGCCTGGCCCGAACCCGAGGTCAATACGATGTTAATCAGATAGTTCGTCGTCAGCATGCTGATTCCCTGCAAGGGCTTGGGCAGCGCAGTAATGACTTTGATCATCGCCTCAATCACGGTATCAATAATCATGCCCGCGGCCATAATATCACCAATAGCGCGCGCAGTACCGATGATCATCACGGCGCCCATCATCTTCTTGACGCCTTCGGTAAAATCTTTGGCAATTTCACTTACCTTGGAACCAGCCAGAAGGCCTGCTGCAATACCCAGCACCAGGAAAGCGGCTGCCAGTTCCCTCATACCCCAGTCCCAGTTCGCACCGCCAATGACGACCAGTGTCATGGTTGCAAACAGCAACAGGATAATCAGGGTTTTTCTAACGGTCATCCCGCCAAAGGAGTCCAGAGATTTGCCTTCAAATACGTTATTGTTTTTATCCAACTCGTACATGGGGCTTAATTGAGGATTCTTCTTGATGCGGTTTGCGTACCACATGAGGTAGGCAATGGAAACGATCATGTAGACAACGAAAATTAAGAAACGATATTCCAGTCCGGAATACAGTTCAAGACCGGCAATGCCCTGGCTGAGCAGGGTTGTGCTGGGCTGAAACATGCCGGAGGAGAAACCCACCGCACCGCCCAGGATGATAATGGCCGCACCCACCATGGAGTCCAGCCCCAGGGAAAAGGCAATCAGCACCGTTAATGGCGCAAAGGCAATAAAGGTATTAACGCCTATGGTCGTACTCAGCGCGCCGAACATCAGCATCAGGATAGGAATAAACCAAATCCCCTTGTCTTTCAGTTTTGCAACAACGATGGCAACGGCGGATTGAAACGCGCCGCTCTTGGTAATAATGGAAAACGCCGCACCCGAAAACATAATCATCATAAGGAGTGCAGCATTTTTGATGAAGCCGTCCACAATCAAGCCGGGCATGTCAATCAAGGATACGGCATGGCTTTCAATGGTATGGAAAGAGTCCGGCACAATCACCGTTTTTCCGGCTTCGTTCTTGACCCTCTCATACTCACCCGCGGGAACAATCCAGGTCAGCACGGTGACGATAAGAACCATGGACATCAGTAGTACAAGAGAATGTGGTGCCTTGAATTTCTTTTTAGCCTTTGTCGCTTCCATGGAACAATCCCCCTAAATAAATATTACCATCGCCTTATGACGATAAGCATCGAGTTCACCGGATGGTAGATTGTCTTCTACCTTGCTTTAAATTATCTATTCAAGGGCAGATTATCCATTATTAATTATTATGTCAATGTATTTAATTTTATCATGTTTATAACTTTTCCTTATATTCCTGAACTAAGTCAAGTAACACTTGCTCTAATCGATCCAATAGGTCAATGAATTGTACAGACGGATTGTCGTATTTTAGATAGGCTATAACATATTCCGTATCTTGAGTTTTTTGCTGTAACTGAGCGTGTATGATATGAGGGATTGATGACATAATGCCAACATAACCGGAACGATTAAATGCTACACCTATCCCTTCGGATACCAAACGAATCGCCGCTTCGATATTTCGAATCAAAAGATATTTTTCCGGAAAAAAACCGCTCTGCTCAAACAGTTTGTCGCAGGTCATGCGGATGCTCTGGTCGGGATTCTGAAGAATAAACATTTCTTTCTTGGCATCACACAAATCGATTAAACATTGTCCATCCTTTTGCATAACAGCCCCTTTAGCAAGCTGGCTTCCCTCGTGTATCACAAGAAGAAGTTTCTCATTACTAAGCAGGCGGTATGACAGGTTTGGTTCGCGCTGGTCAACGCTGCAAATCATCATATCAATTCGCTGCTCTGTTAGCATGCGATAAAGGCTCTGATAGTTACCCTCTTCAATAATCGGCTCTATTTGCGGATACTCCGTAAGCATCATTTTAATGATACCGCCGATAATAATGGGAGAGCGTCTGGTTTGTATGCCGATGCGTATTCTGCCTTTAACGCCGCGGTTGATTAAACTGTGGTCCAAATTGAAAGAATCCTGAAGCGCCAGCATCTGCCTAGCCTTGGCAAGGTATATTTCCCCCAGATAGGTTGGCACATACACGCCTTCTTTTCGCACAAAGAGGGGGCCCATTCTTTCCTCCAGCGCCTTAATGTAGGCGCTTAACGCAGGCTGGCTGATAAAGAGCTTCTCCGCCGCCAATGACATGCTGCCTGTGTCCGCCAGCATGACCACATAGCTTTGTTCCTTTAAAAACATATTCCCTCCAAAACCAAGCACCCCCATCAAAACAGGAGTGCTTGCTCTTTTCAAGGCATAAGCCTAAATTATTCGTGCGATGTTAATAGGTAATGGCGCATACCAGGCCACCCATATTGTCGGTGGACACAAAGAAGTCCTGGGCGTTGGCGGGGATGTCATGAGTGCGGTCTTCCAGCCCTTCGGGCACGCGGTAAATTTCGTACTTGGCCACGCCATCCTCATACACAATAATGTGGGGGTTAGCCACCAGGTAGTCAATGTACTCTTCCAGGCAAAAGCCCTTGATGTGCATAACGGTGGCATGGGGAATGCCCACATAGCGGTAGGCGTCCAACTGCAACTTGCTGGAAATACCGGTAATGTAACTTTTATCCACCGTATCGGCGTAGGGATAGCCCTGGGAAGGGAAGCGGAATACAATGCCGTACTTCCAGCCGTTTTCGTTGAGGAACTTGGCCTGCTCGCTGGTTTGGAAGGGCGTGGTGGTAATGACACTGTCCTCGCGGCTGTAAATGTCCATCTCGAAGCTGAAGCCGGACTGATAGTCGCTGGTGCCGGGATAGGCCACCTTGACGCGCGCCGCTTCCACTAAGCCCTCGCCCGAGCGGTTGGGGTGGGCGGACAGTTCCTTGTTCCAATGCTCCGTCTGTTCCGCCATGGTGCGGTAACCCCCGCGGACGATATAAAACTCCAGTCCCTCTTCTTTGGCGTCGGCAACCAGCTTATCCAGTGCCGCGATGGCATTGGGAAACAGTTTCACGTTACGATCCCGGACAGGTACACGGAAGCTGGTCTCTTCGCCTACGCTTTTTAAGGTTTCCTCCGCCATGGCGAAATCTGCCGGCAGCTGGTGCCAGCGGTTAAGCAGTATTAATCCTCCCTGCAGAGCATCCAGGCGTGAGGTGGTGACGCTTTGCCCCCCTTCCACCGGGAAGGCGCTAAAGTCCACAATGTCCCATCCCGTTACTGCGGGCTGAGGCATCTCCTTAATCTCTTTCTGATTCAGCTTTTCCTGCTGTTCTTTCAGCGCAGCCTGATACTCTTGTACCAGTTTGGCGTTTTCTTCATCCACTTTCTTCTGGAGGGTAGCCTGCTGCCCCTTTTGGTAGGAGTCCAGCAGTACATAGCCCGTGCCCAGCAACACCAGCAAAACCAACAGCACAATTGTGATAATGGTCAGCCTGCGATATGGATCTTTCTTCCTGTTGTTTGCCATTTCCCCTCAATCCTTTCCGCGCTTTTGGGCGCAGGATGTGATACGCGGCATATCGTTACTAAAACCCATTATTTTATATCAAATATATTACGATTTGTCAACTTTTTTGTATGAATTGAGCATCTCGAGCATGGCTGCCGCCGCTTCCCGCTCGTCATCGCCCTCACACTCCATTATGGTGGGGATATTGCGGCTGTCCCGGATGGACATCAACCCCAGCATGGACTTGCCGTTAATAATGGTATTGTGAGACTTGAACGCAATGCGGGATGAGAAGGTATCGGCTACGCTGACCAGTTTAATAGCAACTTCCCGGGTAATAGGCAACACGCATGTCAGATCGATTTCGTGCTGAATCATGGTTCATCCTCCTTCTTGATAACGCTGGGGGTGTGAGTGTGCAAAGACGCAGAAATCTGCGATAGCCTTCGCAGGCGGTGCTGGACGCCTGACTTGCTGATGGGGGGTTGAAGCAGCAGACCCAGCTGTTCCAGGGTAGCTTCAGGATGCAATAGCCTTGCACGCGCCAACTCCTCCAAATCCTTCGGCAACGAGGAAAGCCCCGCCAGATGGGAGATGCGGGTAATCATATCCACCTGCTTTCGGGAAGCAGCCAGCTGCTTTTTTAAATTAGCATGGTCGCAGTTAAGCGCCCGGGTAACATGCTGCTTAACGGCGCCCAGGGTACGCTTTTCCTCCAGCAACAGCATGGCGCGGGATGCTCCCATGGTAGCCAGCAGCCTGGAAATCATCTCGCTGTCCTTTAAATACACCGCCGCTTCACCCTTGCGCTCCGTCAGCAGGGAGGAGATGTCGCACATTTCCAGCACACGCTGCACAAAGCGGGCACGCGCCTTATCCCCTACCATAAACTCGGCATGATACCCCTTTTCGGGGGACGTCATGGTACCGCAGCCTAAAAACATACCCCTGATAAAGGAACGGCGGCAGCAGATGCGACGTACAACCCGTTTGGGTACCCCCTGAAATACATCCTCGCCCCCCTCGTTTCGTCGCAGCACGTCCAGACGGCGCAGCAGGCGGCGGGAATCCGCCGACGCCAGGGTAATGGTGGTAACAAAGCGTCCCCCAAAGCGGGGATCCTTATAGATGGTAGAGGCGGCATCCAGCTGCCCATAGTACCTAAGCAATGTCAGCAATCTTTTGCCTACAGTGGTGCTGTAGGTACGGTAGATGAGCTGCACCTGCCCCCCGCCCTGCAAGCTGATGCTGCCCAGGCACTGGGTCAGCGCGCCCAGTTCCGCAACGACGCAGCATTCCTTATCGGGCATGGTGCGGGCAATCTCCCGCTTGATTTCGGCGGCAAAACTCATCCCTTTACCCTATGATGCGCACTTCCGGCTCCAGCACTACGCTAAACTGCTCTACAACAATCTTTCTTACCGTGTCTGATAGCGTGACAAAATCTTTCGCCGTGGCGCCCCCGGTGTTAATTAAAAAACCGGCGTGCTTTTCGCTGACCTGAGCGCCGCCTATGCTGAATCCCTTTAACCCTGCCTTTTCTATCAGCGCACCGGCAAAATGGCCCTCGGGGCGCTTGAAAAAAGAACCGGCGCTGGGGTAGTTAAGCGGCTGGGTAGCGCGGCGGCGGTCGCTAAAATCCTTCATCAGGGCGTAAATCGCGCTCTCCTCGCCCTTTTCAAGCAAAAACTCCGCTTCCAGAACAATCAGCCCTTCCTGCATGGCACGGCTGTGACGGTAGGCAAAGTCCATTTCCTCCACAGGGATGGTAAGAATATCCAAATCAGGCGTCAGGCAGCGCACCCAACTTAGCCTATCCGACAGGGAAGAGCCAAAGGCGCCCGCGTTCATGACCACTGCGCCCCCTAAAGTACCGGGGATACCGGCTGCAAACTCCAGCCCCGAAAGCTCTGCGCCCGCCGCAACAGCCGCAAGACGGGACAGCAGTGCGCCGCTTTGCGCCCTGAGGCGTTGTCCCTTTAGCGTAACAGCGGAAAACGCTTCACCAAAGTGCAGGATCAGCCCCGCATATCCATCGTCTGAAAACAGCATGTTGGAGCCGTTGCCCAGCGCCATAAAGGGCACCCCAAATTTTTTGGCGGCACGCAGCGCGTCTAGCACATCCTGTTCGCATGTAACATCAACATAAAGCCGGGCAGGGCCGCCCACCTTGATGGTGGTATGGGCCGCCAGTAGCTCCCCTTCCTTTATGGAAAGGGAGGAAAGGGTACACGCAAGCCGATTCCATTGGCTTTCTTTCATCCGTTATATGCCTCCACTCTGACAGTATCAGTATATCATCAACATCTTGACGCTTCAAGAGGACGCGTGTCCTCTTGTTGCTTAAAAATTACATTTTCAGTATAATATGGTTGGATTTTTATCTCAAGCTTTGGAAAGGATACAGGATGGATCCACACATCACACATTTTAAAGGCCAACGGGTGCATATGATAGGCATCGGCGGCAGCAGCATGTCCGGTCTGGCGGAGATGCTGAAAAACGAAGGCTATCAGGTTACCGGCTCCGACGCCAACGACAGCCATGCCGCCCAGCGCTTGCGGCGGCTTGATATTCCCGTATCAATAGGCCACCATCCCGAAGAGATTGACGGCGCCGCCCTGGTGGTGTATTCCGCCGCCATACACGAAGAGGATGAAGAGCGCCTGGAAGCAAAGCGCCTGAACATCCCCCAGATGGAAAGGGCAGTGCTGCTTGGGCAATTAATGGAAGGGTACAAAGAAACCCTGTGCGTATGCGGCACCCACGGCAAAACCACCACCACCGCCATGACGGCGCAAATGCTGCTGGGTATGGGGATGGACCCCACCGTGCACATGGGGGGACGCCTGGATGCTTTGGGCGGAAGCACACGTATTGGCGGACAGGATATTTTTGTTGCCGAAGCCTGCGAGTTTAACCGTTCCTTCCTGCACATGAAGCCTACCATCGCCATCCTGCTTAACATTGAGGAAGACCATCTGGACTGCTACGGCGATATGGAGCATGTCGAAGAGGCGTTTTTCCAGTTCCTCTCCCTGCTGCCGGAAAACGGCCTGGTCATCGCCAACGCGGAAGACGAGCGGGTGCTTCGGGTGCTGGAAAAGCTGCCCCGCCGCGCAGAAACTTTTGGCTTTGAAAAAGGCGACTGGACAGCAAAAAACATTACGGTAAACGACCAGGGGCTGCCTACCTTTTCCGCTTGTCTGCACGGCAAGGAAATGGCGCATGTAACTTTGAACGTGGCAGGGGATTTTAATATCCTGCACGCCCTTTGTGCCATTGCAGCCGCCAAGGCCCTTGGCGGCGACCTGGAAAAGGCCGCCGAGGCGCTGACGCATTTTGTTGGCGCCCACCGCCGGTTTGAGTATACCGGGGATATCAAGGGCATGAAAATGTACCACGACTATGGCCACAACCCCGCCGAGATGCGCAGCGCCATCAGCGTGGCCAAGCTTAAAAACCGCAGGGTCATCGCCGTGATGCAGCCCCATACCTATAGCAGGGTAATCAGCCTATTTGAAGGGTATTTAACCTGCACGAAGGAAGCGGACATCACCCTGGTAACAGAGATCTATGGCGCACGGGAAAAGGACCCCGGCACCATCAACAGTCAGATGTTGGTGGATGGCATGCGCAAAAACGGCATCAACGCTTTTTTAACCCCCACCTTTGAGGATACTGAGACTTGGCTGCTGGAAAACGGGCAGGAGGGGGATCTGGTGCTCACCATGGGGTGCGGCAACATCAACCTTTTAAACGAAATTATGCAGCAACACTGGGACGAAAGACCGGAGGAAACATGAAGGACCGACTGACAAGCATACGCAATTTTTGCATCATTGCCCATATCGACCATGGCAAAAGCACCCTGGCCGACCGTATTCTGGAAAAAACCGGCGTCGATGAGCAGCGGGAGATGGTCAGCCAGATGCTGGACACCTTCCGCCTGCCCAAGGATTTCGAGTCGCTGGTGTATCTGAGCATGGTTTTGCAGGCCGAAGGGATTCGCTATGGGGTGGAGCACTGGCGCAGGCACACCCGCCGCGTCGCGGGCACG
>CAZCBC010000037.1:0-4429 GCA_964496775.1 uncultured Oscillospiraceae bacterium
GATCCAGCTTGGTGGAGGGCAGGGGATGAACAACTGCTGCGGGCTTTTCCTCAGCGATGGCGTTAAGCACCGGGTTAACAGTGCTGACCAGTGCGGCACCGGCGGCCAGTTTGCCTGCCGTTTTAAGAAAATCGCGGCGTGTTTGCAGTTTAGACATGTTTTACCTCCAATGATTTATCATATAATGTCCGGAAGACATTATTAGCACTTTTCTAACTTTCATTTTATCATACAACATGATTTATTTCAATGTCATATGTGAAATAATTAGATTCATTCCAGGAGTTTTATGCATTATTGAAAACGTTGTGCTTACTGTAAAAGGCAACTATGCGCAGCGCTTTAAACGATGGTTGCCGTTATATTCTGATAGAAAGCAACATCCCAACCTCGCCTGATGGCGAGATTGGGATGTATGTCTAAAAATTTGTAAAATGAAATTTTGGGAGCATTGACGTTAAATTTGATCATCCTTAGCAAGCTGGGCTTCGGGGGGGAAATCGGGCTTGGGGCCGAAGTAGTGCAGCATCTGGTCATCGCTTAGATTGAACCATTCCTTTACCTGCACCCAGCAATGGCGGGGACGCTTGCGCACCACGTTGCGCATACGGTCTACGCGGGAGTTCCAGTAACGCATGCAACCATCCACCGTCTGGGGCTGCTCCATGGAGATGTTCTTCAGGTTCAGGGCGGCCCAGCGCTCAAAGTGCATGTTCATTTCCGGGCTTAACAGGTTGTAGCATTCGTCAATCTGCGCCAGCATGCGGTCGGTAGAGAGGAAACGGAAAATTTCGCCAAAGCGGGTTAGGAACTTATCCAGCATCTCGGGGTTTTCCAGCAATTTTACCCAGATTGTGTTGTCGATATCGTCGTTGGAGCCATGGCCTTTGGGGTTCATCATGTTGCGTACGCCGTTGTTGGCGGCGCGGAAGAGGCCATAGTCCATATCGAAGATAATCCAGCGCCATTTGCCGCCGGGCACACGATAGAAGCGGATATTACCCGAGTCGGTGTTGGCAAAGAACATCTGGTAAATAAGGAAGTCGAACAGGTTATCCACGTCCACATTATCCAGAATGTATTGCAAATCCTCGGGATTGGTAGCGGGGGAGCTCTTCTTGATTTTTTCAATCATAGCGCGGTATTCAGAGTTGGAGCCATGGTAGGGTTTCCAGCTGGCTTCCAGGATGGTCATATCGTCTGCCCTATCCAGCGGTATCCCCTCATGCTGGGCGACAAAATACCGGCTGACCCTTTCCCGCAGATTATAGTGCCCCCAATACTGGCCGTTTAAGTACACAATGACGGGGCGCCAGGCCTGGTGGATAACAGTGGTGTCGGGAATTTGGTCAATCAGACGGCTTTGGACGCCGTCTGCCATACGTGTCCATACGCAGTCGTTGCCACTGACACGCAGCACTAAGGATTTATACTCCTCAAACGGGCGGTCCTCAAACACCTTGGCGTTAAAATACCTGGTGCCCAGGGAGGCCTTAGCCTTTACCTTAAAAGATTTTTGCGGCATATCCAGAGAGTATTGGCCGATAAGGGCAAACTCCGCCCCCTGATTGAACACCACTTTAGATGTGGCAGAATCAAACATCTCGGCATAGCCAGGCCGGAATTTTTTGCCGAAGGTGCGGTAGGTGGGGGTGGGGTTCTTGAAGGGGATGTATTTATAGCTGGCTAAATCAACCCCTTCGCCCGAGGCATACATGCCTGTTTCCGGGTTCCACAACTCGTCCGGGTCGGTGGTCAGGCAAACGACCGGCATAGAATAGTAGGTTTTCATTACATAGGTGGCGGTAATAATGGAAGAGGGCTGCAGCCCAGGCTCAAACGCTCTTGCGCGGATGACCACGGTTTCAGAAATGGGGATAGGCCCTGTGTACTGTATGCTGTTTTCCAGGGTAGGGATGGAGCCGTCGGTGGTATAGCGTATTTCCGCATCACCAGCTACGCTGATAGCCAGCTCCATGTTTTCTTTGTATAGTCCGCCTTCCTTGGAAAAAACCGGCACAGCAGCAAAACCGGGAAAGCCTGTTCCGTTGGCAGCACCAGGGGTGGGCGAGTCAAAATAAAAAAAGCCGTCCCGCCCGGAAGCACGGCCGTAGGAGATGTCTGTGCCCGAAGGTTAGCGGCGTTCGTGCCTGCCGTAGGGCTTTTGTCCAGGGCAATAACCTTGTGTTCCCCGGGCATAATGACCGTTCCTACAGGAAATTGCCACTTGCGCGGCCAGGAGATATTATCGCTTAACCCCCAGAGGGACAGGTCCACCGACTGGCCGCTTTCGTTAACAATTTCTACCCAGTCGCAAAAAGGCTGGTTCTGGCCGATTTGCGTGCTGGTGTTGCTGCTCATGGCTTCGTTAATATATACTTTGCTTTGGTTGAGGGAGCGCAGATAGCGGTCGGCCATGGCGGCGCCGGCGCTGTCGTTGTCAGCGCCGGGCGTAGCGACGGTATAGATTTGCCAAGCGCCCGTTTCGGGGTTGCGACCATAGCTGCAATCTGCAGGCAGGTTATCAAACACGATACGGTCCACCAACTGCCCCTGCCGGGTGCTGAGGGTGATGGTCTCCCCTTCGGCGGCGATGGAAAAGTTGGTGTGCGGGTAACCGCCCACATTAGGACGATCTTTACCGGAACAGAACACCAGGAAGGTGCCGCCTGGTGCGATGATGGCTCCCTCGGGGAACAGCCATTTTATGGGACGCTGTTCGTTGTCGCTTAAGGCGAAGTGGCTTAAGTCAATCATTTCGTCGCCGTTGTTTTTCAACTCGATCCAGTCGCTTAGTTCATCATCCTCATCCCGCAGACCGGAGCGGGGAGCGGCCATGATTTCGTTCAGCAATAGTACACCGCTGTCGATGCGGTAGCTGTTCATGTAGGCGTCATGCCCCTCCTGTGTGTTGGGGAAACCGGGGGAAAAGATGTTTTCTCCCTTGACATAGACATTTTCTTCGTTAAGGTAAAATGTTTCATTGGCGTTCAGCGTGGGTGCGTCCACAGAGGACAGCAGATGACCTGATGTATCAAACAGGAAGGCGGAGCAGGCGATGGAGCTCAGCTTAAACTTGGCGTGGAAAGGCTTGCCCGCTTCGTTTTGGTTGGTGTTGTCGCAAAACACAATGACACGGCCATCCGGCTCCAGCGTCATCTTGGGGAAAAGAAACTTGGCCTTGTCCGAGCGGTTGGACAGCGTGATGCCCTCCAGATTCATGGGCTCATCGGTGGAGTTCCAAACCTCCAGCCAGTCAGGGAAATTGCCCTGTTCATCAGGGAAGGCAGAGGCATTGTCGCTCATCAACTCGCTGATGACCAGCCCCTCGTGGGACGAGACCACCTGTCCATCAGGGTTGACATTCAATGCCCGGATAAGGGGTTCCTTGGGGCCAAAGATAACAAATAAGGCCAAAACAGCAATACAAAAGACAAGCAGCCCAATACGCCGCTCCGTTTGGCGGGTCTTTCGCGGGTTTCTCTTGGGGGAGGTAGAACGCATCATGCTCTCCTTGATTAGTATTCCCGGAGGACAAAAATCGTTTCCCCGGGGTTTGGTGTTTGTTCAATGCGCAGCACGCGCGGATGTGTTGAAAACTCCTGCCTGCACATGTCGCGCAGCGCCGTACCATTTCGAAAGCCGTGTACCACCCTCAGGCGGTAATCGGAGGCGCGGGCGCTTTTCAGCGCACTCATCAGCGCCACGCGTGCCTGATGCAGGTTTTTTCCATGCAGGTTCAGTTCCATGCTTCTCCTTAGGTACGAATGTATTATAGCCTATGGAAGGGCGAATCTTCAACCCGTACCCTTCATTGAATTGTAACATTATTGCCGTATATGGACAAGCGTTCTGCAATATGGTCAAGATACATGGCTACAATATCCATATTTGTATGGATGTACAGCATGCGGGTACCCACAGCGTCCTCTATCTCGTTGAAGACAAGTTTTCCCTGATGAAAAATAAAATCGATGCCTGCCAGGTCAAAGGAAAATTGCCCGAGAATGCGCTCTACATATTGATGGGTTTCGGCATCCAACGAATAGGGCTGGGTATTGCCGCCCTGTCCAAGGTTGCTGCGAAAATCCCCGTCAGAGGAAAAGCGCATCATGGTTTGAACGATACGGTTGCCCAGCACGTACACCCTGACATCCTTGCCCGGGGTATCACATAAAGGCTGCACCACTACCGCATCAGGAGCGCAGGTACTTAGGGCAAGGCGGTAACTTTGTTCATCCTGACATAGAAAGACGTGCCGTCCTCCGCAACTGTGGGCAGCTTTGACCACCACGGGGAAGTCAAAGGGCTGTACAAAGGTATCTGCTTCCACGAAGGCAGTGTCCATCATGGGGACAATGCCTTGCAAAGCATTGTGGGTTAGCCGTTTATCGTTGCAAATACGGGCAACCTGAGCGTTGTTAAACAC
>CAZCBC010000037.1:4439-4827 GCA_964496775.1 uncultured Oscillospiraceae bacterium
GCCCATGCTTTCAATGTGCAGGGACAACAGGGGCTGCTGCACCCGCATGACGATAAAGGCGGGCTTTTCATTTTGTCCGTGCCGCAGGAGGAAGGGCTGGTTGCTTTTCACGCCAAAGGAGAGTTCCTCCAGGGTGACAAGCATCATGGAAACCTTGCGCGTTGCCCCTGCTTTCATCCATTTGTTGATAAAAAACTGGTTGCGCTGGACATCCTCTCGTCGATAAACAAGCCATCCGGTCATAGCAAGTCCTTAATCATGGCAGCAATGGCGTCAGCGGGGTTGACACCCGTAACCTCTTTCAGCGCCGCAAAATGGGCATTGGAATTTACTTCGCACAACAAAGGCCCCTCATTGGAAAACAATAAATCCACCCCTGCAAAATCCA
>CAZCBC010000037.1:4837-17753 GCA_964496775.1 uncultured Oscillospiraceae bacterium
GTGGAGAGCGAATTTGCGCGGCGTCATCGCGTAGACCACCTGACCGTTGACGACATAGGCCCGCACATCCCGTCCGGCACTTTCTTTGATGAATCTTTGAAACAGGACGGGAACGGCTTTCAGCCTGCCAAGCAGCTCTTTGGCTTCTTCTACCGTATGCACCAGATAAACCTGATTGCCGTAGGAGCCATAGCCTTCCTTGATGACAAAAGGGAGCCCCAACACTTGGGCAGCTTGGTGCACAAAATCCATCCCTTCGTAGCCTAATCCCTCAAATGTTTTGGGGCACAGCAGCGTTTGCGGCATGGGCAAACGATCCTTCAGGCACAGGTAGGTAAGGGTCTTATCATCACATATTTCAATGCTGTTTGCTGAATTCAGCAGCCTAAGGCCGCTGTGCTCCAGCAGTTTGGCAAGGCGGATATCTTTATCCCAGAACAAGGCTATCGGCGGCAGGTTGTCCAAGGCTTCCGGCGGAACAAAGTCCGCGTTGGTGCGGCAATCAAACCAAAAGCCCTGTCCTTTTGCAGCTTCTTCCATATCTCTTTGTATTGCCTGAAAGGAAGAGGTGTACAAAAAGGCGTTGCGAATGAACAAAGCAGTTTTCACGAAGAAAACTCCTTCCTAAACTTAGTGATGACCATCGTTCATATATAAAGTATTACCGCCAATAAACTCTCTGAGGATAGACAGCGGCGGGATTTCGTCCATGATGTCTTCGGGCGCTTCCAGTAGATAGTTAAGTATCTTGATGATGCGATTGCTTTTTAAATAGTGCATATTATCTTTTGGAATGCTGCGCAGCATATCAAAGGACAGGCGCTTGAGGATGGGCAACTCGTAATGCAGGGCGGAGTTGAACATCACGTCTGCATTTTCCTGGTAGGGGAAAATCCATTTCTCTTCTCCCCGACGCACCTTATCCCATAGGGTAAGGGTATCCAGCGGGCTGGTGTTACGGAACTGGTAATCCCGCACAATGCGGCGCAAAAGCCGCGCATCGGTAGTACGGATGCGGTTGTGGTTGTCAAGATTCAGGCATGTTAACTCGCTGATATAGATTTTGAACAAAGCCTTCGGGTCAAATCCTTCATGCAGGGAAGGGTTTAATCCATGAATGCCCTCAATAATCAGGGGTTGCTGATGGTCAATGCTTAAGGTGTAGGCGTCTCTTGTCTGCCGCTGGGTGGTAAAGTCGAAGCGGGGCATTTGGGTTGGCTGCCCCGTCATTAAGCTCGCAAGGCATTGCCTAAGCAGAGGGATATCCAGAGCGTCTAAAGCCTCCAGATCCGGCTGCCCATCCTCTTCCAGAGGCAACTCTGTCCGGTTGCGGTAATAATCATCCATGGAAATGATAACCGGGCGCAGGCCATTCACCCTTAGGTGGATGCTGAGCCGATTCGCAAAGGTTGTTTTGCCGCTGGAGGAAGGGCCGGAGATAAAGATAACCCTTGCCCCACGAATGCAGATATCGTCGGCGATTTCAGAGAGCGACTTATCCTGCAGCGCTTCGTTGACACGAATAAAGTCCCGCAGCCTGTTTTGTTTGATTAAGTCGTTCAAATCCGCTGCATCGGTGCAGTCCAGTACGCGGCACCAGTAGTTGCTCTGGGCGAAGGTAGCCATCTGCTTGGGCTGGCTGATGAAAGCGGCCGGTTGCCTGGCGTCCTCCTTGGAGGGGAGCAGCATAACCAGGCCGGGGGGCTTGGGATGCAGGGCAAATACAGGTACCCATCCCGTAGAGGGAAGCATGGCGCCGTAAAAATATTCCGCCATGCCGCCGCACTGATACACATGAAAGAAATCATAGGGACGGTAGGATAATAGCCGCGCTTTTTCCATATCCCCTTGTTTGGAAAAGTAATTGATGGCTTCCTCACGGCTCCATTTTGATTTGACCAGCGGCAGGTTCTCCTTAATGATGTCCCGCATGGTATCTTCGATGGTAATCACATCATTGGGGTATAGGCGGCGGTTTTTCAGCACAATGTAGATGCCGTTGCCGATGGAATGCTCAATGCGCACCTGCTCGCCGGGGAAACAGCGTCTTGCGGCCAAAAGCAATACGAAGCGTAAAGTACGCTCATAGATGCGGCGGCCTTCCTCATCCTGGTAGGTGATGGTTTGCATATCACACCCTGTGCGCAGAATGTGGTTCAATTCAAACACCGGCCCATTACAAAAACACCCCAGCACAATTTGCTGCTGCTCCGGAAGCAAATCCCGCACAACTTGTGCAACAGATACAGGTGTAGGATAATTATTTTCTTTACCATCAAGGCGAATTAGCAAGCCTGCTCCTCCTTTTCTTTAAGACGTGCCACCTTTTGCGCCCATTGCAGGTGCTTTGTACGCACGTAGGCGGGGTGCTGTTCCTCCGACAGGGATACTTGGTTGTTCATTAAATAACCGCCCTGGGAATGGGGGATAAACTGTATTTCAGATTTAATCAGACCGTGCTTCTTACAGTCGGCCAGGGCTAAAAAGGTCAACTCCTGACTTTGGGGTACATATCCTTCGGGCACAATGGTGCGTTTGCCGCATACGGGGCAGGGAGGACACATGGCGGTTCTGCTTTTCAGGGCTACTTGAATATCGTTGACTCTGCGTTGAGGAGTTTTCTTTTGTACCTTATCGCCGGTGTGCCCTAATGTTTTTGGGGTTTCGGGAAAATCCTTAACCTCTTCTGCTGAGGGGAAACGCTGAAACACCAGCGCGGAGTAGTAGGCGTCATCCACCGCGCTGTGGAAAGCGTGGTCCGGCATGGGACGAATGCCAAAATGCGCCATGGCCTTACGCAAACTGTGGCGGTTTTTTCCGCTGTTTGTCAGACGGCTGAACAGGGGCTGCAAATCATAAATGGGCGGCAAGGCGTTTTCCACCTGGAAAAACTGCATATTCTGCGCCAGAATGGAAATATCGTCACATCCCCATGTCATCAGGGTAAAATTCTCACCGCACCAGGAGATGAACTGTTCCAACGCCTGCTGGAAACGGGGGGCCTGCTGCAAATCTTCCGGGGTGATACCGGTGATGCGGCTGATGCGCGGATGCAGCTTCTGGTAGTGAGTGGGCGCAATGTATCGATTAAAGGAGCCGACAAGCCGTCTGTTTTCATCCATTTTCACGGCGCCAATCTGTATCATTTCAAACATCAGCTGATCTCCTACCTTGCGGAAGGGGGCGCTGTGGTAACTTAAGGGTTGGTTCCATTCCAGGTCCATAATGATGTAATGCATAATTGATCTGTTTACCTTATTCTTGATTGATGTAAGCCCAGGCCGCATGGCCGGCCAGGGCGCCTGTAGAAAATGCCGCCTGCAGATTAAAGCCTCCGGTATATCCGTCCACGTCCAGCGCTTCCCCTGCGAAGTATAAGCCCTTGACATGCTTGGATGCCATGGTGGAGGGATTGATATCCCGCACGTCGACGCCGCCCCTGGTAACCACTGCCTCCTCGTAGGGCCTCAGACCCAATGGGACGAGCGGGATACATTTAAGGGTTTGCACCAGCCTGTCCCGCTCCTGGGCAGTAACTTGATTGCAGGCCTTGGTATCCTCTACACCGGCGAGAGAAGGAAATACTTCCGCCATGGCGCGGGGGAGGTAGGCGGGCATGATGTTTTTTAACATTTTGCTACCGTTTTCTTTTAAATCTTTCATCAGGCGAACCGTCAGCGTCTGCTGAGACAGCGCAGGCTTCATGTCCAGCGTTAGCTGCATGCGTTCTGGTTCAACCCCGCCCATATAGCAACTTGCAGATAACGCAAGGGGGCCGGAAATGCCAAAGTGGGTGAAAAGCATCTCGCCCAGTTCGGAATATTTCTTCTTTCCGTCGACCGAAAGAGTCAGCACCACATTTTTCAGGCTGAGCCCCTGCAGGGATTTTGCCCACGCATCCTGCAGGACGATGGGAACAAGGGAGGGAAAGGTATCGGCAATTCTATGGCCGCTGTCCCGTGCGAAACGATAGCCATCCCCGGTGGAGCCTGTTACGGGATAACTAAGCCCGCCCGTCGCTACAATAACAGCTTGGCAGGGCAATATGTCATTGGCAAGTTGTATGCCTGTAACAATGTTTTCTTCTATCAGAATGGACTGAACCTCGGTGTTCAGTCTAACTTCTGCGCTGGCCATGCCTCGCTGGAGGGCGCGGGTTACGTCGGAAGCTTTCTGGGAGGCGGGGAAAACCCGTTTACCCCGCTCCACAACGGTAGGGCAGCCTAAGGCGTCCAGCATTTCACGGACCTTGATGGGCGGCATAAACCGCAACGCTGCGTATAAAAAGCGCCCATTGCGGGGGAAGGACTGCACCAGTTCTTCCACATCGCTCTCGTTGGTTACATTGCAGCGACCTTTGCCGGTGATATATAGTTTTCTACCCAGTTTTTCGTTTTTTTCCAGCAACACAACACGCGCGCCTTCTTTCAGCGCGTATAGCGCAGCGGTCATACCGGCAGGGCCGCCGCCTATGATGGCTACCTGTTTATTCTCTGCTGGCATAGATTCGATACTTATCCCAAATCCCTTCCAAATCGCTGAAGTTCTTTGACAGTGCTTCCTGGTTTTTGACGCCCAGCGCCGTCAGCAATGCGTTCACAAGGGACATGGGCGCTGCCATGGAGTCGACGAAGGAGGCGATTTCAGTCTGCGCATCCAGACATACATCCGACGCATCGTGCAGCGGGCTTAAAGGCCCGTCGGTCAGTCCAATCACCGTGGCTCCCCGGCTGCGGGCAAAATGCATGGACTCCAGCGTACGATTGGAATATCGAGGAAAACTGATGGCAATCAACACATCATGCTTATCAATGCGGGAAATCGTTTCAAAGATATCATGGCTTAAGTCCTTCACCGTCCGGACATCATCAAAAATGTAGTGCAGGTAGTGGGTAAAGAAGGCGGCGAGGGGTGCGGCGGAACGAAGGCCCAGCACATAGATGGAACGGGCGTCGGAAATCATGTCCACAGCCTTGCACAATACTTCTTCATCTACTTGCTCCAAGGTGGTTCTGATGTTGCGCATATCCATACGAAGCACAGTATCAATGGCATCCCGGGGCGTCATGTCTGCCGTCATGGCGAAACGCTGCGCGCTTGTCAGGCGGTGACGGACAATCTCCTGCAGGGTTTTTTGCATTTGCGGATACCCTTCATACCCAAGGGCGGTCGCAAAGCGCACGACCGTGCTTTCACTGATGCCAACAACTTCCGCTAACCGGGCAGCGGTCATAAACACTGCCTTATCATAATGCGCGCTAATAAAGTCGGCGAGCTTTCTATGGCTTTTGCTCAGGCGACTGCCTTTTATGTTTAACTTATCAATTAATGTTGTTTGCTGCATTTTACCGGCTTTCTGTGCAATGTGGATTGAGTTCAATTGGTGTTTCCGGATATTGATCATTCCGGTCAATGAACCCTCCGACAAAGGTTACTGTGATGTACCCCTTTTTTAGCAAGTACAGGTCGCTGCCTGCTTCCGCATCCTCCGGTTCGCTTCCGGCATCCATCCAGAAGTAGGGGGTACCACGGGGGGAGGTGCGTTTCACATATCCATCGGTAAAGAAGGCTTGGCTAATGCTTGCCCTGCGAATACCCTTGACATGTTCCGGAGGTAAGGCGGGGGCGTTGATGTTGCAAAAGGTCATGCGCGGCATGGGGTTCTGATGCAAGTATTCCATCATTCGCAGCGCTTCTTTTGCCACGTACTCCCGCATATCTTCTGTGGCGCCTGTTTCAATGGACACGGCGATGGAAGGCAGATAGTTCATAACGGCTTCCCGTGCGGCCGCAGCGGTTCCGCTGTAATAAAGGCCGGAACCTACATTTTCACCATCATTAATGCCGGACAGGCAAAAATCAAAAGGACGGTCGGATAGGTATTGCCCTATCCGCATGCAGTCCACAGGCGATCCATCGATAGCATAGGCGCTGCCCCATTCACAGGGAACGGAACGTGCGGTAAGCGGATGGCTGAGGGTCAGACGATGGCTGGTGGCGCTTTGTTCTGTTGCGGGAGCACAAATAAACACGCTGTGTCCCGCCTGCGCTGCAACGCGAGCCAGAGTATGTATGCCCTTAGCTAGGTAGCCGTCATCATTGGCGATCAGAAGGTGCATCAAGCTCTCCTTTCTGAAGGGGTTTGCGATGAAAACGAATGTTGCTGAACAACATGGTAGACAGGGTAATGGCCAGCGCGATGGCGCCAATACCGCCCAAAGCCTCAACGGCAGCCTGCAATGCACCGTAATAATCCTTTTCCGCTAAAAGGATGGCGGAACGGTATAGGCCAAGACCGGGAACCAGGGGAATAATGCCGCTGATTAAAAACAGCGTTGTTGTTTTCTTTTTCAGGCGGGCAATAATTTCGCACAAGAAACCAACAAGCAGCCCGCTGATAAAAAAGGCGGGTACGCCTTGTCCCAGGAGCAGATAGGTAATGTATCCCAAAACGGAAATGATGGTGGTATAAATCAGGGTGTCCCAAGGCTGGTCCAACAACATGGCAAAAAAGATGGTGGCCAGCATGCAGCCTAATAATTCGTAAAAGCTTAACATATTTTCACCTATAGCATCAGTACGATGGTTACTCCCGCGGCCAGGAGAACAGCAGTTAGAAACGCGTCAACACCCCGCGCCATTCCGGAAATCAGATCCCCCCGCATGGTATCCCGCACGGCATTGGTCATGGCAAGTCCGGGGAGCAGCGGCATGAGTGCTCCCGCAATGATAGCCTCTTGGTTTCCGCCAATCAAACGAAGGGAAATGAGAGAAAAGAGGGCGGCGGTAGCGCCGGAGAAAAGGGCTTCAAGAGGCGTAGGTGCATTCGCCCGCCGATATAGCGGCGTCAAAAAGCGAATAATAAAACCTGCTACTGCGCTGACAAGGAAGTCGGAGACGTTGCCGCCAAACATAATGGTAAAAAAACCAGCTGACAAGGCGTAAACGATGGATGACTGCCATACGGAAGGCAGGGGACGGGAACGCAGTTTTTTTAGGGCGTCAAGGGATTGGGCGGCTGACATTTCTCCGCAGGCGACTTTTCGCGAGATGGTATTTACTTCGTTAATATCATGCAGCCGTATTGCCCGTTCCTTGATGCGTACAACGTGGGTTTCCATGTTGCCGTCCGGTTTATAATAGGAAATGGTGAAACCGGTGGGAAAAGCCAGAATTTCTGTTTTGGACAAACCGAAGGCATGCGCCATACGCAGCGCAGTTTCCTCAGCCCGGTAGGTTTCTCCGTTGCTTTCCAGAATTGTTTGCGCTGCCAGCATGGCCGCCTCCATACCCAAATTACACTGCTCCATTTTTCTTCCTCCTGCTGAGCAAGAATACCATATTTTATCAGAGACGTAAAGGAAGAAAGGATGTTTTAGCAAGCGCAGCGCTCGCTTGCTGTGCTTGCGCGTCCCGGGAAATCGCGTTATACTTTTCGGGAGGTGAGATGATGGTAAATAAACAGGATGTTGCGCTAAAAACACCCCTTAACACAGATTCGGCTTTTCTGCGCTTGGTGGCAATCAGCACCATGGTTTTAGACCATGTAGGGGCGGTGTTTTTTCCGCAATATATTGAGATGCGGGTCATCGGGCGTATTGCTTTTCCGCTGTTTTGCTGGGGAATTGTGCTGGGGTGCCTGTATACGCGGGACTGGAAAAAATATGCCCTTCGCTTGTTGGGTGGTGCAGTGATATCCCAAGGCCCGTACATGCTAGCCCTCAACCACAGTCTGCTGGAATTGAATGTTATGTTTACCCTTTTGCTAGGGATGCTGGCCGTGACAGGCATACAAAGCAACAGGCGCGGCAGTGCGGTATGGATGCCTCTAATTTGCCTGAGCGTTGCTGCAACGCTGAATATGGATTATGGATGGCGTGGCGTGCTGCTGATTATTTTTATGTATCTTTGCCATGAGAAAAAAACGGCGTTTTTAGCCATGATGACGGCCTTTTGTTTGTTCTGGGGGGCAACTTCATCCGATGTTTCCGCGGTGTTCGGCCTGTCATCCAACACCTTTTTTCCTGCTTCGGAGTACATCGTCCGCTGGAGCGGAATGCTGCGGGCTTTTCTGAAACTGCAGGGGATGGCTCTTTTGGCTCTGCCGCTGATGATGGTGAACACCAAAAGCAAACTGCGTATAAACAAGTGGGTGGGGTACCTTGCATACCCCGGGCACCTTCTTATTATATATGGTGTAAAGTTGCTGGCTTAAAATTGACATTGTGCACAAGCAAATGTACAATATGAAATATTATTGTTGAAAGTAGAGGAAACTTCGTGGTTTATAATGATATTAAAGGGATTATCCCCCATTTTCGGTTTGAAGGAAAATATCTTCGTGCCAGCGAAATCACTTGCGGCAATGTTAATAACACCTATCGTCTTGAGTATGTGGTAGGCGACAAGATGCGCTTGTATACCTTGCAGCATATCAACCAGTATGTGTTTAAAAACCCAAAAGAAGTAGTGGGGAACATTGTCAGCGTCACAGAACACCTGCGCAAGAAAATGGTTGAAAAGAACGAAGACCCAAACCGCAGGGTGTTGGAGCTGATTCCGACAAAAGATGGCGGCTACATACATGTGGACGACGACGGCGAGTATTGGCGCGCGTATACCTTCATTGAAGAGGCGGATGCTCTGGACATTGTGAATACCTTGGGGCAAATGGAAGAAGTTGGGCGGGCTTTTGGTAACTTTCAAAAACTGCTGACAGACTTTGATGCGGAGAAGCTCTATGAAACAATCCCCAATTTCCACAACACGACCAAGCGCTTTTACCGCTTCGTGCGCGCTATTGATGAGGACCAGGCCAACCGTGTGCGGTTTGTGGAAGACGAAATAGAGTTTATTTTCGAGCGCCGCCGTATGATGGGCGAGATTGTCCGGCTGCTGGACAAGGGGGTATTGCCTCTTAGGGTTACCCACAACGATACCAAATCTAACAACGTATTGCTGGACAGCAGTACAGGCAAAGCGCTTTGCGTCATTGATTTGGATACTGTCATGCCCGGTTCCTCATTATATGACTATGGGGATGCGATACGCTTTGGCGCGTCTACCGCAGCGGAGGATGAGGCTGATACGCGCCTGATTGCCTTGGATATGGATAAAACCAGGGCTTTTACCCGGGGTTTTATGGCGGAAACCAACGGATTCTTAAGCCAAGAGGAGCTTATTCGTCTGCCCCTTGGGGTCAAGGTGCTGACCTGCGAACTGGCCATGCGCTTTTTAACGGACTATATAGATGGCGATTTGTATTTTAAGGTGAATTCCCCTGAACACAACCTGATACGTGCCCGGGCGCAGATGGCGCTGTTAAAGGACATTGAAAAGCGGGAGAAAGACCTGCAGAAAATGACGGAAGAATTTATGCGGGGAGAAAACTAAGGTTCTTCCTTCCTGATAACAAACACCAGCAGTGTTCCCCGCGCAACACTAACCATAGCTCTGTCACCTAAAGTTTTATTGCTGACACCCAGGGGAAAGTTGCTTGTCAAGGTGGCATTTGTTAAGGGATAGAGCAATCCTTGCGTGCTGACGCCGGTTGCTTTTCCAACGGGACAAAAAAGCGATACCGTGGTGTTTGGTAGTGCAGAGATTTTGAATATGCCTTGCGAAACGGCATATATTTCACCTTCCGGCAGCGAAGCGCGGATATGGAACCCACGGCGGCTATAATTCGCCATCAGCTGTAGATTAGCATAAAAATGATCTGGCCTATCACCGCTGATGCCATAAAGCGCGAAGCGTTTATATTCTCGCTTTACGCCGACCCTTAATGCCAACGACACATCGGTGTCGTTTTTCTTTTCGGGGAACACCATGCGTGGGATATGGCGGGGGATGCGGGAAAGAGAATCCATATCACCCAACAACAGGTCCGGACCCATGCCATGAAGGCGCAGGGAGTCATATCCGCCGTCTGCGGCAATAAGGAAATCGCCGGGCTGAGGGGACAGAAAGCGTTTCGTAAAGGTGCCGGCGCCTACAATGTAGCAGATTCCTTTCCTCATGGTATCCTCCCTTGTTCTATGATAGAATGCAGTATATCACAAGCAGCCTTGCAGAGGTAGACTTTGTGAGCGAAGGAGATTGTATGGCAAAGGCGAAATCACTGTTTGTTTGCTCCTCCTGTGGCTATGAATCATCCCGGTGGTACGGCAAATGCCCGGGGTGTGAACAGTGGAACAGCATGGAGGAAACAGTCCGCCAGGAAGAAGTGGCGGCAAAACCCAATAAACAGCGCGGCGGCACAGGGGCGTCGGCACAACTTCTTGCTGACGTGGAAACGGGCGTAGAAATCCATGTCCATACCGGCATGGACGAGTTTGACCGTGTGCTTGGCGGGGGCATTGTGGAAGGCTCTTTGTTGCTGATTGGCGGCGAGCCCGGCGTAGGGAAAAGTACACTTTTGCTGCAAATTTGCGCCAATCTTTCGGGGTTAGGCAAACGGGTACTCTACGTCAGCGGTGAAGAGAGTGCGCGGCAGATCAAAATGCGCGCGGTTCGCTTGGGCGTGGCGAAAAAGAACGTACTTGTCCTTGCGGAAAACGCTATGGATGCCATCGAGGCAAAACTGAACGAGGTACAGCCTGACTATGTTGTTATCGACTCCATCCAGACGGTTTACCGCCCTGAAATGTCCAGCGCTCCTGGGTCGGTCAGCCAGGTGCGTGAATGTGCTTCGCTGTTGATGCGCTTTGCAAAAACATCGGGGTGCGCGGTTGTTCTGGTAGGGCATGTTACAAAGGAAGGCGCCATTGCTGGCCCCAGAATATTGGAGCACATGGTGGATGTAGTGCTGTACTTTGAGGGGGACTATCAGCGTGAGTATCGGCTGCTACGGGCGGTTAAAAACCGTTATGGTTCGGTTAACGAATTGGGCGTGTTTGAAATGACGGGCAAAGGCATGCTCCCTGTTGAGCATGCTTCGGAAACCATGCTGTCCCAGCGTGCCCGTGGAGCTTCCGGCTCGGTGGTGTTCTGTGCGATGGAAGGCTCCCGCCCCATGCTTATCGATATCCAGGCTTTGGTAACCCAGTCCTTTTATAACTCCCCAAGGCGTACCGTTAATGGCGCAGACTATGGACGTATTGCCCTGTTGTTAGCGGTCCTTGAAAAGCGTGCAGGCCTGAGACTATATAACCAGGATGTATTTATTAATGTGGCGGGGGGCATGTCACTGAACGAGCCGGCGGCGGACTTGGCCCTGTGTCTGGCGGTTGCTTCATCTTTATCGGATCGTCCCATGCCGCCGGATTTGGCGGCTATTGGGGAGGTTGGTTTGGCGGGCGAAGTTCGCGTTGTTCCGCAGATGGAACGGCGCATCATCGAATGCCAGCGCCTGGGATTTACGCAAATTATTTGTCCCAAGGAGAGGGCGGGCAAAACAACTGTGCCGAAGGGGATGACCCTGCACGCTGTCGAAACCGTTTCACAGGCAATTGCCTTGCTAAACCTTCGTGCGTACAGGGGCGCAAATAAGAGTGAGCACATTGATAACGGCAAAAACCCAAACGGATTGTAAATGCTGCGTTTTGTAATCACTTTGTTACATTTTGTCACAGAATTGCTATTGTATTTCACCTGCGAATATGAATATAATAATGTAACATATGTTTCCGGCAGTAAAGGAGGAAGCAACTATGAAAAAAATAATTGGCTTGGTTTTGGTAATCGTGTTATCCCTATCCATCGTGACAGCCAGCGCCCTGGTACTTAGACTGGGCAGCACTGGGCCTGAAGTACGCTCACTACAGACAAAACTGAAAGACTTGGGTTACTATAAAGACGGCGTGGATGGAAAATATGGCGATTCTACCTGGGCTGCTGTTTGGTGGTATCAAAAGGATAAGGGCCTGAAGGTTGATGGCATTGCCGGACCTCAAACATTAGGTGCCTTAGGTTTACCGGGTGGAAGTTCCCTGCCCTTGGGGGGGCTAAAGATGGGGGATTCCGGCGGCCAAGTTACAGCGTTGCAAACAGCGCTCAATAAATTAGGTTTGTATAAGAATTCTATTGACGGAAAATACGGTGATTCTACTTGGGCTGCCGTTTGGTGGTTTCAAAAGAATAATGGAATGAGCGCGACAGGCGTTGCTGATTCCAACACGTTAAAAAAGATTACCGAAAAGTCCGGTGTCACAATATCCCCATCTTACTCCGCGGGTGGCAGCCTTGAGTTGGGTGATACTGGTGCGGCTGTTGTTGCGCTACAAACTGCCCTTAAAAAGCAGGGGTTCTACAATGGGACAATCGATGGCAAATATGGCGATTCTACCTGGGCTGCTGTTTGGTGGTTCCAGAAGAGTAAGGGCATCACATATGATGGTGTGGCAGGTCCCCAGACTTTGGCGCTTCTAAATGTTTCCGGCACCAGCAAAACATCTACCCTTCCCGGTGGGAAAACATTGAAAATCGGTTCTTCTGGGGACGCGGTCTGGAGAGTCCAGTATTCATTGCAACAAGCAGGTTATTATAAGGGCGCGGTGGATGGAAAATATGGGGACGCGACCTGGGCAGCGGTCTGGTGGTTCCAGAAAGACAAAGGTCTGCCGCCTGACGGCCATGTTGGAACGAGCACCTGGGATTTGTTAGTTAAATAACGTATTTCTTTAAACTCTATATAACATTAACCCGTACCCCTGCATTGCGATAGGCAGCGCAGGGGTACGATTGATACTACTGCAGAAACATGGCTTGATGGCTTACAAACACTGCCAAGCGCGATGTATCCCCCGGCGGAATGTATCATCCCTGAAAGTCCAAATGGGGTGGAGTTGAAGGAAAAAGCAGCGAAAAAGGAGAAAAAAGATCCGAAAAATGTAGGTTTGTCAAACATATTGGACAGTGTGTTTTTTAAGGAACTCATAAGGAGAGAGGAAGGCAAGAGGTCTCATGGGGAGTTGGT
>CAZCBC010000038.1:0-1786 GCA_964496775.1 uncultured Oscillospiraceae bacterium
CTCATCATGGCGATGGCGGCGTCCCCCTGTATTTTAACGCGCCTGCCGCCACGCAGCAGCAGGATGGAAAACAAAATAGTAACGGGCAGCACCAGCAGCATGTTGTTGGATATGTTGAGCACCGTGGCAATAGCCATGGCGCCAAAGGCCACATGGGCAAGGCCGTCGCCGATATAGGACAGGCGGCGCAGCACCAGCACCACGCCCAATAATGACGCGCTCAGCGCTACCAGCACGCCCACAATCAGGGCATACTGCACAAAGGGATAGGACAGATAAAAGCGAAGGGTTTCCAGAACGCCGCCCGTATTCATGGCAGCACCTCCCCGGAAGCCGCGCTTCCCCTTTGCTTTTGCGCGTAGCCGCTGGTTTCCCCAAAGTACAGCGGCGTGCGGGACACATGCAGGATGTGGGACGCGTTTTTCAGGGCCGCTTCCACATCGTGGGTAATCATGATGATGCTGAGGCCGCTCTTGTTTAAATCGTCAATCAGCTGATACATCTCTTGGGTAATCTGGGGATCCAGCCCCGCGGCGGGCTCGTCCAGCAGCAGCATTTGGTCCGCCGCGCACAGCGCCCGGGCCAGCAAAACCCTTTGCTGCTGCCCGCCGGACAGCTCCCGGTAGCAATGGCTGGCAATCTTTTTTATGCCCAGCCGCTCCATGTTTTTTTCGGCCATCGCCTTTTGCTGGCGGGAATAAAACAGGCCGCTGCCCTTGGACAGGCAGCCGCTTAATACCACCTCCCGCACCGAGGCGGGAAAATCCCGCTGCACGGCGCTCTGCTGGGGCAGGTAGCCGATGTGGTGGCGCACGCTGTCCCCCATGGTCATGGTGCCCGACAGGGGGGCCAGCAGGCCCAGGATGGTCTTCATCAGGGTGGTTTTTCCCGAGCCATTCTCCCCCACAATGCAAAGGTAGTCGCCGGGGTTGACGGCGAAGGTGAGGCCCTCCGCCACAGGGCGTCCCTCATAGCCCACGCTTAAGTTATCACAGGTTAAAAGTGCCATACCGTCCTTCCTTCCCTTAAGGGAACAAGGCCCGCCCGGGCGGATAAACCGCCCGGGCACAGCCGTTATTTCAGCGCCTCTTTCAGGCTTTCCAGGTTCTTTTCCATAATGCCAAGGTAGGTTATGCCCTCCTTCACCATCTGGGCGTCCACCGTCTGCATGGCGTCCATCACAATCAGGGGGCGGGTGGTGTCCTTGGATGCGCCCTGCACCGCCTTGGCAATCTTGCCGTCGGAGCCGTCCAGCACCAAAATGGCGGGCAGCTTCAGCTCATCCGCCTTGTTGGCCAGGAAGGCCACCGTTTCAAAGCTGGCTTCCGTCTCGGCAGAGCAGCCGGAGAAAGCGGCATAGTAGGTAAGGCCATAATCCTCCGTCAGGTAGCGGAAGGGGAAGCGGTCACCAAAGAGCAGCGTTTTGTTCTGGGCAGCGTCCACCACCGCCTGGTACTGTTTGTCCAGGTTATCCAGCCTTTCAGCATAGGCCTTCTGGTTGGTAAGGTAGGTGCCGGCGTTGTCTGCGTCCAGGAAGGCCAGTTCCATGGCCATTACCCGGCTTAGTTTCTGGGCATTGCGCAGGGACAGCCAGATATGCTCGTCCTCGTGGTTGTGGACATGGCCCGCATGGTCGTCGTGATCATGATCCTCATGTTCGCCATGCTCGTCATGTTCCTCATGCTCATGCTCATGCTCCTCTGCATGGGCGGCATGTTCTTCCGGGGTTTCGCCTTCGTGGTCATGGTCATCCGCGTGCTCGCCGTGTTCCTCGGCTTTTTCGTCC
>CAZCBC010000038.1:1796-5372 GCA_964496775.1 uncultured Oscillospiraceae bacterium
AGGCCGCCGGCCACGGCACGTCGGCAACGTCCCTCGTGCTCATCCCCATGGTCGTGGACATGGGCGCCCTCCTGCATGCCTTCCACGGTGACGTCCATCACGGCGTCCTCTCCCAGGGCCTTCAGCAGGTTAACAACCACCATGTCCTTGTTTTTAGCTTCCTTGATGGCATCCTCCATCCAGTTATCAGAGGGGCCGCCGATATACACCAGCATATCCGCTGAGGACACCTTGATGAAGTCCTGCGCCGTGGGCTGGAAGTTGTGCAAATCCGCCCCGCTGTCCTGCAACAGGGTTAGATTCACCGCATCCAGCCTGTCGCCCAGAATGTTGCGCATCCAGTCGTAGGAAGGGAAGGTGGTGCAAAGGATGTTCAGTTTCTTTTGTTCGGCATGAACGCTGCCCATGGACAGCACCAGCATAAGCGCCAAAGCGGCGGCAAGTATCTTTTTCATTTTTATTCCTCCGTAAAATTCAGGGTAAGCGCGCAAAACGCATCCCTGCTCCCCTTTTAGGAAGCCAGGACACGTTGAGCACCTCAATTGGTCATCTTCACCCTGAGGGTTACGGGGGTTTGGAGCAAAACCTCCGGGAGGAGGGGCTGTATGCCCGCATAGCGGCGCTTCAGGGCGCCCAGGGCAAACAGCACAAACAGCGCCGCCAGTCCCCTGGACAGCGCCTGGAAAACACGGCATAAAAGGGTGCAGACCATGCAGCCGCCGTGGGCAGCCGGGCTATCCTGCTCATGATGGCAGCAGGACAGGTGAAGGCCATGGTCATGCCGTAAATGTTGACCGGCATGGACAAAGCCCGCCGCCAAAAACAGCGCGAAAAATACACAAATAAACAGGGCCACGCGGCGCTTCATCATGGCGCCTCCTTGCGGCAGGCGGCGCACAACCCCAGCAGCAGCGTCTGCTCTTTATCCAGGGCAAAGCCTTCCTTTTCGGCTTCCTGCATCACCCGGCTGGTTTCTTCCTCGCCCAGATGAATCAGCTTATGGCACAGGGTACACTTGATGTGCAGATGCTCATCACAGGAGCGCCCGCGCGGAGGCATCTCGTACACGTAGCTGCGGCTGCCCTCCGACAGATAGCGCTTGACAATCCCCGCCGACGTCAGCTTCTGCAATAGGCGGTACACCGTACTTTCCCCAATGGTAGAGGCCGTCAGGGGATCCTCCTTCAGCGCCTGGGCCAGCCCCCGCGCCGTAAAGGCATGGCCGGGATGGCGGCACAGATAGTCCACCAGCGCCCTACGCTGCTGCGTCTGATATCCCGCCATGGCCATCCCTCCTTCACAAACTGAGAATCATTCTCATATCCATAGGGTATCACGCACCGGAGGGAAATGCAACAAAGTTTTGTAAAACTTTTGTCATAAAAACAGAACTTAATCAGAAAAAGGACAGGGCATAGAACGCTAAAACACGGTATGTCCACGCTTTTAGTATGGGAATTTTCCCCGTCATTGATATTGACTCATCCTCGCGTTCAACATATGATGGTATCAATACAAGTACATCCCGCCGCGTAAAGAAAGGTTGTGAATCTGTTGATTGATCTTAGAAGCGACACCCTGACGCTGCCTACCAAGGATATGCTGGCTACCATTCTAAACGCCCAATTTGGCGATGACGGGCGCACGGACAGCGCAGGCCGCGGGGAGGACCCCACGGTCAACGAATTGGAGGATTATGCCGCTGCCTTGCTGGAGCAGGAAAGCGCCGTGCTGTTTTCCTCCGGCACTCTGGCAAACACCGCCGCTTTGCTGACTCACTGCGCCCCGGGGGACAAGGTGATGATAGACCCCGTCATTCACATGTACTACAGCGAAAAGGCAGCCTTCTCAGACCGCTTTGGACAGCTGGAGCCCGTGTTCTACCAGCTAAACGCCCAGCACAAGCCCGACCTTCAGGACATAGCAAGCAAGCTGCAAGCAGGCGGCATCAGCCTTATTTGCATTGAAAACTCCCACAATTTTACCGGCGGTACCTGCCTAAACGCCGCTGAAACAAAGGCCATATGCGACCTGGCGCACAGGTTTAATGTGCCCGTACATCTGGACGGCGCACGGCTGTTCAACGCCGCCGCAGCAACGGGAGACAGCGCCGCGCAGCTGGTCAAGCATGTGGATTCCGTTATGTTCTGTCTGTCCAAGGGGCTGGGCGCGCCGATGGGCTCGCTGCTGCTGGGCAATGGAGACTTTATTCGCAAGGCCCGCAACACCCGGCGTTTACTGGGCGGCAGTATGCGCCAGGCCGGCGTTTTCGCCGCCCCCGGGCTGTACGCGCTGAAACACAACATCCCACGCCTGAAAGAAGACAACCTGAACGCCCGTCTGTTCGCCAAAGCCTGCGGGCAGCTCCAATATATCCAGGTGCAGCAGCAGATAGACAGCAACATCGTTATGCTAAACGCCGGCGCGACGGGCCTTACCCCGCAGCAGTTCTGCGCTGAGGCCTTGCAGCGCGGCCTGTACATACGCCCTATCCTGCAAAACGATGTGCGGCTTGTGTTCTACAACGCCATTACCAGCGAGGATGCGGAAAACGCCGCAAAGATTATCCAGTCCATGGATCAGAAGTTCTAAGAAAACTAAAACTGATGCCCTTCATTTACAAGCCCCCGCCGCCTTATGCAAGGCGGCGGGGGTTTTTCATCAAAGGATGTTGAGCACAGGCGCGCTTTCTTTTCTGCGCCCTTTTACTTTTTTACCATAATCTTTGATGCCAGCAGGCTGGTTAGCGGCGCGGCGCTGATTAGACCAAAGCACCCTACCAGGGTAACCATGATTTCTGACGCAACAAAACGGTAGTTGAGGATATCAACCAGCGGCGTGCCCTGGGCGCTGAAATACAGCAGCATGCTTAGAAAGGTACCGGCGTAGGCCATCACCAGCGTGGTGGTCATGGTGCCAACGTCCATGCGGCCGATATTGAGGCCGGAGCGCAGCAGCTCACGGCTGGAAATGTCGGGGGCATGGCGCACGATCTCGGTGCAGCCAGCGGCAATATCCATGGCAATGTCAATCACAGCGCCGGCATTGCCGATAAACATGGTAGACAGGAACAGCTGATTCATATCAAAGGTCAAACCCGACTGGGACAAAAGGGGCACGATATAGGGCAGCCCGCCGCCATCCACATTGAACAGTTTCGTAAAAAACACTGCCAGCACCACGGTAATCAGCGTGCCGCCAAAGGCGCCCAGCATGGCGGTCAGCGCCCGTTTGTTGGGACCCGCCACCAATATGTCGATGATAACCGTCATGATAAACACCAACAAAAGCGCTGCCACAACGGGGGACATGCCCTGCAAAATCAACGGGATATAGGCCTTCCATATCAGCACGCAGGTAAAGGCCAGGGAAACAATGGCCCCCAAGCCGGAAGCGCCGCCAAATACGAGCAGCATCAGCGCCAACAGTCCGACAAGCAACCCCATCACCGCCCGGCGGTCGTGATCCACCAGGGAAACAGTGACGTTCTCGCCGCTGTCGTGCAGCATGGCAATGGCATATTCGCCTTCTTTGTAAAGCTTATCCTTATCCAGCGCGCCATTTAAATAGTTCTGG
>CAZCBC010000038.1:5382-17577 GCA_964496775.1 uncultured Oscillospiraceae bacterium
TACCACCCGATCCTTATGCTGTCCCTCCGTAATGCGCGCCGTGCAGGCCTGCACCCCGGTATATACCATTCCCAGGGGATCCAGCATGGAGTTATCCACCGTTTCAATCTGTACCTGTACCCGGGGTATCCGCTTGCCTTCGTTTCCTGTATGCGGAGGTATTAACAGCAAAAGTCCCGTCACCAAGGCTACAACCAAAACATAGGTCCAGTTATTGTTGCGAAATGTCATGGCACACCTCAAAAAATTATTCTCTCCCCTGATACAAAAAACGCGGCCCCCGCGAAGGGGGGTCGACGGGGGCCGCGGGAGGAGGTCCTTAGTGACGCTTCGTGTTATTTGGCGTCGGGGGTCAGGTTCATGGCAGCCATGAACTTGGTGAAGATGTCGGTGTTGTCGTAGGAGCCGACGAACAGGTCAGAGTTCTGGCCGTAGGAGTACACGGGAATCTGCAAGCCGGTGTGGGCGTAAGAGGTGTAAGCCAGGCCCGCCTTGTTGTTGAGGATGTGGCTGCAGGTGACGGTCAGGGGCTCGTAGCCACCGTACAGAAGGGCTTCTTCAGAACCCATGACAGCTTCCTTGCCCAGCATGCTCTTCTCGTAGGCTGCCTTGAGGCTGGCCAATTCCTGCTCGGTCATTTTGAGGCCGGTGTCGCCTTCGGTGGTCAGGCCGTAGCACGCTTCAACCTGTTTGAGGGCGTCTTCGAAGCTGGTCTTTTCTTCGCGCATCTTGGCAACGATCTTGTCGAAATCTTCGTAGGACTGCTTCTGGTTGTCCAGATAGTAGTAGTGGGTGTCATAGGCGGTGGTAGCAAAGCCCAGGGCCAGGCCGCCGGTCTCGTGGTCGCCGGTGACAACGATGAGGGTCTCTTCAGGATACTCCTGAGCGAAGTCCAAGGCAACCTGGACGGCGTCAGCAAGGGCGATGGTGTCGTAGATGCTGGTCATGGCATCGTTGGCATGGCCGCACCAGTCAATCTTGCCGCCTTCAACCATGAGGAAGAAGCCATTGTCGTTTTTCAGGTAGTTGATGGCAGACTTGGTCAGCTCGGCGATGGAAGCGGAATCGGTGCCTTCGGATACCAGACGGCGGCGGTCGATTTCGTACTGCATGGCGTCGCCGCCCACGGTGTCGGGAACGGTCATCAGGATGCGCTCGCCATCTTCGGGCTTCAGGCCGCGGATGCCTTCCAGGGTGTTAACCAGGGTGAAGTTGTTCTCTTTGGCGATTTCAAAGATATCCTTCTGGTCCTTCTTGTCGCCGGTGGGGCGCTTGAAGCCGCCGCCGCCCAGCAGGTCCAGGGTGGTGCCGGTCATGCCCTGCACAGCGATGTCATAGTAGCTGTTGCGGCTGGGCACCTTAGCATAGAAAGCAGCGGGGGTGGCGTGGTCAACGGACACGGTGGACATGACGCCAATCTTCATGCCGGCTTCTTTGGCATACTCGGTAACCAGTTTGAAGGGCCTTTCCTTGTTGACGTCGTAGTTGATAACGCCCGACAGGGTCTTTTCGCCGGCAGCCATGGAGGAGGCTGTGGAGGCAGAGTCGGGGTTGAAGCTGGTGGCGTCATAGGTGGTGATGAGACCAGTCTTAAAAGTGGTGAAAGAAAGGTTCTCGGGGGTGGGGAACTTGGCTTCGGGGTTGTTCTTCACGCCCAGATAATACTGGGTAGCAGTGACCTGGGGGCCGCCCATGCCGTCGCCGATAAAGAAGAAGACATACTTAGCAGCCTTGGGGCCTTCGGCGCCAACGCCGGCCACCATAGACAGACCCAACACCAGGGTCAACAGTAAAGCGATAAGTTTTTTCATGGTTCCATCCTTTCTCTTTGCATGCCCTTGGGGGCAAACATCGTTACGTAGCAAGATTACCAGAGCAATGTAAAATTTCGGCGCATATTTTGTCAAAAAAGGCAGAAAATTAAAAACCAGCATCCGCAATGCTGGTTTTAAGCTCCATATCAAAGTGTTTCTCAGTTGCTCTTCTCTACCACATTCCCCACACCCTTGTAGATGCAGCTGCCCGCCACCACACCCCTCACATTGCTTAAGGGGTATACAGTGGAGCAGCGGCCGATGATGCAGCCGGGGTTCAGCACCGCGTTGCAGCCGATCTCGGCATGGTCGCCCAGGATGGCGCCAAACTTCATGCGGCCGGTATGGATGGTTTCATCCTCTGTTTTGATGGTAATCAGGCTGTGGTCGCCCTTTATATTAGAGGTAACAGCTCCCGCCCCCATGTGGGCCTTGTAGCCCAGCACAGAATCCCCCACATAGTTGTAGTGGGGCACGTGCACCACGTCAAAGAGCACAGCATTCTTAATCTCGGTAGAATTGCCTACGATGCAGTGTGTGCCGACGATGGCGTTGCCCCGGATGTAGGCGCAGTGGCGGATTTCCGCACCCCTGTCGATGATGCAGGGGCCATGAATGGAAGCGGAGGGCGCAATCAGGGCATCCCTTGCAATCCAGATATCAGGCATGGGATGGGCAAAGTCTTCCTCGCTTAAGGTTTCCCCCAGTTTAAGGATGAAGGCAGAAATATCGTCCAGCACTTCCCAGGGATAGGTTTTGCCTTTGAACAAATCCGCCGCGATGGTGTGTTCCAAATCCAGCAAATCTTCAATTTTCAGCATTTATTTTACTCCCAACAGCATGTCTTTTTGTTGCAGTGCTTCCAGAATCAGGTTGACATTCTCCTCGCATTCCTGGGTGCTGGGTGCCTCCACCATGATGCGCAGCAAGGGCTCGGTGCCGCTTTTGCGCACCAGCAGGCGGCCGGTGTCGCCCAGTGTTTCCTCCACCTTTTGCATGGCAACCTGAACATCCTCGTCCAGCAGCGCCTTGTCCCGGTCGGTTACCCGGGCGTTCTTCAGCACCTGGGGATAGACCACCACGGGCTCCACCAGTTTGGACAGGGGCATTTTTTTGTCCAGCATCACCTGCATCATCTTCATGGCTGTCAGCACGCCGTCGCCAGTGGATGCGTACTTGCTGAAGATAATATGGCCCGACTGTTCGCCGCCCAGCACGTAGCCGCCGTTTCGCATAGCGTCGTGGACGTTCTTATCCCCCACCTGGGCTTTGATGTAGTTGATGCCCGCCTTGTCCAAAGCCTTAAAGAAACCAAAGTTGGACATAATAGTCGCCACAATGGTATTGTTGGTCAGTTTTTCCCTTTCCTTCATATAGGTGCCGTAAACGTAAAGAATCAGATCCCCATCCACCACATTGCCCTTTTCATCCACCGCCAGGCAGCGGTCGGCGTCGCCGTCAAAGGCAAAGCCCACGTCCAAATGGTTTTCCCGCACAATTTCCTGCAGCCTTTCAATATGGGTGGAGCCGCAGCGCTCGTTAATGTTCAGCCCATTGGGGCGGTTGGCAATCACAATGGTTTCGGCGCCCAGGGTTTCAAACACGTTCTTGGCAATCATCCAGGTGCTGCCGTTGGCGCAGTCCAGCCCCACCTTCATGCCCTTGTAGGAATGCCGCGCCAAAGTAATCAGGTAGCCGATATAGCGGTTGCGCCCGGCGTCATAGTCTACCGTGCGGCCGATGCGCTCCCGCTTGGCGTAGGGGACTTCCTCTAAATGGCCGTCGAGATACTTTTCAATCTCGTCGATTACCTCGTCCTCCATTTTTTCGCCGTTCATGTTGATTAACTTGATGCCGTTGTCATAGAAGGGATTATGGCTGGCGGAAATCATGATACCGCAGTCGAAATTTTCTGTCCTGGCAATGTAGGACACGCTGGGCGTGGTGGTGACGTGCAGCAGGTATACGTCTGCCCCCGAAGCCGTCAGCCCTGCTGACAGAGCATCCTCCAGCATGTAGGAAGAGCGGCGGGTATCCTTGCCGATGACCACCCGGCAGGGACGAAACCGCCCAAAATACCAGCCCAAAAAGCGGCCAATTTTAAACGCATGGTCTACCGTTAAATCAATATTGGCTTCCCCGCGGAATCCATCGGTGCCAAAGTACTTGCCCATAAAAGTCCTCCTTCAAAAGGCGTTTGCCTACCGTCATGGTAAACCATGGATTTTTTGCTGTCAAGGGTGGGAATAACCGCGATGGGACATGATAGAACAGGCTTTTTCATATAAGCTCCTGCTTCTTTGAAAGGCATCCATCTCCTATAGAAGGTTTTTGATTATAGTTCTCCTTGCCCGTCCTTCTCCTGCCACATTTCACAGAGCATCTTCACATCCCCAGCAAACTCTTTCGCCGTCTGGGTTTCGCCCTGTTTCAGTTCCTCCAGAACCTCAAAGGAAAAGGACTCGATGCCATACGTCCGCCACTCACTTTGCATGGCGGGTTCCGGCGGGTTGTTCATCTTGATAGAAAAGGCAAACCGGCTCTTTGACCCTTCCATATCCAACGAGGGGCGCAGCCACCTGCGCTGGCTGCCCTTGCAGGTAATGCAATAAACGCCGCCCACTTTGGGCTTATTTTTGTAGGCGCTCATCAGTTCTTTTCGTTTTGCCGTGTCCACGCTCATTGCGTCCTCTTCAATATGATAATCATGCAATTTAAGCGATTTCTTTTACTCATTGTAACACTTTTATTATCTTATTATGTTCTTCATCGCTTCTGCTTCTAAGTGTAGGATTGCTTTCCAGTCAAAACCGGAGAATGAAACAGTCCCAAATGAGAAGCAAGTGCAACCATATGTTTACATGGAATACCGTCCTGCTTTGAAAATGCAGGACAAGTACAGGCAGATACAGAGGTATAGTATTTTTGACCGTCTGTTAGGCTGAAAAAAACACAAGATAGCGTGGTTTTGTCTACAGATATAGGTGTGCCTACCGTATATAATACTTTATATAAAGTTTTCCGGGAGACATTAAAATACCGCTCTGGTTGATAAGTCGCACTGGGTAAATGGAATTCGTTATCTTTCGATTTTTTGTTTGTACGGCGTTTCTTTTTTAGAATTATTTTTCCACTATCATCCTTTGATTCTGATAAAACCCCCTCTTTAACCATACGTCGGCAGACCTTAGCGTAAATAGAACGCATATCCTGGTCACTTCCTACTATTGCAGTAATAATTTGGTGACGCATTGCTACTTTCTTTGGCTGGAGATTAATATAATCTAGTATCTGAGCGCAACGTTTATTATATAAGGCGGTTTCATTTTCACGTGCGATTTTTAATTCTGCGCCTTCCGTCAGGCATAGTTGTAGGCGTTGGTATAACAACCTTTCCAATTCTTGCTGTTCTTTAGTGGGAATAAAAGGTTTCTGGTCGCCAAGTTGTAAATTCCACATACCATGTTGCATACATAGGGTACGATAGTGTTGATACTTTTCTTGCCACAGCTTGGCTGTTGCTTCCATATCGTCACAAGTACCTGCGGCTATGCTTTTCCACAGTTCGATTAGATAGTAATTGATAGCATCTGAAAAACCTTTTAGTACCCACCACTGGTCCCAATCATCTGATGTTAGCAACGGCCTACCAAATAGCTTTCGGCCATCTGTATTATCAGCATACGAATCTGTATCGTTGCTTTTGAAACGGTTAAAGATGTAAATGAGAAAACAAAACAATGGTATAATAATCAGATATTGTAACATTACACGCAACCTCTATCTATCAATTTACATTGCTGGATAACAGCCACTTACACTTTGGTAGGCAAACTATATTATCCATTATTTGTGCATTAAGAATCGGGTTATTAGTAGAGTACGCGATCCTCAGTGCGCTCCTTCCGCTGAATGAGAAAATTGTATCACCTATCCGACTTATTGTGTAGACGCTTGCAGATATTAATTCAAACCCGCATCCCTTTCACTAATTAGCCCCCTTGATGGTACGTAAACACACCCTCATCAAGCTGCGCGTTGATTTCAAAGCTGCAATCTTCAAAGTTTGCTTTCAGCTCCGCCTGCTTGCCATCCTTTTCCCAGCGGAACACAACGGTTTGTTCGTTGTGCCGCTCCACCTCAAACGACGCGTCAAAGCCAAACGCGCCGCAGGTATTGCGCATGCGCAGCAGTTCCAGCTGGCTGCGTACAAGGGGCAGGGCAAGCTTTTCTTCCATTTCGTCTGTCGTCAGGTTGGTGCGGTTAATCTCCTTATGACCGGCGGAGCCCTTCACCGCGGCGTAATCGTTTTTTCCTGCAAACAAATCCAGATACCACACCTGCGGCTTGCCCGGCATAAACAGCTGCACCGCGCGGGCGAAAAGCAGTTTCCGCTCGTCCTCCCCCAGGGCGCTGAAATAGGTGGCGTTCACCTGATAATACACATTCTTCTTGCCATGCAAATCCTTGATCAGGCCGCCACGGCTGACAATCAAATCAATCATCTGCTGGATGCGCTCTTCCGGCAGCAGTCCCTTCAGGTCCAATAGCGGAATGCCGTCGTGGCAGCCCAGCATGTTCACGGCGCGGATTTTCCGGCCGCGCAGTTCCTCTGCCCAGCGCACCAGGTATGCAGCATCCTTGTGCTCAATGGCGTCAATCAACAAGCCCGGCAGGAAGAAATCGTACACCATATAGCCCAGCTCCGCCATCTGCGTGTGCCTTCCTTCTTCGTAGGAGGCGTGGATTTCCGGCAGCAGTTCCAGCCCCTGGGGCTGCGCCAGGGCATCAATGCGGGCCAGCACATCCCAGGTGTCCGGCTCATTAAAAAAGCAGCGGGTGCCCGGCGCCTTGGGCGCATAGGCAAAAGCGTCCAGGCGCACGATGGACGCACCATACTCCGCCAGGCGCCGCAATGTATCCGCGTAAAAATCCCACACCAGCTTGGAGTGCAGGTTCAAATCCATCTGTCCCAGATACCGCCTGCGGGACTCCAGATAGTTGACCGCCCTGTCGCGGTACGCTTCAAAGCCGCTGAAATCCGCCTGCCCGGGCTTCTTGCCCGCGGCCAGCGCCTCGTTGATGCGTTCCGCCATGCGCTGCGCCGTCAGATACTGGACATCCATCGCCCCCATCAAATCCTGGGCGTCCACCTGGGGATAGCTGACCTCCTGATAGAAGGTGTTCCAGTAAGGCACATCGCGGCCATCCGGCGTGCGCACCATCAATAGCGGCAAGCCGGGCTTGCGGAAAAACATCTTCTCCATGGCTTCAGCGTTTGGCTGAATGTATCCATCCTCCGTCATCTCGCCGTGGTTTTTCCAGAAGGCGTTCCAGTTAATAAAGAAATCCGCGTATTCGGAGGCTTCGCCCTTTTGGACGATATCCTGAAACTGCCGCGACAGCACCGACAGGTGGTTGAGCACAAAATCAAGTTTCAAATCAATACCCAGCGCCTTGAGGGCAGAGAGGTCCCCTTCATCCGCCAACTCTCTGCTGATATCGTAACTGATAATAGAAAATCCGCGGTCCAAATCCGTATTGAACAGGCTGGGAAGGATGTAAAACGAAGTGAAAGCATCCTTTATGTCCGGCCGCGTAAGTAACTTGACTGCCTCGCCTAATTTGCCCCCCAGGCTGTCCGGATAGGCGTTAAGCATCGCGCCGTTCTTCATTTGTTTTCCTCCTCCGCCATGGTTTTTCTGTACTGCGCGTAGGTGATTACCTCGCCGGATTTGGAGAGAATCACGCGCGCTTTGTGGGCCTGCGCTTCCAGCATACGCTGCTCAATGCCCAGCACCAGGGTAATAAAGGGCGCGTCGGGACTGCCATCCCGGCTGCGCGCGCGGCGGTGCGCCAGCGTCTCGGCCGGTGTGCTGTTCAGCAGCACCGGAATGTCCACGCCCCGCAAATGGTCGCTGTTTCCATGCGTCCACTCTATCACCAGCACCTGCACATCCCCCATGTCCACCTTCTCGTACCACAGCGCGTCGCGTTCCCGCCCCATGCGCCGCAGATACAGCGCTTGCGCGCCCTGCTTAAAGCGGGCGACAATGTCGCTTACTTCTTCAAAATTAATTTCCTGCTGCGAGCCAAGGTATTCCACCAGCCTGCTTTGCCCCGCCTGCTGATAGCTACGCATCCACGGATACTCCCCGCAGACGGTTCCCTCCGCGTCGCGTTCGCTTTCCCAGAGCTGCAGCAATACATCCCGGTACTGCGCCGGGTTGACGCCGCTGCCCACAAGCCCCTGAAGGCCGCCGTTTCTATACACGCGCATGCGCTCGGCGTCGTTATCCCGCGGGATACGGTGGGGGTAATTGTCGCCGGAAAGCGTGTAACTGCCAATTCCCATTTCCCGAAGGAAAAAGGAAACCAGCGACGCTGTTTCGCTTTTCCCCACGCCCGACCCGCCGCAGATGCTGATAACACAGCGCCCGCAGCCGCTTTGGGCAATCGCCCCGGCAATCATGGGACGCAGGGCATCAAACATAACGGACGCTTTGCGAATATGCGTTTCAGTGATATGCACCTTGTCGCCCGGCATATCGCCGTGGGGAATATCCAACGGCACCACCGGCGCCGACCAGGGCTGCAAAAGCCTTTCCTGAGCATTCATGCCATTTTTCCTCCAAATTCTTTATGGGCAAATGTAGACCATCGTTATTATAACATGGGTGTGAGGTAATTTCTGCGTACTCCTAAAAAACGAAACACCTGGCGATCCTCGTTTCACGTTAGACATATATACTGAGTATTTATTATAATGAAAAAGTGTCCATTTTACCACTTTCTTTGTTGACTTGTTTACCTCATTACATTATTCTAACAACAAACGCGGCATCGTCCTAAAGCCCGACAACCCCGCCTATCCCGAAATCATCATCCAACCTTTCCAGCGCTTCGCCATCACCGGCAAAGTCTTGGGCTATAAATAATATATATAGGAGGTATCTTATGTTTGATTTTTCATCAGCCGAGGAAAAAAGGATACAGCGTGCCCTTTCCAAAGACATGACGCCAGCTTCCCTTGATAACGAATCTAAAACAGCTATCTTTTTAGGTTCATCTGGCGACTTGTATAATACTACCTTGGAAGAGTGTACCTGTACCGACTTTAAGGTGAACTTGCAGAGCACGTTTCCCTGTAAGCATATTTTGCGCTTGGGTATGGAGCTTGGGATTTATCCGGCGGAAAACATAAAAACCGACAAGCAGGGTGTCGAACATCGCTATTGGGAAATAAAAGCAGCAAACTATGTTCGCCATGCCTTGATAACAGATGCGATGGATTTTGTTTATATTCTGAGCTTCGCCACAACAAAAGAGGGCCTTACCCTGCCTGAAAAGCACTCATACTCCGACAATACAGTACAACTTTTGTTGTCTTGTCCGTATTTAACCCGCCGTTCAAACGGCTCCATTCGTATAAAGCAGAAAATCCTATCACAATGCGAAACACTGTTATCAAACAGAATCGGAAAGTTGGCCCTTAATGCGCTGGATTTTCAACCTTTGAGAAATATACTCGAAGCATGGGACAGCGAACCTATCTCCCTTGAGAAGTTTGCAGAAATAGTGAAAAAAAAGCAACTAAAACCGCCCCAGCTTTCGCCAGAGCGGACGCAAAACCCACCAACACCACTTGGATAGCTTTGCACATTTATGATACCATTCTTTACACAAATATACAATCGGCATTCAAATTTCGTACACAAAATATAAATCGCTGTAATCTCCATAACATCCTTCGGTTATTAATACTGATTCCAAACATTACTGCATCGTTGTGCCATATTTTTGGGCTGCATTAATGAGTTACATCAGTATAAAACATCGGAGATATTTGAGGTTGAACAGGTAAATTAACGCAATGATAAGCGACAGGGGAGGTTCATCCCCATAAAGCATAAAAGCCGGGGCGGCACCATGGCCGCCCCGGATGAAGCATTCTTTCAAAAATCAGTTCGCATAGTTATGGTCGTTTACTAGGTCGAGGCCGGGCACCACATCCATCATGCCCAGCATGTAGGCGCGCTCTGCCATGCGGGACGCGCTCTTGGGGGCGTTGCGGGTAAGCTGCAACGTGGGCATGGGATAGCGGTAGTAGCTCAGGCGGTTGCGCACAAACATCAGCACATTGGTATCGCCGCCCAGGTCATGCTGGATGCTGAAGGGCTGGCCGAAGGCGAAGGGGCTCCTGATGCCGGCAGGGTCTACATTGGTAACGGAGGCAAAATCCGGGAAGAAGTACAGGAAATCGTCCACAGGCCTCACCTTGTCGGTTTCTCCGTCGTAGAAGTAGTGGTAGGTAACGCTGACTGTGTCGCCATAGACATCCACATACACCTCGCCCACCTCATACATGTTGCTGGCAATCAGCATAAAGGTTTGGCGCCCCTGCTGGCTGAGGTTGATGGGCGTAAACATGTACCATTCCTTGGTAAGCTGGGGGTTGATCACCCGGAACTGCGGCCCGAAGGAGCTGACGGTATTGCGCGGGTAGTAGCTGTTGTGCACCTGGGTGTAGTAGATGGCTTTGGTCTCGGGATGCACGTGCATGGTCTGGGCAAAATACAATATCTTTTTGAAGCCGCCCGGCGTGGTGACGCGGTAGCGGTAGGTGTTGATTTCACCATTGTGCGACAGGTGCTTGTACACAAAGCCGTTGACCACCTGGGGCGCGTTGCCCTGCGGCAGGGTAAGGTGCAAAGTATGCACCGTGCGGCGGGTTAGTTCATCGTACACTTCCACCGTCACGGCCACATCATAGTTGTTCGGGTTGGCAAGGGTAAGCACCGGCTGCTCGGGAAACTCAGTCGTGTAGGTAACTTCCTCCTTCGTCTGGGAGACGCTGATTTCCTCCGCGGCCATGGCGGGCATAACAGGCAGAAGGCCCGTTAGCAGCACGGCGGCGAACAGCAAAGAAAGTAATTTTTTCATCATTCAAACCTCTTTTCGGTACATTGGAATCATTTAGATTCTACCCATAAAACGGCGGGTGAATGTGCTTTCCTGCATTCTTGTAGACTTGCGGATAATTTTTGTTGCTTTCAGGTAAATTGCCAGCTCCTCCTCCTGCATACCCCTTATAAAAAATGCTCCCTCGGTTAAATCTTTACATTCCGGGTATATTGCTTAGGTAGTACCATTATTGTAGGAGGAATCATGAATAATTTACAAATCTTACTTATCGGCCTGGTTTTCGGACTTTTAATTTCCTATGGCAAAATGAACCGCTATAACACCATTGCTGCGCAGTCCGTTTTTGCAAAAATGAATGTTATGAAAACCATTGTCATGGCGATGGGGGTGGGCGGCATCCTCATCATGATTGAAATGTCCATGGGACTGGCGTCTTTCCATGTCAAGCCCTTCATGCCGGCAGGCACTTTTCTGGGCGGCCTTATTTTCGGCGTGGGCATGGCGCTTGCCGGCTACTGCCCGGGCACGATGCCCATCAGCCTTGGACAGGGCTCGGTAGATGCGTTGGCCGGTATCCTGGGCGGGCTTACGGGCGGCGCCCTGTTTACCGTGCTCTACAAGCCTTTAAGCACCCTGATGACTGTGCAGTCTAAGGACACCCTCTTTACCCTCATGGGGTCTGAGTTCTCTCTTGGATATACCATCGTGGTGGTGGCGCTCAGCCTGGTGTTTATCCTTTCCACCTTTGTGATGCACAAGATTGATGCGAAAAATGGCAACAAGAGCCTGAACTGGGTGGTTACCGGCGCCGGGCTTGGCCTGTTAAACGCCGCCTTGTTTTATAAGGACTGGCAAAATAAGCCCCTGGGCGCTTCAACCTCCTATCCCTATGTGGCAAGCAATTTAGTGGGCTTAACGGGCAGTGAATACTACCCCTCCACCGTTGGCAGCGGAAAGTGGCAGGTTTGGTTCTTGCTGGGCGCCTTGGTAGCCGGCCTTATCTACGCGGTTGCTACAAAAACTTTCAAGGTTGAAGTTACCCACGAATTCTGGGAAGAGCGCCGCGGAACAAACAAATTAAATCGCCTTGTCTGGGCCTTTATCGGCGGCTTTCTGCTGATTTTCGGGGCCCGCCTGGCCGACGGCTGCACAAGCGGTCACTTTCTAACCGGCGGTATGCAGTTTTCCCTCTCATCCTATCTGTTCATGATACCGACGATGATCGGCTTCCTCATAACGGGCAAACTGTTCTATAAGAAAAAATAGAGCAATTCCCTGTACATTAGGGTGCTGTCAACTTAAGTTCGCAACTTTGGGCTCCGCCCACCATGTCATGCCGCCTGGTTGCTTAATGAGTTGAGCGAAGATTCGCTCAAGTACGCTTTGGTGACCGACCAGTCCTCTGAGTATTCCATCAGGTATACGGTGACTAATCGCAGGTAAGAATCGGGGTTTG
>CAZCBC010000039.1:0-10768 GCA_964496775.1 uncultured Oscillospiraceae bacterium
CATATAGTCCGGGCTGATGCTGAACTTCATTTATCCCCTTCCAGCATGCAAAAGGCAAGGGCCATGTCCCCTTCATGGCTGATGCTCAGGTGGCATTGAACCACATCTTTTTCCTGCGCCAACGCCAGGGCCTTGCCATGGAGACAGTAATAGGGCCTGCCATTTTCTTCATGAAGAATTTCCACATCAGAGAAGGCAATGGGGCCTATGCCTGTGCCCAGCGCTTTGGCAAAAGCCTCCTTGGCGGCAAAGCAGGCAGCTGCCGAGGAGGCTTGCATCAGTCCACGGGATTGGATATATGCCCTCTCCCCGTCAGTAAATATCCGCTCCATGAAACGCGCATTCTGTATTTTCTCTTCCATGCGGCTGATACCGCACAAATCCACCCCGATGCCCCGTATCATCTTTGGCTTAAAATGGCGTTGGCCACGGCGCGGGCAGTAACCTCCGCCGCAGCAGCGCAGAGTTTGACAAAGTTAATCTCCCGGTCTACACGCTCGGTTGCCAGAGCGAACAAGGTATCCCCATCCATCTGGGTATGCACCGGGCGAATGGTGCGCGCCAAACCGTCATGGGCTACATCGGCCAGGCGGTTCGCTTCCGACTTGGTCAGCTTGCAGTCCACCGCAATAACCCCGATGGTGGTATTGCTGCCCGGCGCCGGAATGTGCAGGCGCTGCTTGGCGGGCGCATGGCCAAAGAGCAGGCCGTCGGCACGCACCGGGCTACCATCCTGCATGCGGGCACAGGCGATGCACTCGTTTGTATCGGGATGATAAATATCCCCCACTGCGTTAACTGCTACAATCGCCCCCACGGTAACACCCTCGGGCAAAGTAAGGGACGCGCTGCCTATGCCGCCGGGGTGAGGCTGTGCCTGCTGTACCAGCTTGCCCACCGTGGCGCCGGTACCGGCCCCTACCCTACCCTGCTGCACGCCCTTGGCGGCAGCCATGCAGGCCGCCTGTCCCATGGCCGCATCTGGATAGACAGCGGGATTGCCCACGCCAAGGTCAAAGAGCACAGCAGAGGGCACGATAGGAATGCGGGCCACCTGCATATCGAGGCCGATGCCGTTTTGCGCAAGAAACCGCATCACGCCATCCGCCGCTGACAAGCCAAAGGCGCTGCCCCCCGCTAACACAACAGCGTGAGCTCTGTCCACCAGGTTGCCGGGCTTTAACACATCAGTTTCCCGCGTGCCGGGCGCGGCTCCCCGTACCGAAACACCTGCTACTGCGCCTTGCTTGGGCGCCAGCACCAAAGTAACCCCTGTGCGGGCAGTATCATTCTGCGCTTGTCCAACGCGGATACCATGCACTTTGGTAATATCTCCAGGATACATCATTTGCATAGCGACCTCCTTTACGGTAAGCGTTCCAGTATCCACGTGATAACGTCCTCCGTTACCTCGTCCCGGTTCGTTTCGTTAAAGACTTCATGGCGGGCATCGGGGTACAGCTTCACCGTTACATCCTGCAAACCTGCATTGATATAGCTTTGGGCAGCTTCACGCACCCCCTGTCCCATGCCGCCCACAGGGTCCTTATCACCGCTGATCAACAGCATAGGCAGGTTTTTCTTAAGACGCTGAAGTTTTTGGGTATCGTGCAAAGTCAACAAACCCTCAAAAAAGTCCTGATACCCCTTGGCGGTAAATACAAAGCCGCACAGCGGGTCCTGCACATACTTATCGACCTCGTTTTCATCACGGCTAAGCCAGTCTGCCGGGGTGCGGCTCGGTTCAAAAGGTTTGTTGTTGGCGGAAAAGGCCAGCTTGTTCAGAAACTGAGAGGGCTTTTGGCCGCCCCGGGGCAGACTGATGAGGGAAGCAACCGCCCTGCCGAACTGCACCAGGGGCAGAGGTTGACTGCCTGTGCCGCTTAAAACAACGGCGAAGGGGGCCGGATATTGAAGCAGATAGGAACGCAGCACAAAACTGCCCATGGAGTGCCCCAGCATAATAAGGGGTACATCCGGCCAGCGCTTTTCCAGCACTTCCCGGGCGGTGTGCACATCGCCCAATAGCTTATCCCAGCCCCGCTCTTTGGCGAAATACCCCAGGCGTTCCTTGGGCGTCCCAGCCCCATGGCCGGGCAAGTCAAACCCTGCCGCCGCAATGCCGCGAGCGTTGAGTGCCTTGGCCAGACGGGCATAACGAGAAATATGTTCCGCCATACCGTGGATTAGCAACACCATCGCCCGGGGCTTGTCTGTGCCTGCCCACAGCAAGAGTTGACGATTTCCTCCCGTCGCCGATTGAAAAGGTGTCTGTTCCATGGTTTCCTCCGTTATACTGATGTAAAACAGGAATGCATCCAAAGACCCTAAATAACGATGCATTCATGTTTGGAATCGGTATTAATACTGGTAGAGGCCCACTTTCTTGTATACCTTGCGCAGCGTCCGCTGGGCCAAAGCTTGCGCGCGCTGGGCATTGCTCTTCAGGGTATCGGCAATATATTGTTTGTCCTTAATCAAATCCTGGTAGCGCTGCTGGATGGGCGCAAGGGCTTCGATAACCGCTTCAGCCGTCGCTTCCTTCAGCGCGCCGTACCCCATTCCCTGGAAGTCTTCCGCCGCGTTTTCCGGGGCGATGTTTTTAAGTACCCCATAAATAGTCAGCAGATTGCTGACGCCGGGCTTGTTTTCCGGGTCGAAGCGTATCTCCGTTTCGCTGTCGGTGACTGCGCGCTTCATCTTACGGCGGATAACATCGGGCGCGTCGGTCAGAGAAATCAGGCTGTCGTCAGGGTCGGACTTGCTCATCTTGCGCTCGGGATCCGACAAGCTCATGATTTTTGCCGTAGCCTTGGGAATGTAGGGTTCGGGCACCACAAATACATCGCCGTAAATGTTGTTGAAACGCTGGGCAATGTCCCGGGTAATCTCAAGATGCTGTTTCTGGTCGGCCCCCACCGGTACCACCTTTGTCTGGTACAGCAGGATGTCCCCTGCCATCAATACAGGGTAGGTAAACAGCCCGGCATTGATGTTGTCGGCGTTTTTGGCGCTCTTGTCCTTAAACTGGGTCATCCGGCTCAGTTCCCCCATGTAGGTGAAACAGCTCAATATCCAGCAGATTTCAGCATGCTGGGGCACATGGCTCTGGCAATAGATGATGTTCTTTTCCGGGTCCAGCCCGGCGGCAATGTACAGCGCCGTCAGTTCCGCTGTGTGGCGGCGCAAAGCAGCCGGTTCCTGGCGTACGGTCAGGGCATGCAAATCCGCCATGGCAAAAAGGCAGTTATAATCCTTTTCCAACAGGGTAAAGTTGCGGATGGCGCCAATATAGTTGCCCAGCGTCACAGCGCCTGAAGGCTGTATGCCGGAGTAAAGTACAGGTTTTTTTACGGTTGTCTGTTCACTCATGTTGATACCTTCTTAAATCATCGTATTATCGTATTAGATGCCCATATCCTCTTTGACGGCCTTGAAGCACTGGACGGCAAAGTCCAAATCCTCCTGGGTATGGCCTGCGCTTATCTGGACGCGGATGCGCGCCTTATCCCTGGGCACCACGGGGAAAGAGAAGCTGACCACATACACGCCCTTTTCCAGCATACGGGCGGCAAATTCCTGGGCAACGTGGGCATCATAGAGCATGACAGCCACGATGGGATGCTCGCCCTTGAGCACGTCAAAGCCAAGGGTAGATAACTTTTCCCTAAAGTAGGCGGTGTTCTGATGTACCCTGTCGCGAAGGGCGGTGCTTTCCTCCAGCAAGTCCAGCGTTTTCAGCGTGGCAGCGCAGATGGCGGGGGCAACTGTGTTGCTGAACAGGTAGGGACGGGAGCGCTGGCGCAGCAAATCCACAATGGGCTGGCGGGCTGCGGTAAAGCCGCCCGACGCACCGCCCAGCGCCTTGCCGAAGGTGCTGGTCAGGATGTCAATCCTGCCCATCACCCCGCAGTGCTCCGGGGTGCCGCGGCCTGTCTTGCCCATGAAACCGGTGGCATGGCTATCATCCACCATCACCAGGGCGTCATACTTGTCTGCCAAATCACAGATATCCTTCAGCCTCGCGATATAGCCGTCCATGGAGAACACGCCGTCGGTCACAATCAGCCTAAAGCGGGCGTCGCTGGAATCCTGCAATTGCTTTTCCAAGTCCTCCATGTCGCTGTTTTTGTAGCGATAACGCTTTGCCTTGCACAGCCGCACGCCATCGATGATGGAAGCGTGGTTTAATTCATCGGAGATGACGGCGTCTTCTTCCGTCAGCAGGGTTTCAAATAAACCGCCGTTGGCGTCAAAGCAGGAAGAGTACAGGATCACATCGTCCATATGGAGAAACTTTGCCAAGCGGCCTTCCAGCTCCTTATGAATTTCCTGGGTGCCGCAGATGAAGCGCACGCTGGATAGGCCAAAGCCCCAGCGGTCGTAGCTTTGCTTGGCGGCTTCCCTGAGGCGCTGGTCATTAGACAGCCCCAGGTAGTTATTGGCGCACATGTTGAGCACGTTATCCACCTTGGTGGTGTCTACCCGGGACTTTTGAGGGGTTTTAATGACGCGCTCCTCCTTGAAGGTACCCGCTTCCCGTATCTCCCCTAAAAGCTTCGTATAATGTTCCAATGCTTTCTTCATGCCCTTTTCCCCCAGTCCAGTATCACTTTGCCGGTGTTGCCGGTATTCATGGCGTCAAACGCCTGCTCAAACTCCGTATAGTGGAAACGATGGGTAATCAGAGGACGCAAATCCAGCCCGGATTCCACCATGGCGCCCATCTTGTACCAGGTTTCATACATGCGGCGGCCATAAATCCCCTGTAAATTGAGGCCCTTTAGAATGATATCGTCCATATCCAGTTCCGGCTGGCGGCCGCCAAACAGGCCCAGCAGCGCTACCTTTCCGCCGTTGCGCATCTTGGAAAGCAGCTGGTTAAGCGCCGACGGGCTGCCCGACATTTCCATCGCCACGTCGAAGCCCTCCACCATGTTGTTGTCTTCCATCACCTGCTGCAAATCTTCCTTCAGCACGTTAACGGTGGCAGTCGCCCCCAGCTTCTTTGCAAGTTCCAGGCGGTAGTCGTTGATATCGGTGATGATTACATGCCGCGCCCCATTGTGGCGGCAGATAGCCGCCGCCATGATGCCGATGGGGCCGGCGCCGGTAATCAGCACATCCTCCCCCACTACGTCGTACATCAAAGCAGTATGCGTGGCGTTGCCAAAGGCGTCAAAGAAGGAAACGACCTCCTTGGGTAAATCGGGCGAAATGGGAATGCAGTTGGAGGCGGGAATGCACAGATATTGAGCGAAGGCGCCATTGCGCTGCACCCCTACCCCTTCGGTATAGCGGCACCACTGGGCATTGCCCGCACGGCAGTTGCGGCAATGGCCGCAGACGATATGCCCTTCGCCGCTGACAACTTCGCCGACGTGAAAGCCCTTCACGTTGGAACCCATGTCGGCAATTTCTCCCACATACTCGTGGCCGATGATGCGCGGCGGTATAACATGCTTCTGGCTCCACGCATCCCAGTTGTAGATGTGCAAATCCGTCCCGCAAATTGCTGTTTTGCAGATTTTGATCAGCACATCGTTGATACCCATCTCCGGCATGGGCATTTTTTGCAGTGTCAGGCCTTTGCCGGCCGTCGTTTTTACCAACGCGTCCATCATATTTTTGCCCTCCCGTCAATTGTTTTTGTTATTGGTAAGTAAAGCTAAAACCTCGTCGGGTGTATAGGTAAAGGTAATAATTTCCTCATCCTCTCGAAACAGGCCGGGCTGCAGATAGAACACGGCGTTGCCCTGTTCATCCGCGTAGAAATGCTCCTCTGGAAAAAAATCCAGCGCCAGGGTGTCCCTGTCCAATTCTTCCAGCCATGGACTGTTTTCCTGCGCCATCTGGGCACTGATCTTTTGCCAGACGTCCTCAAAAACAGCCTCCGACAGCTGGGCAGAACTGTCGCCAATTTCCTGCAATAGCCCGCGCAGGGTAAGCATTTCGCCTGGGTACTTGCCGCTTACATCAAACACCTGAGAGTGCACCGTAGCGATGGCGGTATCCCCCAGCACCTGGCTTTGCAGCATACGGGTACTGAAATAACGGCCATTGTTGCAAGTGATTTCATAGGTTTGGTTAAAGGCATTGCCGCCTGCGCCTGCCATATCCGCATCGTTGGCATACATGGGCAATACCAACTCCACCATCTCGCTGACGGTGGTCTGATAGTAATCGTTGATGCCCTCTGCCGCCGCCACGCCTTCTACCTTGGGATAGCGGCAGGTATAAGTATAGATCGCTTGTCCTTCCTCCGGAAAGGATTGCTGCACATCCACCCACGAAAGCTGCAGACCCATTTCACTGGCTAAGGCGGGTAAGGCAAGAGAAACCAGCAGGCACAAAAGTGCAAGATACGCCTTTTTCATTATGCTCCTTCTTTGGGCAGGGACTTGACATAGCTGGCTGCCGACAGGGCAGCGATATTTCCTTCCCCCGCCGCCTTGGCAACCTGCAAGGGGTTGCCTACCATGTCACCCGCGGCGAATACACCGGGGATATTGGTCAGCATATCCCTATCCACCTGTACAAAGCCCCTGTCCGTTTGTACTTCGGGCAGTAACTGTGTCATCGCCACAGCGGGACGCAGCACAAACACGCCATCGACAGCATGCTCGCCTACGTCTGTGGTCAGCACAATGCGCCCTTCTTCCCGGCGCAGGGACTGGGGCTTGCCGCTGAGCACCTCAATGCGTGCATCCAGCCCCTCGGTATCATGTTTCTTTTCGGAAATATACTGAACTTTTCCCAATTCCGCCAGAAAATTGGCTTCCTCCACCGCCTCATGGGAAGCGGCAACTACCAATATATCCTTGTTCCTGTAAAAATTTCCGTCACAGGTGGCGCAATAGCTGACCCCCATGCCCAGCAAGTTTTCCTCGTTTTCCAGTGTTTGTACCCGGGAAGTGCCGCAGGCCAGAATAATCGCCTTGCCTTCCAGGACATCGTTGTTAACCAGCACGGAAAAACTGCCATCCATGGGCAGTATCTTCTGCACCAATCCCTGCTTTGTTTCAGTTCCCATTTGCTCAGCGTGGCTGCGCATCTTATCAAGCAGTTCTTTTCCGCTGATTTCCGGCATCCCTGGATAGTTATCAATGCGGTGGGCCTTGCCCATGGCGCCCTCGCCGTTATATACCATGATGGCGCTTAGATTGCGCATACGGGCAGTCACCGCGGCGGAGCATCCCGCCACGCCGCCCCCTACTATAATTACATCATACATCTTCTGTTTCCTCCCGGGTTATTTCCACCCATTCTATCCGGCGGTCGGCAACTTCTTCTACCTTAAAACGAAGCTGCAAAAAATCCACCTCGGGCTTTGTACCCTCTTCTGGTATTTCCCCCAATTGGTAGAGGATGAAACCGCCGATGGTGTCATATTCTTCCTCAATAGGCAAATCGAGGCCCGTCGCCTCGTTGAACTGTTCTATCTCCACGCTGCCCTGCACCCGCCAGCGGCCATTGCCCCTGTCGATGATTTCCAGCTGCACCTGAGGGTCGTACTCATCGTATATATTGCCCACAATTTCCTCAATCAGGTCTTCCATGGTGATGAGGCCGCTGGTGCCGCCGTACTCATCCACCACGATGGCCATATGCACCTTATCCTTTTGCATGTTGCGGAAAAGCACATCGGTACGCACCGTTTCCGGCACAAAGCGGGTGGGGCGCAGCAGGCTGCGCAGGGGCAGGGGCTTTTCCCTGACGCGGTTCATTAGATAGTCTCTTGTCGTCAGGGTGCCGATGACATGGTCCAGGTCTTCAGCGTATACTGGGAAACGGGAAAGCCCCGTTTCGGCGATGGTATTCAGAATGTTTTCGTCCGTTTCGTTTACCCATAGGGCATACATGTCGGTACGGTGCGTCATGCAGTCTTCCGCCGTCATGTTGTTGAACTCGAAGACATTTTCTATCATGTCCCGCTCGGACTCTTCAATGGCGCCCTTTTCTTCCCCGGCGTCCACCATCATGCGGATTTCGTCTTCAGTCACCTGTTCGGTTTCCTCGTGAGGATCAATGCGCATCAAGCGCAAAACCCCATGCGCTGCCTTAACCGCCAGCCAGGCAAGTGGACTAAAGAGTTTATTTATGAACTGGCTGAAGGGCAGCAAGCGGCGGGCAAACACCTCAGCGTTGCGCCGGGCTAACTTGGTAGGCAGTGCACGCGCGCAGAGAAGATAGAAGAAGGCGGCCGCCAAAGCCACCAGAATGATTGCCAGAAAGCTCAGCACACCGGGCGATAGAAAACCGTCAGGCCAGGCCTTTATCAGGCTGTCGCCCAGTCTTTTCCCATGGCTTTCCACAACGGACACGATACCAAGAAAACCAAACATCGTCATGCCGACCTGCAGACCCGACGGGGCTTCCCGGAGCGCAGGAAGAAGCGCTTCTATGCGCAGGGCGACGGGCTCTTCCTGTTCTGCGTCGCGGCGAAGTTTGCTGATATTGATGGTCTGCATGGCGGTGTCAGCCGCCTGCAGCAAAGAACACAAACACAGCAGCAATAGCTGCAAAAAAATATGTAAAGCGATTGGATCGGAATCCATATGGGCAAAGCCCTCCTTTCAATGGTTATAGTATACCATTATTCCCTTTTGATTTCTACATGGTGAAGTGGCGATTATACATGATGAATAGAGCCGTTTAAACGAGACCAGCGTGCCCGCGCCAAGAAATACATTAAAAAACTATTAATTTTATGCCTGGAATTGTCCCTTTCCCCTTCACATGTGGTATGATTGTTTTTATCATTCAAGTGGGAGGATTGCATGTTCGGTTACATCATCACCAACCCGAAACTGCTGAGCGAAGAACAGCTACAGCATTATAAGGCCTGCTACTGCGGGCTGTGCCACGCGCTGTCTTCCCGGCATGGTTTTCCCTGTCGGGCAACCCTCAACTATGATATGACTTTTCTGGTTCTGCTTTTATCCGCCCTTCAGGAAGAGGAAGCGCCCTGTGTCGCTCTGTCCTGCCCCAAGCATCCCCTTAAAAAACAGGACTGCTGGCAGAACAGCTTTACGGATTACGCAGCCGATATCAACATCCTGTTAGCTTACTATCAGCAGCTGGACGCCTGGGAGGATGACCGCAGCGCCTCAGCTTTCACGGTCAGCAAACTATTGCAAAACAAAGCCATGGCGGTCAGCAAGCAGTATCCCCGGCAGTCCGCCGTCATCACCGAAAGTCTGAACCTTCTATCTGAGGCAGAAAAACGCAACGAAACCAACCCTGATGCACCTGCCAACTGCTTTGGCCGCCTGATGGGCGAAATATTCCGCTTCGGCGGGCTGGAGGAAGACAATCTGTACGCATTTGGCGAAGCCCTGGGGCGCTTCATCTACCTGATGGACGCTGCCTGCGATTTGAAAAAAGACATCCGCAAGGAAAAATACAACCCCTTGGTATTTATCCCCTCGGACATGCATAAGGCTTTGCTGGATACCCTCTTGGCGGAATGCATCGCGCGTTTTGAGGTATTGCCCGTCCTCAGGGACAAGGAGATTATGGAAAACATCCTCTATTCCGGTGTGTGGACACACTATCTATCTGTATGGCCCAGCAAAGGAGGGAACGCCCAATGAAAGATCCTTATCAGGTACTGGGCGTCTCCCGGGACGCGACAGAAGAGCAGGTTACTGCCGCCTACCGGAAACTGGCAAAAAAATACCATCCGGACTTAAACCCCAACGACCCCAACGCTCAGAAGAAGATGGCGGAAATTAATGTCGCCTACGAGGAAATCAAGAGCGGACGGGCAGGGAATACCGACTACAGCCAGCCCCAGGGGCGCAGCGCCTATGGCCCCTTTGGCGGGTTCGACCCGTTTGCCTATGGGGGGTACCGCCAGACGCAGCAAAACACCCAGGACCCTTTTGCTACGGTGCGCCACTATGTAAACGCCGGACGCTTTCAGGAGGCGTTATTCGCTTTAAGCCAGATATCCAACCGCAACGCCCAATGGTACGCGCTAAGCGCCCTTGCCAACTACGCCCTGGGCAACACGGTAACAGGCCTTCAGCACATCAACCGCGCTGTGCAGATGGATCCCAATAATTTTGAGTACCGACAGTTGCAGGCCCAGATGCAAAACCATGGTACCGTCTATTCCCAGCGCAGCCAGCAGTTTGGCTTCCCCAATGTGGGCGGATTAAGCCGCCTGTGCTGGGGGCTGTGGCTGTGTTTTTACTGCCGCTTCTGCTGCTAAAAGGAGATTGCTATGAACAACTGGAAAATGAAACTGGCCCAATGGATGCAGGGACGCTATGGCCCCGACGCCCTGTACAAGGACACGGTATGGCTGTATATCATTGCCGCCGTGCTGAACCTCTTTCTTCGCTCCTTCCTGCTGTCCATGCTTACCACAGCGTTGCTGGCATGGATGTTTTTTCGGGTATTTTCCAAGGACAGGGCCAGGCGCGCCGAGGAAAACCGCAAGTACCTTCAGTGGAAGGATAAGCAGATAAAAAGCCTGATGCAGCTGAAAAACCGCTGGAAGGAACGGGACACCCACCGTTACCGTACCTGCCCCCACTGCCGCACAACCTTACGGCTTAACAAACAGATTGGCACCATCAAGATTAACTGCCCCGTGTGCAAGAACACCTTTGAAGTAACCATCAAGCGATAAATACAGACACAAAAAAGCGCCTCACCGGGCGCTTTTTTGCAGTATTGCGATTTACAGTTTAACCGTACCCCTGCGGATTGCATCTTTTACTTCGTAGGCGGTTTCCGTGGTACGAAGCTTGCGATA
>CAZCBC010000039.1:10778-17470 GCA_964496775.1 uncultured Oscillospiraceae bacterium
ACGTTCATCCTTCTCGTTGCCATGACAGGTAACCAGGGTGAGAAGCTCATCCTCTATCAGCACATCGATAGGCAATGCGAAGGAAGAAAAAGAAACAAGCTGCTGGACGTATTCTTCCCGGGCGGCGTCGGACAGAAAGTCCGGCTCGATAATGGGGAAATAGCGTTCGTGATTTGGGTCGATGGATACGATGCTAACAGCATAAGGCACATACAATCCCTGCTCATAGAGTGTATCAAAGGAAGCCAGCGGATTTTGCACCAGGGTATCCAGGTTTAACAGATGATTCAGTTTACCGAACATGGTGCCGTTTTTCATGTTGTGGGCATGGATAATATAGTTTTCTGAGCTTGGCAGCACAGAGCAGGACATATCTAAAAAATCAGTACCGGCGGCATTGCTGCGGCCATAAAAATCGTGATTGACATAGAAGGAATTATCCCGCTTGGTAATGGGGAAATCAATCTCCTGTATGCTTTCCAGTTTTAACCAGCCAACAACATCCTCATTGCGCTTGTACAGCGGGACAAAGCGCTCCGCCATGGCAGGTTCGGGGGTGGGGGATGCGGCCTGCTCCCACTGCTGGGCAGGAATCTGGGTGGCATACAAGGGCCTGGGGGTTGCCGCAGGCTGCTCTGGCGGCGGGCTGTAGGACACAATGGGCAGCGGCGCCAAAGCCAGCGCTGTCGCTTCGCTGGGTTCTTCCGTTGTCTGGTGATAAGCGGCCTTCAGCTCCTGCTGGGTTTGCACCGTTTCCCTGGTCATATTGATATAGTTGATAATCATCACCACGGCAGCAATAAAAAGCCCCGCGCTGCCAAGCAGCAACAGCAAACGCAGGCGCTGCCTGCGCCTGGCCCTGCTTCGTCTTTGACTAAGTTTAAGGCCCGTTTTCCTACGGAAGGACGAGCGGTCTGATTTCAAAACATGTCACCTCCGCCGCATTATACATAAATGTTGAATAAATGACAATACATTGCATGCGCGTGATATTTGGGCTATAATCCAAAAAAAACGGTTGGAGGGACAGCATGCGCAAGCTGGAAGAAGCCATACAAAAAATGGGCATCGGTATAGGAAGCGATATCGTCAAGGTGGACATGTTCTTAAACCATCGAATCGATGTGCAATTGCTGAGCGAAATGGGTCAGGAGATTGCTGAACATTTTGCCCCCGCAAGGCCTGATATCATCCTGACAGTCGAAGCTTCAGGCATCGCTTTGGCCGTAGCCGCCTCCTATGCGCTGCAAAAAATCCCCGTGGTGTTTGCCAAAAAGTCCAAGGCAAGCAACCAGGACAGCCACATGCTGGAAGCCCCTGTATACAGTTTTACCCATCAGCAGCAGAACATCATCAGGGTGAATGAAAAATACCTGCCCGAAGGTTCCCGGGTACTGATTGTCGATGATTTTCTCGCCAACGCCCAGGCGGTAGAGGGGTTGATCTCTGTTATTGAGCAGGCGGGCTGCACCCTGTGCGGCGTCGCCGTAGCGGTTGAAAAAGGTTTCCAGCCGGGAGGGAAGATGCTAAGGGACAGGGGAATCGATGTGCTGTCCCTGGCGGTGGTAAAAAACATACGGGACGGTAAAATCGAGTTGGAAACCCAACCGGAACAGAGATAATTCCCAACAATTTTCCCTTTTCAAGTTCTTAATGTTCGTGTTTTATTTTGCTTAATTTCCATTTTGTCCATTGCAAACGTCTGTTACATATACTATAATTGGCTTGTGTTTTTCTTCTGATTGTTCGTACATTTAACAATTGGTAAAGGCACACGCGGGCAAGAAGCGCCCAGCAAATCAAACGGAGGGATCCCATGTTCAAGAAAACGCTCGTACTTATCCTGAGTGCCCTGATGATTCTGTCCCTTGTCCCCGTACAGGCAGAGAGCGCCTTCGCGCCCATCGCCAAAGAAGACCTGAAGATCGGCGCCGTATTTATCGGCCCCAGCGACGATGGCTTCACCGGCGCCCACTACAACGGCATTGAAGGTATGAAAGAAAACCTGGGCCTTGAGGATAGCCAGATTTTCTACAAATTCAACGTGCCGGAAAACTCCGAGTGCGAAAGCGCTATGCGCGAATTGATTGACACCGGCTGCCAGATTATTTTCGGCAACAGCTGGGGCTACATGAACTACATGGAAGAACTAGCCGACGAATATCCCGAGGTAATTTTCTCCCACTGCTCCGGATACAAGAACAACGGCGTTAACTTTAACAACTACTTTGGCCGCATCTACCAGGCCCGCTATCTGGCCGGTATCGCTGCTGGTCTGCGTACCGAAAGCAACAAAGTCGGCTATGTGGCCGCCTGGCCGGACAACGCCGAAGTCAACGGCGGCATCAACGCCTTTGCACTGGGCATCCAGTCGGTAAATCCCGATGCCGTTGTATACGTTAAATACATCAACTCCTGGGGCGATCCCACCCTGGAAAAGCAGACTGCCGAAGCGCTGCTGGCCCTTGACTGCGACGTCATCGCCCAGCACGTGGACAGCGCCATGCCCCAGGTTGCCGCGCAGGAAGCCGGTAAGTATGGCTGCGGCTACAACACCGATATGACCTCCGTTGCCCCCGACGCTCACCTAACCGCCCCCATCTGGCACTGGAGCAGCGTATACACAGCCGAAGTCAAAGACGTTATGGGAGGCAAATGGCTGCCCGTCAACTACTTCCTGGGCATCAAGGAAGAGATGATTGACATCTCCCCCCTGTCCAAAAACGTGGCGGAAGGCACCGCAGAAAAAATCGAGGAAGCCCGCGCCAAAATCGTTTCCGGCGAATGGGATGTTTTCACCGGCCCCATCAACAACAACCTTGGTGCACTGGTAGTGGAAGAAGGCTTCACCCTCGCGGATAGCGACATCACCGGCGACCTGATGACCACCCTGCTGGTCAAGGGCGTAGAAGTAAAGTAAGTTATTCATCGCAGGGCTGCCGTGTACACGGCAGCCCTTTCTATCTAAAAGGAGTACGCAATGGCTGAAACCGCCATGATTCAGTTAAAAGGCCTGAGCAAGACCTTTGGCAGCGTCAAGGCCAATGACAACATCGACCTTGTGGTAAACCAGGGAGAGATTCTGGCGCTGCTTGGAGAAAACGGCTCGGGCAAAACCACGCTGATGAACATGCTCTCGGGCATCTATCAGCCCGACGCGGGCAGCATTTATCTGCACGGCAAAAAGGCTGTCATCACCTGCCCCAAGGATGCCATCAACCTGGGAATCGGTATGATTCACCAGCATTTTAAGCTGGTGGATTTGTTTACCGCCCGGGAAAACATCATGCTGGGCAGGAAAAAGAAGGAATTAAAGTTTTCCCCCGATGAGCTGGTGAAGCGCCTGAAGCTGAACATCAGCCTGGACGAAAAAGTCTATCACATGTCGGTCAGCGAAAAGCAGACGATTGAAATCATCAAAGTGCTGGCGCGGGGCGCCGATATCCTGATCCTTGACGAGCCCACCGCTGTACTTACCCCCCAGGAAATCACCACGCTGTTTGACATCCTTCGCCTGATGAAAAAGGAAGGCAAGGCCATTATCATTATCACCCATAAGCTGGACGAGGTGCTGGAAATATCCGACCGGGTGGCGGTGCTGCACAAGGGAAAGAGCATCGGCACGGTGGAAACCAAGAACGCAGACCGCTTTTCGTTAACAGAAATGATGGTAGGCCGCGCAGTGGATCTGGAAATTACCCGACTTGTGCACCCCGCCGGGCCTACCGTGCTGGACGTGCATCAGCTGACAGTAACCGCTGACGATGGGCATAAGGAACTGCGAAACGTCAGCTTTGACCTGCGCGCCGGAGAAATTTTAGGCGTGGCAGGCGTGGCAGGCTCCGGACAGAAGGCGTTGTGCGAAGCCATTACCGGCTTGCAGCCCATTTCCGGCGGCAGCATTTTAATGGACGGCAAACGCATCGACGGGCTGACTCCCCGGGAAATCATCAAGCGGGGCATCTCCATGGCGTTTATCCCCGAGGACCGCCTGGGCATGGGCCTGGTGGGCAGCATGAACATTCCCGACAACCTGATGCTGAAAACCTACCGGGATCAAAAGGGCGCCTTTTTGAAGCGCCGCGCCGCCAGGGAAGAAGCCAAAGAGTTGATTGAGCGCCTGAATGTCGTCACGCCGGGCCTTAAAACCCCTGTCAGCAAGCTGTCGGGCGGCAATGTACAGAAGGTGCTGCTGGGGCGGGAGATTAACCTTTCCCCAAGGGTGCTGATTACCGCTTATCCCGTGCGCGGGCTGGACATCGGCGCCAGCATGACCATCTACGACATGCTGAACGAGCAAAAAAAGAAAGGTGTGGGCGTGCTGTTTATCGGCGAGGATTTGGATGTGCTGTTGGCGCTGTGCGACCGAATTATGGTGCTGTGTTCCGGCGAAGTGTCCGCCATTGTGGACAGCCGTTTCGCCACCAAGGCGCTGCTGGGCATGAAGATGACAGGGCTGACCACCGACAAGGAGGATGAGTATGTCTAAGAAAACCCTCACCCTCCCCCGTTTCCATGTGGTGCAGCGGGGTGAACTGCCCCAGGGCAAAACCTGGCTGTACCGTCTGTTAGCTGTTGTATTGGCTATTTTTATGGGCGGGCTGTTTCTGTGGATGCTGGGCTATAACCCTTTCAGCGTATACTGGACCATGCTGAAGGGCTCCTTGGGCAGCGTGGGTATGCAGAAGGAAACCATCAAGATTATGATTCCCCTGTGCCTGGCCACCCTGGGCGTAACGCTGGCCTTCAAGATGCGCTTCTGGAATATCGGCGCTGAGGGACAAATCTGCGCCGGCGCCATTGCGGCCAGCTACTTTGCCTATTTCCATAACTACCTGCCCAGGGAAGTGCTGCTGCCTGTGATGGCCATTGCCGCCATTGTGGCAGGCGGGCTGTGGGGGCTGCTGCCCGCCATCTTTAAGACACGCTTTGGCACCAATGAAACGCTGTTTACCCTGATGCTCAACTATATTGTGGGCTACTTCATCACCTTCCTGCGCGAAGGCCCCTGGCGTAGCCCCGAGGGCGGCTTTGCCGCCACCCCCCGCTTCGAAAAACAGGCGCGTCTGCCCGATGCCTGGTTCCCCGGGGTGGGCAATATCCACATCGGTTGGATTATTATGTTTGTAGCGGTGGTGCTGGTATTTATCTACCTGCGCTATACCAAGCAAGGCTATGAAATTGCTGTGGTGGGCGAAAATGTCAACACGGCACGGTATGCCGGTATGCCGGTGACCAAAATCATCCTGCGCACCATGTTCCTGTCCGCCGGGCTGTGCGGCCTGGTGGGCATGCTGCAAGTGGCAGGCCCCGACCGGCAGCTGACCGACGCGGTAGCCAATGGGCGCGGCTTTACGGCGGTATCCATCGCCTGGCTGGCGCGCCTTTCCCCCTTTGGCATCTTGGTAGTTTCCTTTTTGTTCAGCGTCATGAACAAGGGCGCCAGCATGATGCAGACGGAGTTCCGTATCCCTGCTTCCATGTCGGAAATATTGCAGGGCGTCATCCTGTTTTGCGTGCTGGGCGCGGAGTTCTTTATTCAATACAAAGTGGTGCGCAGAAAGGAGAGCGTCTGATGGTGTCCACATTTGATCAAACCCTGGCATTTCTCTACGCCACCATTCTGGCGGGGGTTCCCCTTCTTTACGGCACCCTGGGCGAAATACTGATTGAAAAAAGCGGCAACCTGAACCTGGGCGTGGAAGGCATGATGTACACGGGCGCCATCGTTGGCTTTCTGGCTGCCCACTACTTTGAAAGCGCCCTGCTGGCGGTAATATTCGCCTTCCTGGCCGGAACATTTGGGGCGTTGATATATGCCGTGCTGACCGTTACCCTCAAGGCCAACCAGAACGTTACCGGCCTTACCCTTACCGTGTTCGGCACCGGCGTCGCCAACTTTATCGGCGAATCTTTAAAGGCTTCCCTTCCTGCCGGTACCGTATTTATACCGGAGCATGTCATTCCCTCATTAGTACCTGTCAAGGTAGGCCCTCTGGCTGATTTGCCGGTGGTGGGCAAACTTCTGTTTGAGCACAGCGTATTAACGTATCTGGGGTTGTTCTTCGCCATTGCCATGAGCCTGTACCTAAACCACACCCGCCGGGGGCTGAACCTGCGCGCCATCGGCGAAAACCCGGGCGCTGCCGACGCCATGGGCGTGGATGTCAACCGATACAAATACCTGCATATCCTCTTTGGCGGCGGGCTTTGCGGCCTTGGCGGCGTGTATGTATCGCTGGTAACCTGCGTGGGCAACTGGCAGCCCAACATCATCGGCGGCCAAGGGTGGATTGCCGTAGCGCTGGTTATCTTTGCCTCCTGGAGTCCTATGAAGGCTGTGCTGGGCAGCCTGGTGTTCGGCGCCCTCAGCATGCTGCGCCTGTACATTCCCAAGGACGTTATCGATATCCCCGGCTCCATCTTCTCCATGCTGCCCTTTGTGGTGACCTGCGTGGTGCTGGTAGTATCCTCCCTGCGCATGCGCAAGGAAAACCAGCAGCCTGCCGCCTGCGGCATCAACTATTTCCGCGAGGAGCGGTAAGTGTATCATTAACGCAAATCCCGTAGACAAAAGCCCCGCCGAATCAATCACGGCGGGGCTTTGTTTAAGGTTAAATGAAGGTTATTTGCTGGCCATTTCGATGGCAACAGCCACGGCGACGGTGGCGCCTACCATGGGGTTGTTGCCC
>CAZCBC010000040.1:0-3463 GCA_964496775.1 uncultured Oscillospiraceae bacterium
ATATCCATATGCTGGTAAGTATCCCGCCAAGCATAAGTGTGTCGCAGTTTATGGGGTACTTAAAGGGAAAAAGTTCGCTAATGATATTCGATCGGCATGCGAACTTAAAATACAAGTACGGGAATCGTCACTTCTGGTGTCGTGGGTATTATGTGGATACGGTGGGACGCAAGAAGGAAAGGATAGCGAAATATATCCGAGAGCAATTGCAAACGGATGTAGCTGCGGATCAACTTTCGTTCAAGGAATACATAGACCCGTTTACGGGTAGCAAGACCGAGAAGGCATAAAGAAGGCCGCTTAAGCGGCGGCCCGAGAAAAAGTTGCGGTTGTCAGATTATTCAGAGCGTCTTGAGACGCTGCCAGTAAATGGCCTTGAAGGCCTCGTGCATACCACCGGCTCAGCCGGTGGTTTTGATGCGCTGCTCTCCTCCAATAAGCGCCTGAAAAGAGGGTATATTCTTATTAAAGAACAAAAGGAGGCGTGTTTTATGGCGAAACATATCAGTATCGTACAGATTAACGACACCCACGCCAACCTCTACCAGCATGGGGATGTGCGCTATACTGGCAAAGGGTTCGAGATAGAAACCCTGGGCGGATACCCCCGCATTATGACCAAAGTAAAAGAATACCGGGAAAAGTACCCGGGGGAAGTGCTGCTTCTGGATAACGGCGATACCCTCCATGGTACGAAGGAAGCGGTGGATACCAAGGGCGAGGTGCTTATCCCTTATTTGAAGGCCCTGGGGGTGGACGCGATGACTTTTCACTGGGATTCCGCCTATACTCCCGGGCATTTAAAGGGGCTGGAGGACAAGCTGGGCTATCCCATTTTAGCCAACAATGTATACCATAGAGGAACCCGCAAGCATTTCTTTAAACCCAGTGCCATACTGGAAAAAACGGCCTGAAGATAGGCGTTGTTGGGGTGGCATCCAATATCATTCAAAAGAACATGCCGGAAAATTTCTCCGAGGGGGCGGACTTTACCGATGGCATCACTGAAACCCGGGCGGAAGTAAAAAAACTGCGTAAGTTTGGGGTAGACTTGGTTGTGCTGTTGTCGCACCTTGGATATCCGCAGGATATTGAGTTGCTTAAGCAAGTGGACGGCATTGATTTGTGTCTGTCGGGGCATACCCATAATCGGGTACGCACGCCGCAAAAGTTTAATGGCGCATACATCATTCAGTCAGGCGCGTTAGCCAGCACCATGGGTTTTCTGAGGTTAAAGGTACAAAACGGCATACAGGACATCTACCATGAGTATGTGGTGTTGGATAAAAGCGTTCCCCAGGACAGGGGAATGCTAGCCATGATGCGCAAGGATGCGGTGCTGGCTGAATACAAAGAAAAATTAGATGTTATTGTGGGCGCAAGCCACATTGACTTGCACCGGGGCAGCAGCTTTTACGGTACCATGGACTACCTGCTGCTGGATGCCATGCGCAGCGCCACGGGCCTGCCCATTGCTTTTTCCAATGGGTGGCGATACGGTGGCGCCATTAAAAAAGGAAAACTAACGCGACGCCATCTGTACAGCATTGTGCCCATGGATCCCATGATTCGCTCAGTCGAGTTGACCGGACAGGAGATCATTGATCTGCTGGAGGATAACCTGGAAAGCACTTTTTCCAGCCAGCCCTTCAAACAGATGGGCGGCTATATCAAGCGGAACGCAGGGCTGCGCATCTACTTCAAGCTGGAAAACCCCTATGGACAGCGCATACAGCGCGTTTTTGTGGGGGAGGAGTTGTTGGACCCTGAAAAAACTTACCTGGCCGCCTATGTTACCCGGCAGGCGGTGCCGGAAAGATATGGAGGAAAGCATCAGGATACTGGCATTCATGCTGTGGAAGCAATGGAAAAACTGTTGAAACAGGCCCCCTACGACCGCAAGGATTTGGATAGTTATATCCCGGTATAGTGCTGATTGCGATTATTGCTGCCCGCTTTGGAGGAAATATAGTTTTACATCCGCATAAGAACGCTAAAAGCCTTAAACCAACACACTAATTTGAAGTTGTAAACAATTTATGAAGGAGAATGGAATGATTCCATCTCCTTCCTTTTTTTGTCCAAAAACCCAGGCGGGGCAAGTGTTAATGAATGAAAACGAATCATTACAAGAAAGAAACAATTAATTGGACTTTGTTTCAAAAGTGTGTTATGATTCGCTCCGTTGCCGAAAATCACGGAATTTGGCAATGGACAGCCCGCCTGCGCCTTGCCGCAAACGGGCCGAGACAAAGGAAAGGAAATCATTTTGCGAAAATTCAAGGTATTGTTACTGTTTACATTACTTCTCAGCCTTATGACCGGTGCAGCCTTTGCGGCGCGTCCCAAGGACAGGCCCCGGGACCCCAAGACGGTTTATATCTACCATACCTATCTTGATGTAACGGAAGTTAACGAGCGCGGTACCCAGGTCAGCGCCTATACCCGTGTTAACGGCGGCGACGGCCCCATCAAAATCAGGGCGGATCTGCTGTGCTACGGCAAGGTGGTGGATACCTTCGACTGGCAGTACGACCCTACCATTGTATTTACGCCTGAACTGCCCACCCACCCCAATGGTATCTATGTATTCCGCGTAACGGCCAGCGATGGCAAGACGGAATGGACGGAGGACTCCCTGCGCCTGTACATCAACCGCCGGGATGTATCGGTGGTCTCCCGGCAGCAATTGGCCAAGGTAGGACAGCCTTTAAACTTTACGGTTTACACCACCAATCTGCCCAAGCGCAGCGATATGGTTTACCGCGTCATCAACGTGGATACCGGTGAAGTCGTACACGAGGAAGGCCCTATGCAGGAGCCCCAGAAGGAGCAGGTTTTCACCTACATTCCTGAGGAGACGGGTATGTACGCCCTGCTGCTGGATGTATCCCCCAACGGGTATACCACCTACAGCGCGTCCAGCGAGACGGTCAAGGTGATCCCCCCGCTTAAACAAGCAGCCAACATGGATTGATGGCTGTATCAACAAAATCAAAAAAGCTGCCCCAGCAACGCGGCAGCTTTTTTGATTTTTCGGAAAGCGGGATGCTCACGGCATCAGATTATTCCTGGTTTTCCTCCAACTCTTCCACCCTGTCTTCCAAATCAGCGGCGATTTCTGTCAGGCTTTCGATGGCTTGAGCCATATCTTCCAGCTGTTCCTGCAGGGCCTTCACGTTCTCCTGCAGCGTTTGCCATAGTTGCTTGTTATCGTCCATAGCGTCCTCCCCAAAGTTGCTGCGTTTATTGTAGCATGGGCGGGAGAGTGGCGCAACGCAAGCTTCATTTGTACCTGCGGGACAAATATTCCCCGGGATTGACAGGCTTGTCTCTGCTTGCTACAATCTGCGTATAGTTTCCGAGCCCTTTCCGCTAAAGCACTCCACGCGGAATGGGCCGTGACGGAGTAATCCGCCCAGGGTCGGAGGGGAAACGTTCCGGCCTTCCGTGTTTGAGAAGG
>CAZCBC010000040.1:3473-4838 GCA_964496775.1 uncultured Oscillospiraceae bacterium
TCGGACAATGCTATCCGGTTTTAGCATGCTATGCAGCTGTTCGCTTTGGGCGGGCAGCTTTTTATATGCGCTGTTTTTATGGGAGGTAGGCTCATGGGCAATACACAAAGAAAAACACCCCCGGTTTTTTCCTTTACTGCCTTTTCCGGTACGGGGAAAACTACCTTTATCGAAAAACTGGTGCCTCTTTTAAAGCAGGCGGGATTAAAGGTGGGGGTGATCAAGCATGACGCCCATGATTTTGAGGTGGATTACCCGGGTAAAGATACCTGGCGCTTTACCCAGGCGGGAGCGGACAGGGTTTCCATCGGGTCTAAAACCCACTTTGCCCTGATGGTGAACCGGAAAATGGCCTTTGAGGAGATCGTTGCCCTGATGGCGGATATGGATATCATTCTGTCCGAAGGCTACCGCGCTCCCGGCGCCCGGTTTATCGGCGTATTCCGCGCAGCATCCGGCAACAAACCCGCGCTGCCCGTTCAGGATATGTTTGCCGCCGTAACGGATATGCCGCTTTCGGCACCCCGCTTGCAATTTCCCCTTGAGGATGCCCAGCCTCTGGCGGACTATCTGGTGCAGTTTGTGAGGGATAACCAATCATGCGGCAAATAGATGCTGGAAAGATGGCAAAAAAGTCTCTGCCCTACAGAGTACAGGTTGCCCTGATGGGGGCTGCGCTGATTGCTGCCGTGCTGATTTCCTTCCTGCTGGGACGTTATCCCGTGCAGCCCAGGGAATTATTGGGCATCCTGTTCAGCCGCATTTTGCCCGTAGAACCTTTCTGGCAGCAGACGACGGAACTGGTGGTGTTCAATATCCGCCTGCCCCGGGTGCTCGTTGCCTGCATGGTAGGCTGCTGCCTGTCGGCGGCGGGGGCCAGCTATCAGGGGGCTTTTCAGAACCCTATGGCAGCTCCCGACATTCTGGGCGCCTCTTCCGGCGCGGCCTTTGGCGCGGCGCTGGCCATTTTGCTGGGGCTTCCCGGGTTTTTCATTACGCTGTTTGCCTTTGTGTCCAGCCTTTTGTGCGTAAGCCTGGTGATTTTCGTATCCGGTCATGCCCGGGGCAAGAAGGTGCTGGGGCTGGTGCTGTCGGGCATCATGATTTCTTCCCTCTTTTCCTCCGGCACTTCCTTCATCAAGCTGGTGGCAGACCCCAACAACCAGTTGCCTGCCATTACCTATTGGCTGATGGGGTCTCTGTCAGGCGTTAAAAAGGGCGATGTGCTGTTTGCCTTCATCCCGATGCTGATTGGCTGCCTTGCGCTGTTGCTGCTGCGCTGGCGTATCAATGTGTTGACTTTGGGGGATGATGAGGCAAGAACCATGGGCGTCAATGCCGGACACGTGAGCTTGATTGTTATTC
>CAZCBC010000040.1:4848-13120 GCA_964496775.1 uncultured Oscillospiraceae bacterium
GGTATGATTGGCTGGGTCGGCCTGGTGATTCCCCATCTGGCCAGGCGGTTGGTAGGCAACAACTACCGTCACCTGATGCCTGCTTCCATGCTGCTGGGCGCTTTGTTTTTGCTGATTGTGGACAATATCTGCCGCAACCTGCTGGCTACGGAAATTCCACTGGGCATTCTAACCAGCCTGGTGGGCGCGCCTTTCTTTATTTACCTGATTACAAGGGAGCATGAACGATATTGAGCATTCGCGTGGACAATCTATCCTTTTCCTATGGCGAGCGTCCGGTGCTCAGGGGCGTCAGCCTGAAGGCGAAAAAAGGCGAGTTGCTTAGCCTGCTTGGGCCCAACGGCGTGGGAAAAAGTACCCTGTTCAGGTGCATCCTGGGCTTGCTGGACGGCTACAGCGGCGATGCCTACCTGGAAGGGGATAACACCCGGCATCTGAGCGCCAGAGAATTAGCCCGTCGCATCGCCTATATTCCCCAGAGCCACTATCCTTCTTTTAACTTCAGCGTTTTTGATATGGTGCTCATGGGTACCACTGCCCAGGTTGGAACCTTTTCCACACCCAATAAAAAACATATGGAAGCGGTGGATGCCGTGCTGGACAGGTTGGGCCTGCTGCCCCTTAAGGATAGAGGCTACATGCAGATATCCGGCGGCGAAAGGCAGCTGGTGCTGATTGCCCGGGCGCTGGTGCAGGAGGCAACGGTGCTGATTATGGACGAGCCTACCAGCAACCTGGACTACGGCAATCAGTTGAAAGTGATGGAAGAAATGAAAAAACTGGCGGGGGAGGGATACTGCATCCTGGAATCCACCCACCATCCCGAGCAGGCCTTTCTATACGCCGACAGGCTGGTGTGCATGAAGGACGGCGCCATCATCGCTGACGGTCCGCCCCAAGAGGTCATGAACAGTGGTCTGGTGTCCTCCCTCTATGGGGTGGATGTGACGGTGCGCTCCCTTCCGGAGGGGGTGTGCGTGTGCGTGCCCACCTGGGCGTCTATCCGGCAACAACAGATTCCGGCAGGGGATTCCCTGTAATCATAAAGGAGGTAACCTCATGAAAAGAATACTGTCCCTACTGCTGATGCTGTGCCTGTTGGTTGGCATGGCGGCGCCCGCCGTGCTGGCGGAAGAAGATACCCGCATCTTTATGGACGATGTAGGTCGGGAGGTGGAGATTAAAAAGGATATCCAGCGCATTGTCGTCTCCGGCCCCTTGGCACAGATTGCCGTGTTTGCCATCGCGCCGGAGAAATTCGCCGGCCTTGCCACCGACTGGAGCAAGGCGGCCACCGGATTAATCGGTGAGGAATTTCTGACATTACCTGTGATTGGGCAGCTATACGGCGGTAAGGGGCAAGTCAACCTGGAAGAGTTGGCCAAGCTGAATCCCGACGTGCTGATAGATTTGGGAGAAGCCAAGAAGAGCATCGTAGAGGATTTGGATAGCTTGCAGGAACAGATTGGCGTGCCCTGCGTACATATCGCCGCCACCTTGCCTACCTTCGGTCAGGCGTACCGCCGTTTGGGCGAATTGCTTGATAAGCCTGAGGAAGGCGAGAAGCTGGCAAATTATTGCGAAAATACCTATGCCCGTACCCTGAGCATCATGGACAAGGTAGAAGCAAAAGCCAAGACGGTTTATGTGGTGAACACTGAAGGCTTAGGGGTGTTGGCAAAAACTTCCTTCCACGCTGAGGTTGTCGATATGCTGACAGACAATGTGGCGGTGGTGGAGGAAGTATCTTCCCGGGGCACCGGCAACCCTGTCGATATGGAGCAGTTGCTGCTGTGGAATCCCGATGTGCTTATTTTTGAATACGGCGGCGTTTTTGACAACGTGGAAAAGGATGCCACCTGGCAGGCGCTGATAGCTGTGCAGAACAAAAAATATATCGAGGTGCCCTTTGGCCCCTACAACTGGATGGGTTCTCCCCCCAGCGTGCAGCGCTACCTGGCGCTGCTTTGGCTGCCCAAGGTGCTGTATCCCGATGCGGCGGACTATGATTTGTACGAGGAAATCAACCAGTACTTTACCCTCTTCTACCACAAAGAACTGCCCCGTGAAACCTACGATGAACTGATGAAGAACGCTTTCTTTCCGTAAGGCACTTGGATGACAATACCGCCCCTTTCCGCGTGCCGGAAAGGGGTGATATTGGCGATGTATGCAAATCTTGTCGTTATAATATGCTGATGTTGGCCAACATCTATTTTAATGCCGTTTAAAATTGACAACAAAACCATGTTGTGATAAAATTTTCAAGCCTTGAGAGAAACGCCTTTCAAGGCATACGCGCCCGTAGCGCAGCTGGATAGCGTGTCAGACTCCGACTCTGAAGGCCGTGGGTTCGAATCCCGCCGGGCGTACCACATGAAAACCGTTGAAAACATTTAGTTTTCGGCGGTTTTTGCTGTATGCTTCAGTGTACAAAAACCACCAGCCGAGCTGGTGGAAAAGGAAAGCTTTAGCTATCAGAAACCTCCTTTGCTACACTCGAGAAGGTCTGGCAACCGTATCGAAAGCAAAGGAGGTTTGTCATCGAAGATGAATGACAGTAAAAGCTTATCACACACGAATCAACAGGCTTAAGAAAAAGCCGCTTTAGCGGCGGTCGGGCAAAAGATGCGATTGTCAGACTATTCAGAGCGTCTTTAGACGCAGCTAGTACTTTGGCCTTGAAGGCCCAGTGCATACCACCGGCTCAGCCGGTGGTTTTGATTTACTCAATCTCTACATATATTTGATAGGAAAAGGAAAGTCCAGGTTCTAAACGCACAATGCCAGGCTTATCCTGCAGCTGTCCACTGCCTGAACTGGGATCCGGCAATCCATACCAAGGCTCTATGCAGAGGAAGTCACCGCCCTTGGCTGCTGTCCAGAGCACCAGTACCGGAAAGCCTTGAATACCTACCCGAAGGCCTTTGCCTCCCTTCTTGTTTCGCAGTGCTGCCCAGGGTGCATCCAGCCCCTGCAAAACCAGGCTGTCGTATGCCTGAAACACGGTTCTATTCAATGGGATGCTGGATTGCTTGTTCAGGTAAGGCTCTTGATGGCTTAATAATCCCTGCGGCGTCAAACGCCAATTATCCGCCACTTGTTGGCGGGGAAAGAAAAGCGCACATTCCTCCAGTGAAGCACCAAAGGGATGGGTATTAAAGCCCAGATGTTCTCCAAGAGAAAAATACATGGCATTCTTTCCTATATTTTCCACTTCACGCTGAATGCACAAGCCTTTTTCATCAAGGGAAAAACGGCAACGAAAACGGAAATCAAAGGGGTAACAGGCGCGCGTCTGTTCATCAGCATCCAGCACCAGGCATACGCTGCTCTCCGATTGTTCTTCTAATACAAAGTTTGTGATTCTTGCAAAACCATGGGGCTTCATCTGATAGGTCTGCCCCTTGTAGGAATACTGCCCATCTTTTAAACGCCCTGTAATCGGAAACAAAGTGGGCGCATGAGCGCCCCAGAAAGCAGGGTCTGCTTGCCAGATATACTCACACCCCTCTGCGTCCTGAAAGGAGCAAAGCTGTGCTCCCATACGTAGAATACGAGCGGAAAATCCCCGGTTCCTAATGAAGAAGCTATCAAGCACGAGCTATTCCCTCCTAAAATAATCTGATTAAATTTCTACGAGATTTAATCAGATTGTAGCATAGGTCACTGCACGACCTCAAGGGTGCGTACAGCGCGTTGATGCTGAACGATGCTGTCAACTTAAGTTCGCAACCTTGTATTCCGTACCCCTGTTTCTCTGCTTATCAGGTGGGGATTCATCCACCATACGATACTCGGGGCGAAAAAACATAAAACTGATGAAACATAAAGCGTAACCCTTGACATGCTTCAAGTAAAAAAATATGATGCCAGTGATAAAACAAAAATAGTTTTTCGGGGTGATTCATCATGAAAGCAGTTCTTATTGGCGCCGGGCAACGCGGCATGATTTATGCGGAGGAGTTGGTAAAAAAAGGCCATCAGGTGGTGGCTGTGGCAGAGCTGGATGCAAAAAAACGCAACATCGCCGCTCAAACGTTTGGCATTCCCCAAGAAAGGGTTTTTGAAGATGCCTTGGCATTGCTTCAGCAGCCCGCCATGGGCGAAGCGGCCATTATTGCCACCATGGACAGGGATCATTTCAGCCATGCCATACCGGCGATGGAAAAGGGATATCATCTGCTGTTGGAAAAACCCATTTCTCCTTTGCCGGAGGAAGTTCTTGCCATTGAGGCTGCCGCTAAACGCTTGCAGCGCTATGTGGTGGTGTGTCATGTGCTGCGGTATTCGCCCTTTTTTCGCGCCATCAAGCATCTGATTGATGCGGGAGAAATTGGGCGGGTACTCTCTATCCAGCATAACGAGAATATCGGCAATTACCATTTTGCGCACTCCTTTGTCCGGGGAAACTGGAGAAGGGCTGATGAGGCAAGCTCTCTGATACTGCAAAAATCCTGCCATGATATGGACTTGCTGGTCTGGTTTACAGGGAGCACCTGTAAAAAAGTAGCATCCTTTGGCGACCTGAGCTATTTCCGCAGCGAGAATGCGCCCCCGCAGGCCGCGAAACGTTGCGCAGATTGTCCGCTGGCGCAAACCTGCCGCTTTAGCGCATACAAGGTTTATCTGCCGATCATAGGCAGTTGGCCTGCCAGCGTTCTTACCACCGACCAAACCGAAGTGGGGGTAGAAGAAGCCATACGCACCGGACCTTATGGCCGATGCGTGTACCATTGCGATAATGATGTGTGCGACCAACAGGTATCGGCGCTGGAGTTTGACAATGGGATTACCGCAACTTTCAATCTGAGCGCTTTCACCAACCGTATAGCGCGCAGCATTAAAATTATGGGCACCAATGGCGAACTTCATGCTATGGAGGAGAACAACGAAATCCGCATCATCCCCTTTTCTTCCAATGCGGTGGATGAACATCGCACCCTTGTCATCCATCCATCGGTGTCCACCAGTGGTCATAATGGCGGCGATAGCGGTATCGTCAACGATTTTCTGGCGTTGCTGGAGGGAAGGGCCACCAGCGCAGCCAGCGATATTTCCCAGTCCATAGAGAGTCATATGATGGCCTGTGCGGCCGAAGAAGCCCGCATCAACGATACTGTGGTGTCCATACAGGAGTTTAAGAAAGCGCACGGAGGGAGATAGGGAACGCTCCAATGTACTGCACCCCCAAAGTTAGTTCTTGCTCAACTTTGGGGGGGGCAGTTTGCTTTTATGGTTTGCTGTGTCTTGAAACTTAGAAACAAATCTTCTCTACCAAGGGCGCTGTCCATTTCCGTATCGGCTTGATGGTGGGCCCAATCAGCAGGGCGGAGAGGACGGTGCCTTCCCGCACGCCGTAAAGACCGCCCAGAAAGATAAGGGACAGCAGGATGGCCAGGACAACCAGTGTCGAGTCCACCCAGGTTTTTATCTGGCTGAAGGGCTTGTTGAGTTTGGCTGCCAGTGCCTCAATCATGCCTTCAGCGGGCATGGATACCAGCCGGGCATCCAGGTAGAGGGAAATACCCAGGGCGATGATGACGATGCCGATCAGCAACATAACAAGCTGCCCCACATAGGTTGGCAGGGTAAAATTGCCCATCAGTGCCTTGGCGCCGTCCACAAAGAAACCGAACAGAGTGGAAAAGATTAGCTGCGTTAGGTTAATCAACTGAAAGTCTCTGCCCTTGATAAGAATTTGCGCCACAATAAAGACGGAAAACACCACAGTAACGCAGGTACCCATCTCCACCCCGGTGATTTGAGAGAGGACAAAGGGAAGGGAGTTGACGGGGGAGATACCCAGGTGGGAGTTAATGCAAAACACCACGCCCAGCGCCAGCACCATCAGCCCCAGCGTATACAGGAGTACCCGGTATATCCATTTCTGCTTCGCTTTCATAAAAAACCTCCGCCTTGAAAACATGTATACAATATTATCAGGCGGAGATTTGTTAATCAACGAATCTTATTTAGAAAAACCGTAATTGAACAACCGCGCCATGTCCTTCCACGCCTGGTTGCGGGTGCGGCAAAAGAGGACGACGGCAATCAGCGTATGCCCTTCCCTGGAAGCGGCGCCGCAATAACAAAAGCCCGCTGCCCTGGTATAACCCGACTTGATGCCATAGGCGCCGGGATAGAACAGGGGATGCAGGGGATTGAGCATCTCGGTGTTGCTGGTAATCAGCAGCTCCTGCCGTTTGCTGGTGGCGGGCAGTGTGTATTGGGTTGCTGCGACAATGCGCACGATGGCATTGTTGGTCATGGCGTAACGGCTGAGGGTGGCCAAATCCCGGGCAGTGGTATAGTGGTTCAAATCGTGGTAGCCGTGGGGATTGGTAAAATGGGTGTTGTTCATGCCCAGGGCCTGGGCTTTGCGGTTCATGTCTTCTACAAACTTGTCTACCGAGCCGGAAACGGCCTCTGCCACGGCGATGGCGGCGTCATTGCCTGAACGGATCATCAGGCCGTAGAGCAGGTCCCGCAGCGTCATCTTTTCACCGGGATACACCGGCACCAGGGAAGAATCCTTGGGCACCTCTCCCGCGCTTTTGGGGATGGTAACCACCCGATCCAGGTTGCCCTGCTCCACAGCCAGTACGAGCGTCATGATCTTGGTGGTGCTGGCAGGGTACATGCGCTTGTCGGCGTCTTTTTCAAACAGCACGTTTCCGGTATATCCGTCCAGCAAGATAGCGGTCTGGGCATACAGGTAGTCACTGGTAAGGCTTTGCGGTGCGCTGTCGTCAAAAAATTCCGGCGCCTGGATATGGTAATCCTTCAGATCCTGTTTCAGCATGTTTCGGGTGGCTTCGTCAGCGATACCGTTTACTTCGACAGGCGCGCCGCCCGCTACGAGGGCCTTCTGAAAGTTTTCCAGCGCAATTCTGGTTTTTTCGCCAAACTGCCCGTCGGCGGGTTCTGAAAGGAATTTCAAATCATATAATCGGTTCTGCAACTCCGATACCCGTTGGCCGCGGCTGCCTATTTTCAAATCCAGAAAATCGCGCATAACGCTGTCATCGTACAGCAGCTTCAGGGTTTGCGGCCCGGCGATGCCGTCTACTGCCAACATATGTCCCCGCTCTACCAAGGCGGCCTGCGCCTTGCTGACGGCGGTGGCGGTACCCTTGCCGTATTTGCCGTCGGCAATACCCGCCAGGAAGCCTAAGGCAATCAACCGCTTTTGAAGGGTAACAACCTCCGCCCCGCCGCTGCCGATTTGCAGCACCAAGGGCGCCTCTGCCAAAGCGTACAGGGGCAAAAGCGTAAGCACCAATAAGAGGCAAAGCAGTCGTTTCATAAAAACTCCTTTGGTTTTTCTATCCATAGAACGGCACAAACTGCGTTTTTGCTGCACAACTATTGTACAGGATTCTTGCTGTTGGGGAAACCCCTGGCATTTTCTTATTGGTAAAAAGGTGCTATGATGTAAAAAAAGAGGAGGGGTTTTATGGATATTTCCTTTATCGGCGTCGGCGTGATGGGCCGGGGCATGGTGCGCAATCTGATGAAGGCGGGGCATAGGGTGCACATCTATTCCCGCACCAAGGAAAGGGCGCAGCCCGTTATCGACGAGGGCGCCCTGTGGCATGACAGCGTGGCGGAGTGCGCCAAACAGTCCAATGTCATTATCACTATTGTAGGATATCCCAGGGATGTGGAGGAAGTATACTTTGGCCCCGGCGGGATACTGGAAAACGCTCCTGCCCATGCCATTGTGGTGGATATGACGACGTCTTCCCCCGTGCTGGCGGAAAAGATTTATGAGGCGGCGCTTGTCAAGGGTCTGCGTGCGCTGGATGCCCCCGTGTCGGGTGGCGACAGCGGAGCCAAAAACGGCACCTTAGCCATCATGGTGGGCGGGGACAGGCAGGCCTTTGATGAATGCATGCCGGTATTTGAAGCCATGGGCAAGACGATCCGATACATGGGCAAAGCGGGATGCGGGCAGCATACCAAGATGGCCAATCAGATTGTTATTGCCGGTACCATTTCCGGCGCGTGCGAGGCGATTGCCTATGCCCAAAAGGCGGGGCTGGACGCCCAAGCTGTGCTGGATGCCATTTCCTCCGGCGCGGCAGCTTCCTGGCAGCTAAGCAACAATGGCCAGAAGGTAATCAACGGGGACTTTGCCCCCGGATTCTATATCAAGCATTTTATTAAAGACATGGGTCTGGCCAAGGAAGAAGCCGACAGCCGCGGCCTGCCGCTGCCGGTGCTGGAAAAGACTCTTGAAACTTACCAGGCTTTGGCGCAAAAAGGC
>CAZCBC010000040.1:13130-17310 GCA_964496775.1 uncultured Oscillospiraceae bacterium
GCTGATTAAAGCATATCGGGATTAATGTTGATTTTGTAAGAGTTGGACGGCGGTTTCCAGCACCCTGTCGTTGTCTGCTTTGCCTTGGGCAAAGTCTGCACGGCCGCCGCCCTTGCCGCCGCTGTTCCGCAGCAGTTGTGCCATATCCAGCGGTACCTCCGGGCTGCGGGCAAAGGTCAGCAGCGTGCCCTGGGCAACGGGGGAGGCCAGCAGGGCGATGACGCCCTCGCGGCAAATCAGCTGCTGTGCCATCATTTTCAGCCCCTCCATGTCGGCATCCGTGAGGCTGTGCGCTACCAAACGGTAAGTGCCCAGGGGGAGCGCTTGTTCTATCCATACAGCGGCCTGCGTTTCGCAGGCCTTTTTTTGCCACTGCGTACTGTCATACTTTGCCTGGGATAGATTGGCCTGTAACTTTTCTACCGCCTGGGGCAGGACATCCATCCCGGCGGACAGCAGCGCCCCTGCCTGAGTGCATGCCGTGTGGCAAGCCTGGAAATATTTAAGCGCCCGCATGCCCGCCACAAAGCATACCCGCATCTGCCCCCGCGCCGGGGTGATGGATTTAATCTTCAGCATGCCCAACTGCCCTGTGGTATTGGGATGGGTACCGCCGCAGGGCACCATTTCAAAATCCCCGTCGGCGACGACGCGCACATGTTCCTTGACGGCAGATGGCTTGCGCAAGGGAAGGGTGCGCAACTCCTCCTCTTTAGGAAACCAGCTTTTGATGGGCGCGTCCTGCTGGATGCGTTGGTTGGCAAGGTTTTCCAGGGTGATGATTTCTTCTTCCTCCAGGTGGACACGGCCCTCAGGCATGGTGACATCAATGGTGCTGTCCTCCTGCCCCAAGTGCAATCCCCGGGTAACGCCGCCAAACAGGTTCCAGATACACCCTGCCAGGATATGCTCGCCGCCGTGCTGCTGCATGTGGTCAAAGCGGCGCTGCCAGTCAATCTCCCCATGAACGGGGGTATTGAGTGCAATGTCCTTATCCACCCGATGCCAGACGATATCCTCCTGCACCTCCACATCGGTAACCGCCGCTTCGCCCCCCTCAAAGCGCAGCACCCCCGTGTCGAAGGGCTGCCCGCCGGAGGTGGGGTAGAAGGCGCTTTGGTCAAGGGCCAGCCAAAGGCTGCCCCCCTCCGTCTTTTTATCAACAACCTTTGCAGAAAAGGTGGTCAGATACGCGTTCTGGTAATATAGTCTTTCTGTCATGCTTCTCCTGCTTTCCTGTGTGTTGCATCTATCATACCTTGTTTTATGCCTTCTGCGCAACGACAAGCAGAGAGGACGGAGGAGGGATTAGGCGCTGGGAATCTCTTATCATGCAGCGATAACAACATGGAAGTCCCCTAAAGTAAATGTCAATGCCGTACCCTCACCCTTGCGTTTTTCCTCTTTGCTGTGATACAATGTGGCACGTTCCTACCATACCTTCAAGAGGAAAATCGCAGGAACGGGATGCTTCCGTAGCTCAGGGGATAGAGCACTCGCCTCCTAAGCGAGGGGTCGCGCGTTCGAATCGCGCCGGGAGTGCCAAAATGCCGCAGAATCAATGGTTCTGCGGTTTTTTGTACATCACTTTTCTTTTCATTGTATCTCGGAGGCAATGACTGCATATTTTGCCAAGAGCTTGCCAAGGAAAATAAATGTCTGTGGTTGCGTTCAGGCCTTCTGAATATTTTTTTCTCCTTTTTTTCTCCAGGGAAGATAGAGCAATGTCCAGACGATGACAAGAAGGGCGGCAAAAGCAAGGATAAATCCGGGATTGCCGAGCAATACCTCAAATACAGCGAAAGGCGTGCCTTCGGGAGCGTAATTGAGGAAAAAGAAATTCGTATCAAGCACCTTGTTAAGCGGGTAGATGACGGCAAGCAAAATGAGGAAATAAGGGAGAATGGTAAAGAAACGCTTGGGCTTTGGCTGAAATCCTCCGATTAACAAGAGCACAGGATAGAGGACGAGTGCAGTGTGAATCGTATTTGTCTGCCAGTACATGATGTTGAGAAGGGGCAGTTTTGACCAGTTCGGGCTGATAAGTGCTACCAGTCCTCCGGGAAGACCTGTCGCATACAGCCACTCAGCCGCTTTCTTCTTGCTTGTCAGCAAATGGATGGTGACGACGATGACATTGATGCCGCACAGATGAAAAGGTAAATTCTCCCACTGAAACTGACCAATAAGAAGGAGATATAAATCTTTAAGAATTTCGTTGATAATAATAAAGAGTGCCAACCCTCGAAGCATCTTTTTTCTTTTTATCTCATCAAGACGCCAGAACTTCTGTGCCAGAAGTGCCATCAAGAGAAGCTCGAAAAAGAGTACGGTGAGATGCGTGGGGGTGAAAATGCCGGTGCCATAGCCCGGAGCGACTGTATCGACGGTTTTAAAAAGCTGAGAAAAGTCCATATCATTTGCATCCTTATCTGTGCTGATTTTTAGGAGCCAAGAGTTCCAAACCAACTCTTTTATTGCATCCTTTGGGGAAGCCTTCGCATTTAGAATATGTTCTGCTAAGAGTTTGTCAAGAGGACGACTTGAAACAGGGTAAAATGAGGCAATACCAGGTAATGTTGTTTAGCAGACAATGTAGCAAAAACGCCATGTTTGTGCTCCAAAACGAGGGGGCGTACGTTCGAATCGCGCGGGGAGCGCCAAACACCGCAGAACCATTGATTCTGCGGTGTTTTCCACATCATCATGTTAAGTAATTTTGCCTTCTTTCGGAAATTATCCCCTCACAAATCTTTCTTTTCTTATCGTCATACATAGAAGCATCCATTTTCTTTAAGAAATTATCGACTGAATCATGCTTGCTTTCATATGTGCTGTAACCAATTGAGAAATCTATTTCATAAGGTTTCTCTTGCGATTCATTGAATAATGCTGTTTGCGTTTTAACGATGTCAATCATATCCATAAGCTCTTTCTGAGAGTTTATGTACATTAATATGACAAACTCATCACCGCCATATCTGCATATGATCCCTTTATCATCCACGGCTGCATGTAATATCTTTCCAATTGTGGAAATGGCATCATCTCCGACAGTGTGTCCGAATCTATTATTGATGTTTTTGAAGTTATCAATGTCTAACATAATTCCAGCAAGCGTACGGGCAGTATCTCCTTTTTTACTGTGCATTAACAACACATTATTTAAATATTGTCTGTTAAATAAGCCCGACAACACATCTACATAAGACGCTTCGTTTTGAACATTAACGAACAGCGAAACCATCCCTATGGACACACCAAGCCATACAAGAGAGTATCCATAAAAAAAGAACTGCAACAGGCTTCCGATCATAATGGGAAGCATAAATTGAATAGCGGGAAGAAACAGATACTTTTGTACCTTCTTACGATGCGAATAGATTAATATAGCCCCATATGCCAGATAAAAATATGTGACAGCGTATGGAAGGACAAATAAATCCGTTCGTTGATAAACATTATATTGATCGATCGTAAAAAATACAGGTGTCACCAAATTTATTAAACATCCGATAATAATGATCATGGCGGGTATGCTTACAAAAGGATAGATCCGCTTGATTCTTTTCATGTCTGTAAACAGTTTATAGTCCGCATACATTGTCCAGGAAAAAGCAAAGATGATATTGTTAATAAACAAAATGTCATTTAGCGCAATCAACAAAAAACGATATCCATATCCTGCTTTGCCATCTATAAGAAAAACGATCGATTCAATAAAGCATTGCAGAATATTTAAAGTTACCATTGAGTAAAATATCTTTTCGTCAAGCAATTCATGACGTAGTGGCCTTTTTATGCTCAACAAAATAACTAACAACAACATGATTCCTGTACCGTTTGCGATATATATAGCTGGATAATTAATCATTTCAAACCTCCTCTGCGCTTATCATTATAACTCTTTTTGCATTGATTTAACAGTTAAAATTTGAGTACTATTTCCGCAACCGATTTTTAGAAAATTATGCAACTGATTATTAGTCACTGCGCAACCCATACTATGGTTTGGTAATCGCGATTCGACTGATGGCGCTGACTTGGTACTTTAGAAGAATAGGTCAACTTAGACCTTTCGTTATCTGGGGCAAGAAAATGAACCGAATCGTTGAGATTCGGCGTCAGTTTGTCAAAAAAGCCACCCTACGTGGTGGATTTTTTAGTATAATCATTGTGG
>CAZCBC010000041.1:0-9790 GCA_964496775.1 uncultured Oscillospiraceae bacterium
ACGCTGAAAAACCTTGATTTTCATCTTAAGAAGGGAGAAACCAAGGCAATCATCGGCTCGACGGGAAGCGGAAAATCGACCGTTCTCAGGCTCTTATTGCGGGACTATGACGCCTACCAGGGGCGAGTTTGCTTAAACGGCCGGAACATCCAAACCCTTTCAAGGGAAGAAATCAGCCGGAAAATAACATATGTCCCCCAGTCCAGCTTTTTGTTTTCAGGCAGCATCCGGGAAAACCTTCAAACCGGAAAAAAGGACGCCACCGACGAGGAAATCTGGAGCGTGCTGGACATCGTGCAGATGGGGGATTTTTTCAGGCACTCTCCGGAGGGCCTGGATACCCACATCGCCCAGAACGCAGTTAACCTTTCGGGCGGGCAGAAGCAGAGGCTGTCCATCGCCCGGGGGCTTATCAGGGAGTCGGACTTCTATATTTTTGACGACTGCTTCTCCGCCCTGGATTATTCCACCGAGAAGAAGGTCCGCAAAGCCATACAGGAAAAGCTGGCGGACCGGGGAATATTGGTTGTCGCGCAACGCGTAGCCACCGTTAGGGACGCGGACGAAATTCTCGTCCTTGAAGAAGGGGAAATCATTGACAGGGGAAGCCATGAAGAGCTTGCCGAAAGCTCCGGGATTTATCAAGAAATTCTCGCTTCCCAGGCGAAGTCCCAGGAGGGGGAAATAATATGAGTATAGAAACAAACAACCAGGATAAACGGGAAGAAGGATTGCCGGGGGTATCCAGAGGCGTGGGCGGAGCGGGCCGCGTTTCGGGCCTGCTGACATCGGGCAGCACAAAGAACGCCAAGGGAACGCTGCTTCGGTTGCTTAAAAACCTGGCTTCCTTCAAGTGGGTTTTCCTGGCGGCGATATTATTGACATTGGCCGCCTCCCTGGTGCAAATATTGATTCCACGAAAGATTGGGCAAATCATCAATATTTTTACAGAGCTGCTGACGAAAAACATCGCTTTGGACTGGGCGATGCTGGGAAACATAGGCATCACCCTGCTGATTTTGTATCTTTTCAACTTCCTCTCCAACTATGTTTCCGGCGTGTTGATGGTCAGGGTATCCCAGAGCGTCATTAAATCGCTGCGCAATCAGATGCAGGTAAAATTAAATGCCCTTACACTGAGCTATTTCGACCACTCCTCCGCGGGAGACATGGTTTCGCTGCTGAGCAACGATTTGGACAATGTGGCCAACACGCTGCAAAGCGGTTTAACAAGCTCTCTATCGGCAGTCGTGCTGCTGGCAGGCGTTATCATCATGATGATGATCATCAACCCGGTGCTGGCCTTCCTGTCCATGGTGGTGATTCCCGTGTCCTACCTGATGGTAAAGTACCTGATTAAAAAGGCAAAGCCCATCTTTCAGAAGAACGCCGGCCTGACGGGGGTTTTTAACGGGAAGATAGAAGAAGCCTATATGGGCGAAGACATCGTAAAACACTACGATATCGGGGCAGACTTAAAGGCGGAGCTGTCCTCCCTGAATGAGGAACTGTACGACAGCGAATGGAAATCGTCCTTGATTTCCTTTGTTACCCGGCCCGCGGGCGACCTCATCCTAAACGCAAACTATGTATTGCTGGCCATCTGGGGCGGGCGATATGTCATTAACGGCGTATTGTCCCTGGGCGGCTTTCAGGCCTTTTTGCAATACACCCAGATGCTCAGGGGCCCCTTTAATCAGGTGCTGGGAATATTTAACACCATCATGTCCGCGCTAGCTTCGGCGGAGAGGGTGTTCGATTTTCTGGACGCCGAAGAAATCACCGAATCAGGCCATGAAAGCATGGATGCAGGCGCTGTTAAAGGCGAAGTTAAGTTTGAGAATGTCGAGTTCGGCTATACCGACAACCTGCTTTTTGACGGGGTCAATTTGAAAGTACAGCCCGGGGAACAGATTGCCATTGTCGGCAGGACGGGGGCGGGCAAAACAACGCTGGTCAACCTGCTGATGCGCTTTTACGAGATAAGCGGCGGCACCATCTCCATCGACGGGAAGGACGCCAAGGACTATCACACCGCGGAGCTTAGAAAAGCCTACGCCATGGTTTTGCAGGATACCTGGCTTTTTTCGGGCAGCATCCGGGACAACATCGCCTATGGGGCGGAAATATCCGACGGCGAAAGTTTATCCGATGTGGACTTTGAACAGATAAAAGAGGCGGCTAAGTTGGCGCGGGCAGACTCCTTTATCGAGTGCCTGCCGGAGGGGTACGATACCGTTCTAACCGAAGGGGCTTCCAACATCAGCCAGGGCGAAGTGCAGCTGCTGACAATTGCACGGGCCATGATGAAGAAGGCCCCCATCATCATCCTGGACGAGGCCACCTCCTCCGTCGATACCCGTACGGAGCTGCTGATACAGCATGGCTTGCGGGAGCTTGCGTCCAATGCCACCAGCTTCATCATCGCCCACAGGCTGTCCACCATACAGGATGCCGACAGGATTATCGTCATGGACAGCGGTACCATCGTAGAAGTCGGAACACATCAGGAGCTGCTAAACAAAAACGGATACTACGCCGAAATGTATCTTGCGGGGCAGGCGTAGCAAAGAGGCGTTATGTCCTGTTGCTTCTTAGAGGGTAAACAGCTCTAATAAAGGCACTAATTGCAAAGAAACTGAAAGAGATTGTAAAAACTATGCGTGATAATATAGTTGAGCGATTCTATAATACTTCTAAACAATTTAACAATTTTCTGATAAGTCATACGATTAATAAAACCAATATTGGTGAGTTGATGGACTTATTAATTAGTTTATATAGCATTGGTCTACAATTACCATTCATAGAGCCGGATACAATTGAGCGCGGTTATTCAGAACAAAGTGATGCTCATGTTGATGATCTTCAGGACTTTAAAATTGATTTCCCAAGTACCTACGCCTTAGTGTATGAACCTTATGGTGATAATGAAACAGTGGTAGGTGATCTTCATGATGATTTTCTCGATATTGTGCAGGGTTTAAGTGCCGGAATTAAAGAATACGAAAATGGATATATTAATAACGCTATCTTTGACTGGAAACTGGGGTTAGACACTCATTGGGGTAAACACCTGGTGGATGCTTTAGTTGCATTGCACTATTTAAGAACTCAAAGTTGAGGTTTTCTATATAGTTTTTAACTAAAGTACACGCTGTGCCGCTTTCCCCTTTACATTCCCTAAACAATATGCGAAAATACAGGCTGAACAATAACATAAGGAGGGTATCCATGGGACTGTTTGACAAGAAATTCTGCGACATCTGCAACGGAAAAATCGGGCTGCTGGGCAACCGCAAGCTGGCCGACGGCAACCTGTGCAAGGATTGCGCCCGGCAGCTTTCCCCCTTTATGACGGACAGGCGGCAATCCACGGTGGAGGAAATCCGCCAGCACTTAAGCTACCGGGAAGAGAACAAAAAGCAGGTGGAGGCTTTTACCCCCACCCGCATTTTAGGCAACACCACCAAGGTGTATCTGGACGAAAACAGTCAGCGCTTTTTAGTCACCCGCCAGAGGGATTGGCGCGACGGCAACCCCGACATCGTGCCCCTCAGCCAGGTGATTGAATGCCAGCTGGAGGTGAAAGAGGACAAGACGGAGCTGTATCAGGAAAATGCCGAGGGCAAAAAAGTCAGCTACGACCCGCCCCGGTATGAGTGCGAATACCGGTTCGACATCACCATCCCCGTCAACTCCCCCTATTTTGACGAGATCGGCTTTGAGTTGAGCGACAAAAGGCCCGACAGCCCCTATACCGACGCCTACCGGGAGTTGGAACGCCAGGCGGATGAGTTGCGGCGCGCCCTGAAACCCGTTGGCGGCGCGGCGCCTGCGCCCCAGCAGGTACCCCAGGCCGCCCCTGCCGCCGACACCTGGGTATGCGCCTGCGGCGCCACCAACCCCGGCAAGTTCTGCATGGAATGCGGCGCCAAAAAGCCGGAAGGCCCCGCCCGCTGCGCAAGCTGCGGCCACCAGCCGCAGACGCAGACCCCGCCCAAGTTCTGCCCCGAATGCGGCGCGCCCTTTGGCGGTTAAGAAATAGATATCTTAGCAAGAGCAGCCTTTGCGCTGCTCTTGCTCTATCTAAAAAGTGTGTAAAACTCTTGTGCCAGGCGCTGCCGGGGCTTAAGATGGTTTCATATGCTGCCAGACTTTGTTGCCCGGCGGAGAAAGCATTCTTTACGGGATTTTTATTCTGCGAGGCATCCATGAACAAGCACGAAAAACGCGCCATCGCCGCCTATGGCCGCGCAGCCTTGGACTACAGCAACTCCAAAGAGGGAAGGTATACTCTGCCCGTCAACCGGTATTTAGCCGACATTGTTAAGGTGCCTGCCGGCGGGCGGCTACTGGACATCGCCTGCGGCGACGGTCGGCTGTTGCACATGCTTAGCCGGACACGGACATTTGAAGGCTATGGCGTGGACATTTCCGGCGGCATGGTGCGGGCGGCGCAAAAAGCCTTGCCCGGGATGGTCTTCCATCAGGCACCCTGTGACCATCTGCCCTTTGAAGACAATTTCTTTGACGCCCTGACGGTGTGCTGCTCCTTCCACCATTTTCCCGACATTAGCGCCTTTGCCCGGGAAGCCAGCCGGATTATGAAGCCGGGCGGGCAGCTGTACATCGCGGATGTGTATTACCCTTCCTGGCTGCGGGTTTTGCTGAACCCTCTGATACGCTTCCACCCCTCGGGAGACGTAAAAATATACGCCCCGAGTGAAATAAACCGCCTGCTGAAAAACCACGGCTTTGACTTAGGAGAAGCGGAACTGCGAAACGGCTTTCAAATCCATACTGCGCAAAAAAGGCGTTGACCGCTAACGGCAACGCCTTTTGTTTATGGTATCTGTATTAAGTCCCGCAGCTGATTCAGACGCTTTTCGCCGATGCCGGGAACGGTCATCAGGTCCTCGGGGAAATAAAAGGGATGATTGTCCCGCGCCTTGATTATCTGGCCTGCCAGGTGGGGACCAATGCCGGGCAAAGTCATCAACTCTTCTTTGGTGGCGGTGTTGATGTGGACGCGGTTGCCCTGTGCTGTGGACGCAGGCGCAATCCCCTTTGCGATGTCCCCCTCCTGCACGCCCTGTCCGGGCATAGGCCGGGCGGCATCGGACACGCCTTTCAGCACAACTGTTTCAGGGGGCGCGGGCCACAGCTGCACGGCTACCAGTGCCAGGCACAGGCCCAGCACCAGCACGCAGGCCGCCATCAACCAGCGCGAGACTTTGCCCCAGGTGTTCATGCCTGTTTACGTACCTTTTGCCCCTTGGCGGTATCCTCCACCGTGAAGCCCAGCGCCTTGATTTTGTCGCGCAATTCATCGGACAGGGCCCAGTTTTTATCCTTGCGGGCCTGGGCACGCTGCGCAGCCAGCGCCGCCACCTCCTCAGGCAGGGCGTCGCTTTCCTTCATCAGAAGGCCCAGCACGCCGCACAGGGTGGTAAGCTTATCCAGGGCATATTCTACCGCCGCCCTGGAGGATTCCTCGTTAAGGGACGTGTTGATTTCGTAAACCAGTTCAAACAGGGCGCCCATGGCTTCGGCGGTGTTGAGGTCATCATCCATGGCGTCGTTGAATTTTTCCACAAAGCCATCCACCCGGCCGGCGCTCTCTTTTTCCGCTTCGCTTAAGGGGGCGTCCTTGGCATGCTCCAGCAGGAACTGCGCGTTGTCCCGCGCGGCGTAGATGCGCGCCAGGGAGGCGTGGGCCTGCTGCATCATGTCGCGGCTGAAATTCAGCGGGCTTCTGTAATGGGCAGACAGCAGGAACATGCGGACATCCTCGGGGTCAAACTCCTTCAGAATATCGCGGACGGTGAAGAAGTTGTTGAGGGACTTGCTCATCTTCTGGTTGTCCACGTTGAGGAAGCCATTGTGCATCCAGTATTTGGCGAAGGGCTTGCCGCTGGCGCCTTCCGACTGGGCTACTTCGTTCTCGTGGTGGGGGAAGATTAAATCCTGCCCGCCGCAGTGAATATCGAAGGTGTCGCCCAGGTAGGTGGTGCTCATGGCGCTGCACTCGATATGCCAGCCGGGCCGGCCCATGCCCCAGGGGCTTTCCCAGGCAGGCTCGCCGGGTTTCTGGGCCTTCCACAGGGCAAAGTCGGCAGGGTTCTTCTTCACTTCGTCCACATCCACCCGGGCGCCGGCGGTCAAATCCTCAATGCTTTGGCCGGACAGCTTGCCATACCCCGGGAAGGCGGCGGTGTCATAGTACACGTCGCCGTTTTCCACATAGGCCATGCCCTTGTCTACCAGGGTTTGAACGATGTCAATAATCTGGGGAATATGCTCCGTCGCCCGGGGATGCACCGTGGCGGCGCGCACGCCCAGGGCCTGGGCGTCCTTAAAGTACTCTTCTATAAAGCGGTCGCCCAGTTCCTTCACCGTGATGCCTTCCTCGTTGGCGCGGTTAATCATCTTGTCGTCAATATCGGTAAAGTTTTGCACAAAGGTAACGTCATACCCCCGATACTCAAGATAGCGGCGCAGCACATCGAACACCACAAAGGGGCGGGCATTGCCGATATGGAAATAATTGTACACCGTTGGGCCGCAGGCGTAGATGCCCACTTTGCCCTCCTCAATGGGCACCAGTTCTTCCTTTCGCCTGGACATGGTGTTGAAAACTTTCATGGTGGTTCCTCCTTCTACCCAGCCCGAGGGCTGAGGTTAATACAAATGATTGGTACATAGAATGCTGGATGAGTATAAAGATTGCCTAAGTCATACTGATGAGAAACATAATTGCATCCAAAGGGGCCGGAGATTTTGCATCATAGCGAGGAGCAGTCGAAGGTAATCGTAGCAGAGCTACGATGACTGAGCAGCCGACGAAGCTATGGGGCATAAGGTCCAACCCGACGATGCAAGAATGTTTTGAATCAGTATCAAAAAGCCGTCTCTGCACGAGACGGCATGTACCGTTATCCACTCTGCATGGGGCATAGCCCCGTGGCAAGCCTTAACGCGGCCGGACGGAATTGCTTCACAGCTCCTGAGGCGCACTGTCCCCCTCGCGCAGGCCGCTTTCAGCCGGTGGCAAGCCCTCTCTTGGCGCTACGTCGGGAACGTTTTCCCCATTCACAGCATGGGAATATGATACATGAAAGACACTGTCAAAGTCAACAGGCATGGGTTTTGTTTCCATAAATTCCTGCTGCGAATTGACGGGATACAGCCCGCTGGGCAGCTTGACATAGGTGCCGCCGGGCTGCATCTGCCAGGCCTGAGTATCGTCCAAAAACTGGAGGGCCAGAATGTCCTGCAATTTTTTCGCAATGCCCGGGTCCTTCACCGGCACGGTCAGCTCCACCCGCTTGTCCAGGTTGCGGGGCATCCAGTCGGCGGAGGAAATAAAGGTCTCATTCTGCCCGTCGTTGCCGAAAATATAGATGCGGGCATGCTCCAGATATCTGCCCACAATGCTGCGCACCACGATGTTGCCGTGCTTGGGTACATTCAGGCAGCAGATGCCGCGCACCATCAGGAACACCTTGACCCCGGTCTCGGCGGCATCGTACAGCGCCTCGATAAACTGAGGGTCGGAAAGGGAGTTCATCTTGGCAATAATCAGCCCCCGCTTGCCCTGCAGGGCCAGTGCCTTTTCTCTTGCAATGCGGGCAGCAAACTCCTTGCGCATGGAGAAGGGGGACTCAATCAATTCCTTTAAGGGGAAGGTATCGGCATACCCCGTAACAATGTTGAAGAAAGCCCCGGCATCCGCCGCCAACTGCTTGTCGCAGGTTAAGATGCTGATGTCGGTATAGCCTTTAGCGGTGGCGTCGTTATAGTTGCCGGTGCCAAGGTGCAGGTACTGGTTGAGGCCGGTTTCCTCCCGGCGCACCACCAGCGCGATTTTGGAATGGGTTTTCCAGCGGGGCATGCCGTAGATAACATGGCAGCCCGCCTTTTCCAGCGCCCTGCACCAGGCGATGTTGTTTTCTTCGTCAAAGCGGGCGCGCACCTCCACCAGAACGGTTACCTGCTTGCCCTTTTGGGCGGCGCGCGCCAGAGCGGCGATAAAGGGGCTGGAAGCGGACACCCGGTACAGCGTCTGTTTAATGGCCAGCACCCTGTCGTCATCCGCCGCTTCCGAAATGAAGCGCACAATGGGCGAATAACTGTCGTAGGGATGGTGGAACAGCATATCCCCGCCCCGGATGGTGCGGAAGATGGTCTCATTTACCTCCAGACGCTTTTGCGTGCGGGGGTGGACGGGAGAATAGCGCAAATGCTCAAACCCGGGCAAACTGCGTATATGCTTGGACAGGAACCTGACGTCCAGCGGCCCGTCTACCTCCAGCAAAATATCATCCCGCGCCTGCAGGGCCTTCATCAGGCGGCGCAGCAGCACCCGGTTGGATTTTTGCGGCACTTCCACACGCACAATTTTCCCGTAGGAACGGCGCTTGATAATGCGAATCATGTCGTCAATGATGCTTTCGGCGCTGTGAATGTCCAGCATAAAGTCGGTGTTGCGGGTAATGCGGAAGGGCAGGCTGGCAAGGGGCTGGGCATTGGGGAAAAGCCTGCCCAAAAACAGCGTGATGACATCCTCCAGCATCAGCCCCCGGGCTTTGCCCTCTCCCATGGGCAGCATAACCACCCGGCGGATGCCGCTGGGCACCGGCACCAGCGCCATCTTCCCCTGGGAACCCTTGGTGCTCTGAAGCAGCACCGCCAGGTACAGCCTCTTGGCCGTCAGCAGCGGAAAGGGGTACAGGGGGTTTAGCATCCGGGGCGTCAGCACGGGCATAATCTGGGCATCAAAGTAGTTGCCCAGCCAGATAAGCTGTTCCTGGGTTAATTCTTCCGGCTTCATCAGGTAGATGCCGTGTTCTTTCAGACTGGGCAACAGGGCCTTGTTGTATACCTCGTACTGCTTGTCCACGAACCGCCGAACGTCCCGCCAGACAAGGCGCAGCTGTTTGGAGGGCGTCAGCCCCGCAGGGTCCAGCTTGACGCGGCCCGCGTCCACCTTGCATTCCAGCTTGCCCACCCGCACCATGAAAAACTCGTCCAGGTTGCTGGCGGAAATGGACAGGAAGTTAGCCTTTTCCAGCACAGGGTTGCGGGGGTTAAGAGCCTCCTGAAGTACGCGGCCGTTGAAGGCGATCCAGCTGATTTCTCGATTAATGTAACTTTTTTTATCCATATGTCCTCTAAAATGTCCTTTAATAAATGTCGGCGGTCAGGGTAAGTACGGAAATCACAGGGGGGTTGAAGAATCGGTAGGAAGCCCACCAGGGGTAGACACGGGAAACGCCCAGGCCGGGGCTGATATGCTGCACTACGCCCCGGGCAGAGGATACACCGGTGATGGCACGGTCATCAGGGAAAAAGCCGCCTTCCCACACCTCGCAGGGCGGAGCGTACAGCGCCCCCAGGCCCGGCAGGCGCACCTGTCCGTTGTTCAGGTGCCCCGAAAGAATCAGGCTTAGGGTGCCGGGGAAGTTGTTCATCATCACCTTGCCTTCCTGGCTGTGATGAATGAGGGAAACGGATTCCTCCCCCAAGGGAGCATGGCTCAGCGCAATGTAGGTATGCTGGGGCAGCATTTCCCGCTTAGCTTCCAGGGTCTTTTCCAGCACTTGCAGGCGGTATTCCGCTGCCCGCAGCAAAGCGTCCTGCTCTTCCCCCTCGGGCATGGCAAGAACTTCCTTTTTTCTTTCCTCCAGCGCGAACTGGGCGGCAGGCAAATCCGCCGTCAGCAGCGAGGCGGGGCAAAACCAGAGGACCTCCTTGCCCACCTCAAGTTTGTAGGGGCTGTCCAGAT
>CAZCBC010000041.1:9800-10066 GCA_964496775.1 uncultured Oscillospiraceae bacterium
CCCAGGGGCTGTAGGGAGATTCCGCATCCTGCACCCCTTCAGCGATGGGGGGCGGATCCTCATCCCCCGCAATCAGGAAAACCGGTATATCCCCGGGGATGCTGGACAGCACCTCCAGCAGGGGCTGCACATTGCCGCTCGCCCCCACCATATCCCCCGTCATGCAGACGGCGCGGTAGTTGTCGTGGCGCACCAGGGGCATCAGCCTGTCCTGATTCGTGCCGTAACGGTGGGCGCGCAAGTCGCTCATATGCAGGATGCGCATG
>CAZCBC010000041.1:10076-12714 GCA_964496775.1 uncultured Oscillospiraceae bacterium
CCCCTGGGCAATCCCAAAACAGTGGCCTTGCGGGCTTCCCGCTTGGGATAACTGCTCATGGCGCTGTTCAAAAAGATACCGGCAATGATAATCAGCAAAAACAGGACGGGCATTACAATGCAGCCCCAGCGGCGGCGCTTGGGGGGAGAAAACAGATTACGGCTGCGTGCCATACGCTCTCCTATGCCTGCAGCATCTGGCTGAAGAAGGATGCCGCCAGGGGCAAATCCTCCGTGCGGATGCGCTCGTCGGTGTGGTGGATGCGGGATAAGTCTTCCATCGTCATGCGAAAAGGGCTGAAACGATAGATGTTGCGGCAGATGCTCTCGAACCGGCGGCTGTCGGTGCCTCCGGCAATGGGGCCGGGCAGGGGCAATACACCGGGGAAATGCACCCTGATGGCGGTCTCCAGCGCCTCATAGGCCTCTCCCTCTGCGGGGGACAGGCGGCTGGGCTCGTCGCAATGGTCGATGTGCAGCCGGATGTTAAGGTTCCTTATCCGGCGGTGGATGCGCATCAGCAGCACCTCGGCGCTTTCGCCGTGGGGAATGGACGCCTGGTAGAAAAGGGCGGGCTGACAGTCTCCCTGGTGTTCCCCCTGCATGGACTTTATCCACAGGCGGGTTTGGGTCAGGGCTTTGCCCGGGCCGGTTTGTCCCAGACGGCGCAGCAGCAGGAAAGAAGTGGCGGGCAGTTGCTTGACCATCAGCGTGTCCCACTTGGAAAGCAGGGGCGCCATTTTATGCAGCATCTGCTTCATGGGTGGATGCAGCTTCAGGCGGAAACGCAGAAAGCTCAGCCGCGCTGCCGCGCGAATCAGTTTTTCCATAGCGTCGCTGTCATCACAGGTCAGGGTAAAAAGCAGCACGCCGTTCTCCCCCGTGCCCACCAGCGCCGCAGGTTGCTGCTGCAAAACATAAGGGGCAGACACAAAACCGCCCTCATCCAGCACCAGGGCAGGCTGCACCCCCTCCGACTGGAGGATGCGCACCATGCGCGCCATAGAGCCGCCTCGCACCTCCTCGTCGCTGGAGAGGGCAAACCAGATATCGTTCTTGGGCCGCCAGCCCCCCTTCACCAACTGCTCGGCAGCGTATAGCAAGCAGATGAGATGGCTTTTCATGTCCGCCGCGCCCCGCCCATAGAGATAGCCGTTTTCTTCCTGGGGGACAAAGGGGTCAAAACGCCATTGCGCCCTGTTGTGCACCGGCACCACATCCATGTGCCCGCAAAAAACGAGGGGTCGCACAGCGCTTTCGCCGGGCAGCTTTAACAGCAGCGCCCCTTCCGGAACCTCCCGAACCTGGCAGGCGGCAAACAGAGCGGGAAACAACTCCCTAAGCAGCGCGTGGAAGCGCAGAAAAACGCCGGTAGAATCGCCGGACACTGTGGCATAAGAAATTGCCCTGGAAAGGGCGGATACCAAAACATCCTGCTGAAACTGGGGGACCACGCTCATGGATAAGTCTCTCTCCTGTATATTTCGCGCCTCATTGTACCACAAAGCCCCCGGAACACTCAACCGCCGGACGGCCAATCCTTTGCAAGCAGGGCGTACATCCACACATCGGCGTATTCGCCCTTCAGCAGCACGCGCCCGCGCAAAACGCCTTCCCGGCGCATGCCGCATTTTTCCATCACCCGGGCGGAGGCGCCGTTGCGCACATCGCACAGGCCTTCTATGCGGTTCAGCCGCAAGGTTTCAAAGCCGTAGTTTAATAGCATGCTGAGGGCCTCGCTGGCATAGCCCTGTCCCCAGCAGTCCCGGGCGAGGGAGTAGCCGCACTCGGCAAAGCGATGTTCCCTGTTCATCTCCCCAAAGCCGATGGTGCCGATGAAGCGGCCATCCTCCCTGCGCTCAACGGCAAAGGTCATGCCGCTGCCTGAGCGGTTTTCCGCCAGGATGGCCTGAAGGAAGCGGCGGGCGTCGCCAAGCTTTTTCTGCTGGTTCCACAGCACGTACCGGCTAACCAGAGGGTCGCTGGTAACGCGCAGCAAATCCCGCACGTCCGCTTTGCAGGGAGCGCGCAACACCAGCCGCGGGGTGGTCAGCCGCGGGATAGATGGCGGGTAGGGGCTTTCCTGCCCGCCCGAAAGGGACAAATCCAACAGACGCAGCAGCCGCATGCTTTACAACAGCCGCTGATATAGCAGCGCCTTTTCCATCCCCTCTAATAATTGCTGCTCCTGCTTCGTCTGTATGCCCGCGTACAGGAACAAAAGCCCGCTTGCCAGAAGCAGCAGCAGAAAGAAAATCCACAGTTTAAACCAGCCGGAACCTTTTTTCTTCAAATAGATGCTCCCTTCTGCCCGGACTGCTCCCGAGCAAAAGCAGGCGCGCTTAAGGGCGTACGCTCTTCCGCCAGCAGTTTTTGCGCCATAAGCAAGCCAAAGCAGGTTTTCAAATCGGTAATCTCCCCCGCCATCACATGCTGGACCGCCTTCGTTAAGGGCATGGTGGTAACAAACAAAAATTCGTCAGGGTCGGGATGATCCTCGTGGCGGGTAAGACTGGTAGCAAGGTAGATAGCAATCTTTTCGGTACAGAAACCGGGGGTGGTCACCACATGGGCCATTTTGCGCCAATTGCTTGCCCGCAGGCCGGTTTCCTCTTCCAGTTCCCGTTTGGCGCAGGAAA
>CAZCBC010000041.1:12724-13540 GCA_964496775.1 uncultured Oscillospiraceae bacterium
AGGAAAGGGGATCGTCCCCCGTATAGTCCAGCTTGCCCGCAGGAATTTCCCAGGTAAACTCGTCGATGGCAACTCGATGCTGGCGCACCAAGGTAACCATGCCCTTTTCATCCACCGGCACCACTGCCGCCGCGCCCTTATGCAGCACAATTTCCCGCGACGCCGTGCGTCCATCGGGCAAGGTAACCTCCCACTTCTGCACGTCCATGATGGCGCCGTTAAATACATCAACACCGGAAACGTAGGTTTCCTTTAGTTGCTCATCGCTCATATCCATTCATCCTTCCTTTTTTACTATCCTAAGCATACCGCAAGAAAGCCATCCGTTGCAAGGAGTTTTGGCCGCCTTTGTCCGCGCCCTGATTTTACCGCTTCTTTACAATTTCTGTTTTTCGCGGTATTCTATGAACGAAAATCTTCCCAAGGAGAAATGATGGAGCATCACCCCAACGGGGGGCCCTATGAAAACCCGGACGCCCCTTTCACCCCGCAGCCACAGTGGGATAGCGGACAGCAGCAGAACTTTTTCACCCCTTCTCAGCCGCCTTCAGGCGCGCCGCAGGAGGAGGGCTTTTTTACCCCTGCCAATGTAAGGGGCGCCGCCAACATGCCGCCCACGCCCATGGGCAACGCCAACCCCGATTATTTTACCCCCGCCACACCCCCGGCGCGGCCCAGCGCCCCGCCGATTTCCAGCATGCCGCCCCCCTATCAGGGAGAGTTGCAGCCACCTGTTTCCCCCCGCGACTTCGGGGCCTATACCATGCAGGCGCCGGACTTTGGCGCTCCGCCACCCCCGCCTACCGAGGCAGGCCC
>CAZCBC010000041.1:13550-17298 GCA_964496775.1 uncultured Oscillospiraceae bacterium
ACTCAGGCGATGCTCTGGTGGTGCGCAACGAGACGGTGTACTCTCAGGCGGGCGTCGCCACATTGCGCTACACGGCCGAAGAAGGCGAACATGTCACCCGCGGCACCCCCATCTGCACGGTGTACACCACGGGCTTTAGCGCCAAGGAAGTTGCTTCTCTTCAAACCCATCGCGCCAACCTGAAGGAGCATCAAAAAGCGCTGTTGGCCGCTGAAAACGCCCCCGATACCCGCTTGCAGCAGCTGGATACCATGGTCATGCAGCGCGCCATTGAAACCCAGGCCCTGATTCGGGGCGCCCACGGCAACCTGTTAACCCAGGAAGAAATGCTGAAAAGCGCCGTGCAGGAGCGGCAAAGCTACATCCGTCAAAAGTATCCCGACGACACAAAGCTGACCCGCCTGTACGATAACGAAAACAACCAATTGCAGCGTATCGACACCTGGACAAAGCAGTATTCCGCCTCCGATGAGGGCATCGTTTCCTTCTACACCGATGGCTTTGAAGGGGCGCTGAACATACACAATTATTTAACCTATACCCCCAAGCAAGTGGAAAGCATGCTGAAAGGCGAAATCCCCACCGCCCATAAACCTGCCAAGGACACCTCGGATATCTACCGCCTGGTCAGGCAGCACGCCTGGGCGGCGCTGATGCTGGCCGACAACACCGATTGGACGCCGGTGGTGGGAGACACCTACCAGATGCTGGTCGAAAGTTTTGAAAGCACCACCGTTTCCGCCACGGTGGAAGGGGTTACCAAGTCGGGGGGGCAGCTGCTGGTGCGCCTTAACATCAACAGCAATGTGCAGCCCATGCTATACACCCGCTCCTGCCGGCTGCAATTAAGCAAGAGCACCCTCGCCTACGCCGTGCCCGCCAACGCCATCATCAACCAGGGGGGTATTATGGGCGTGGTGGTCATTTTTGCCGAGGGCGAATACCTGATTCCCGTCACCGTCATTTCCCAGGATGCCACCCAGGCTCATGTGGTACCCGTCAACGCGGGTTACCTGTACGAGGGCATGAGCGTTAGGTTGTTCAACAAATAACGCAGCACCCGATGGGCTGAATTTCCTTCACAACCGGAAAGGAAACCCGTGTTTTAGTTGCATTCCAGGCTATTTCATCATATAATGTAAAGAGTATTTTTTCCGGCGGGCACGCCCGTCCGGTGCAAACCACCTGAGGAGGACGTGCGAATGGACATACGCTCGGCATTGAATAAAATAAAGGGCGTTTTTACCGTGGGACAGGGCAACCGCTGGTTGCTGGGCGACAACGCCCGCCCAAAAGAGCAAAATGGGTACCAGGTACCCCAGGAGGAGTACGGATATCAGGAGTATCCGGACTATCCTCAGGGCGCTTATGCTCCCCAGGCGGAATATCCCTACCAACAGCCCCAATCCCAGCCCTATCAGGAATACCAGCAGCCCCAGAATTATGCGGGTTATCGTTATCAGCAGGCACAGCCTCAGCAGGGGGTGTATACCCAGCCCCAGCAACCCCAGATGCAGTATCATCAGGCGGAGAACATGGGGTTTCAGTCCCAGTTCAGCCCCCAAGGCCATCAGCAGGCACAGCCTCAACAGCAACCGCAGCGCAACCGCCGGGCCCAGCAGCATGAGCAGCCCCAGGCGGAAAATGTTGTGCCCTTCCCCGGCGTACCCCAGGAAACCACAGCGGAAGTGCGCCCTATGGATGCCTACGTGATCAATGTATTCAACATACAGGCGTGCCGCCAGGCCATGGCATGCTTACGCCGCGGCCAGTGCACGCTGATTATTATGGATCAACTGACCGACCGTAACGAAACCCGCCGCTTTGTGGACATGCTGACTGGTGCATGCTATGCCCTGGGCGGCACCATGACCAGGCTCAGCACCAAGATTGGTTTTTACCTGATGGCGCCCGCCGGTATGACGGTGTTTACAGACGCCGTCACCTCCAACGCCAACAACCCGCGCCCCGCAGCGCAAGTGCCCCTGCGTACGGGCAATGACTTTACGCCCCAAAGCGTGCCTGAAGCGCCGCCCATGAACTTCAGCCAGCAGCAGCCTGTGCAGGCGCCGCCTCAGCAAGCGGAGCAGCAATACGGGGCATATAATCAGCAAAACCCCTATCAACCGCCTCAAACGCAAAGCTATCAGCCATCCTACCAGCCTGCTTACGATGCCCAGAGCGGCTATTACGCAGAACAACAGCGATACGCCCAGTAAATCCACTGCCTGAAAGGAGAACAATATGGCTATCACCGTCACCATGATTGAAGAAAAAGAATTCAAAACCAGCGTACGCGGCTACGATAAAAAAGAAGTAGACGAGTTTCTGGACGATATCTGCGACGAGATGATTGTACAGCAGGATACCATTGCCGCCCTTCGGGAAAAAGTAAAGCAGCTGGAAAGCGCCGCTTCCTTCGCGCCGCCACCCATGCCTGTTGCCCCTGCCATGCCCTTGACTCCCACGGTGGCCCCCAAGGCCAATGTGCTGCCTGTCGACATCGAGACCGCTCAGAAACTGCTGGCAGACACCCAGAAGGCCTGCGATGAAGCCATTGCCAGCGCCCGCAAGCGCGCCGACGCCATTGTGCAGGATGCCGAAAAGAAGGCAGAAGAAATCATCCCCGACCCTGAGCTGACGGATCTGGAAGCCCAGCGGGACGCCGTACGGGAGGAAATTGAAGGCCTGAAGAAGGAAATGGACGATTTCCGCACCCGCATGCAGAGCCTGCTTAGCAGCCAGAGCGAATTGTTGGAAACGGAGACATTCTAATGCTTTTAGGTACGCTGGAAGCCGGCGGCACCAAGATGGTCATGGGGATTTGCGACGAGAACATGAACATTCTGCGCTCTTCCTCCTGCGCCACCCGCATGCCGGAAGAAACCATGAAGGATATTCTGGCCTTTTTTGAAGGCGAAAAACTGGACGCCATGGGCATCGCCACCTTCGGCCCGGTGGATTTGCACCCTGAGTCTGAAACCTATGGCTACATCACCAACACCCCCAAGCTAGCCTGGCGGAATTTCCCGCTGCTCAAAACCATACAGGACGCCCTTCAGGTGCCCTGCGCTATTGATACCGACGTCAACGCCGCCGCTCTGGCCGAAGCCCGCTACGGGGTCGCCAAGGGGCTGAATAACTGCCTGTACCTGACGGTAGGCACCGGCATTGGCGGCGGGCTTTTGTGCGAGGGCAAGCTGGTGCACGGTATGATCCACCCCGAATGGGGCCATCTGATGCTGGCCCGCCGGGAGGATGATCCCCTGACCAGGGGCGTATGTCCCTACCACCTGATTTGCGCCGAAGGACTGGCCTCCGGCCCCAGCATGCAGACGCGCTGGGGCATGCCCGCCAGCGAGTTGCCCGATGACCACCGGGGATGGGATTTGCAGGCCTACTACCTGGCCCAGGTGTGCGTCGCAGCGCTGATGACGGTATCCACCGAGCGCATCATTTTAGGCGGCGGCGTCATGCACCGCGAAACTTTGTTCCCCCTGGTGCGCCAGCACGTTACCCAGATGCTGGGCGGTTACCTAGCTTCTCCCCTGGTGGACGACATGGATAGCCTGATTTGCCCCCCGGCTTTATACCCCAACTCCGGCCTGATTGGCGGCGCCCTGCTGGCCAAGCAGTTGCTGGAAAAAGCCTCCTGAGTATCAAATAAGCATTTCATCGCCGGGCGTTTCGCCCGGCTCAGACTGTCAAAGAACCCTTGTTAAGCGAAAGCGAGACAGGGTTCTTTGCT
>CAZCBC010000042.1:0-5030 GCA_964496775.1 uncultured Oscillospiraceae bacterium
TATCGTCTGTGTAAAATACGTGCATTATCTCTTGGCGGCCAGGGCGACCCAGTCCCCCTTGCGGCGGGTTTCCAGAATGGTATAGCCCTGTTCTATGAGGCCCTGGCTTACATCCTGCTCCCTGTCCGCGATGATGCCCGAACACAAGAAGACGCCGCCCTCCTTCAGATGATTTTTAAGGGGCTTTAGCAGCATCAGAATGACATCGGCCAGAATGTTGGCTACCGCCATGTCAAACACCTGATGCAATCCCTGGGTCAAATCCCCCTGCTTAACGGTAACCACCCCGTCCAGCCCGTTGCGGCTGACGTTTTCCCGCGCCACCTCCACCGCCACGGGGTCGATGTCCACGGCCAGAATATCCTTAGCGCCCAGCATACCGGCGGCGATGGACAAAATGCCGCTGCCCGTGCCGATATCCAAAAAGGAGCCTTCGCAGGGATAGTCCTCTATCATTTCCACGCACAGGCTGGTGGTCTCGTGGGAGCCGGTGCCAAAGGCCATGCCGGGGTCCAGCGCCAGGATATGTTCCCCCGCCTGAGGAGTATATTGCTCCCAGCTGGGCTTGACCACCAGGCTTTTGCCCAGCTTCAAGGGTTTATAGTAGCGCTTCCAGTTGTCCGCCCAGTCTTCTTCCTTTACCTGGCTGCTGTCCAGTGTAAGGGCGCCCAAATCAAACCCCGCCAGGGCGGGCAGAGCGGACAGCCCTTCCTTCAGGGCAGGCCAGTCGGTATCCTTGGGGAACCAGGCTTTCACCTGTACATCCTCTGGCATACTGTCCATCAGGCTTGGGTCGATCAGTTCCCAGTAGCCGTGGGGCTTGCTGGGGTCGGGCACGTCCGCCCGGTCGATAATCTGGGTACCCTTGGCGCCCCGCGCGATAAAAAATTCTGATACGATGTCCGCCCCCAGGGCGTTGGTGGACACCGCTAATTCTGTCCAGTCCATACAGGCCTCCTTACCGCCCGATTATACCGCAAATGAAATTTGTTTACAATTCTCACCTTGACCGCCCCTGCCCGGCAAGTTACCATGAAGGGGAACCTGAACCCTATGGAGAAGGAGGATTGATAGTATGAAGAAATTTGTAAAGTTCCTGTCGCTGTTGGCCGCGCTTGTTATGCTCATGTCTTGCGCCCAGGCGGAACTGATTGGCCAGTATGACGATATGGCTATGCAGGTGGCGGAAGAGGGAAACGGCAACGCCGAGTATATCTATAACCCGCCCAAGAAAGCATGGCTGAAGGGGGACAACGGCACCGTGCACCTGTGCCTGCCCCCCACCGACTATGAGGTGCCCCAGACGGTGCTTTTCAGCGGCCTGGAGGTTACGCTGCACAACACGCTGTACAAGTGGACGGCAGCGGGCATGGAGGAATGGGCCTATGTAAGCCTGAACGTGGGCAGCGATGAAATCAGCCTGCAAGGCTGGACCAGGGCCAAAAACCTTACCTTTGAAGCCCCCGAAACATCTTTGCCCGAGGGCAAGTTGGTATCGGGCAGCGTAACCAACATGGTCACGGTTTTCAAGGACAACGGCCCCAACCAAAAGGAGCTGGGCATCTACCCCGAAGGCACCCCGGTGCGGCTGCTGGGCATCACGGCGGACAACTACTACCTGGCGGTGGAAGACCATCGGGGATTCATCCAAAAGAACGCTGTGTCGCTGGATACCCCCACCCAAGCGCGCTTAAGGGCCGCCGAGCCCCAAATGTATGACGACATGCAGCCGGGGTACGAAGCCAACTATGAGGAGTTTGACCGCCTGTACAACGACATGTTCGATATTTATGGCGACAGCAACACCTGGCCGCTGGAAGCCCGCGCGAAGATGAGCCAGTTGGAAATCAACCTGAAGGTAACGCCCCGCTCCGACCCCCAGAGCTGGATTAACATTCTGCCCAGCGAAGGGGATTTAACCCTGGAGGAAGCCCGCGCCCTGGCGGACAAGGCGCTGGAAAGCCAACAGGTGGATGTAAGCACCTTTGAAGAGATAAACCATTATTACTACGCAGTGATTGGGCAGCCCGACGAACCCATCTGGCAGTTCCGCTAAAACGCCCGGGTAGGCCACTACGACTATGTGGTGCGCCTGGACAAACTGGGCAATGTAACCGAAGCGCTGAAGCTGGACCTGAACCGTTACGACGCCATGGGCACAGATCTGCTGTCGCTGATTGCCTACAACCCCGTTGTGGAAAACCCCGAGGGCATCACCGCCCAGGAAGCCGTCAGCGCCGCCTGGGATGCCTTTGTGGCAAACACCGGCGAAGCAAAGGGCCGGGAAAGTTTCTATGTGTCAGGCAACGCGTACGACTTTGAAGGCACGGTGTACTGGCTGATTTCCTTTACCGATAAGGAGCTGCCGGTTAACTATTCGCTGGATGCCCCCTTTAAGGTGGCGCTGGACGCCACAACCGGGGAAGTGCTGCTGACCACCTCGCCCTATACCTACCAGAGCAATGTGGAGCAGTTTCATAAGCATGCCCGCATTGCGGAAAAGCAAAAGGACAAGGGCCTGTTCATTACCTGGACGCCGGAAGAGCTGAACGACATGTGGCCCGACTTCTACGCCCTGCCCAAGGAGGGGGACATTTCCCCCGAGGAAGCCATCCAAAAGGCGCGGACGCTGCTGAAGGAAGAAACGAAGGTATCGGACCAGCTGCTGGACAGCCTGGAAACCTACACCCTGCTGGAAGGCATCGGCGACAGCCACCGCAAATGGATGGTGCTGTATACCCAGAAGGATACCTTCCTTTTGCCGGAAGCCAAAGGCTATATCGCCTGGGTGGACGCGGCCACCGGGGAAGCCACCGCCTTCTACCAGCCCAGGGACGGCAGCCTGAAGATGTGGTTCTACAGCCTGGACGGCTTCCCGCTGGACACCCTGAAGGAGCAAAGCTTCCTAAATGCCCTGCGTTTCGGGGTGCCCACCAAGCCCTCGGACAAGGCCCTTACCATGCAGCAGGCCACCGACAAAGCCTTTTCGGAAATGAAGAAGCATTTGCCCGACGCCGACTTAAAAGACTACCAGGCCGACACCCTCCATGTGATGCAGGGGCTGAAGGAATACTGGGTAACCACCTTTGAGCCCCAGCAAAACAAAGACGAAGACATTGCCCCCTTGCCAGCCTATGTGGTGGCCCTCAACGAGGAGGGCGAGTTGGTAGAGCAGACCAGCATGGAAGACTATCAGAAGCAGCTGGAAGAAGCGCAGCGCTACATCGCACGGGAAAAGGCCCAGGAAGAAAAAGGCATTTTCTGGCTGTGGCCCTACGACGAAAAACCTCAGTACGATGAAAACCGCTACGGCCTGCCCCGGGAAGGGGAAATTGACGAAGCCAAAGCCATCGGCATCGCCAACGCCCTGCTGATGGAACGCTATGGCATCAGCAAAGAAACCCTGTCCACCTGGAAGCCGCTGACCGGCCTGCTGGTAGACGGCATGCGCAGGTGGGAAGTAACATACTTCCCGCCCGAAGAGGACGGCAGCGAGCAGTTCTCCCAGGCCTACTTTGTAGAGATTGAAGCCACCACCGGGGATGTGCTGCTCTGCTACAGCCCGGAAGAAAGCAACGGATAATTCCTAAGATAACACTAATGAAAAGAACCGTGCCCTGCGCGCGGTTCTTTTGCGTTTAATCCCGGTACATCTTTTCCTTTATCATGTCCCTGCGCTTGCGAAGCAGGCCTAGAATCCCGCTGCCGCCCAGGATTAATGCGGGCAGGTACAGGCCGAAGAGAATCAGCACCCGCCCTAGGGAAAACCCTTCATCTAACCCGGTAAGAAAAAAGCTGACGAAGGAATAGCCAATCAAAAACAGGAAAGTTCCCATGAGGGTCAGAATGCGGTCCAGGTGCGCCACCCGGCTTGCTATATCGCTAAACAGCTCAAAGGGCGTGCCGTCGTTCTTCCGGCGGAAATATCCCCAGGAAAAATGTCTGCCCACGCACTCGATGCCGCTGTCCCGCAGAAACTGGAGATAGTCTTCCATCCCCTGGCTGCCGTCCTGGGAATCCATAAACTCCAGGCAGTATTGGTATTCGTCCTCTTCGCCCCGGACAAAGTGATACACAAAGGGCGTGTATTTTTGCAGCTGCCACCCTTGGCGGGACATGTCGTTCAGCCATTTTTCTTCCTTCTCGTAGTTCCAGGCCCAGAAGATTCTAAATACGCGCTTCATACTTGGTCCTCCTTCCTTAATATGCTTCGTCCGTTTGCCACCAGTTCCTCAAGGCGCGTAAGCTCCTCGTGCAGCACGCCCTCGCCCTCCCTCGTGATGCGGTATTCCTTGCGGCGGCTGCCCTCCTCTGCCGCCAGTTCAACAATCCAGCCCTTTTGCGACAGGCTTGCCAGCGCCCCATACAGGGTGCCTGCCGCCAGGCGTACGCGGCCGCGGGACAGTTCCTCCACCCTTTGCATGATGCCGTAGCCATGCAATGGCGTTTCCAACGCCAGTAGGATGTAGTACACCCCTTCGGTCAGCACAACAGGTTCCGCCATGGGCACCCTCCTCTCCATCGTCACCCGATGTATCGTCTATCGATATATCGTCAACCAGAGTATATTACATATCCTGCCGGGTGTCAAGGGGAAAGTATATTTTGCGTTGCGCCCCTTTCCCGCCTTTGGTATGATAAGGACACTACAAAAAGGGGATGGTGGACATGAAAAATATGCTGAGCTACCTAAAGGCATATGGCTCCTGCACGTTCCATACCCTGCCCTTTAACGAGGTGGACGCCGCTCTTTTATCCCAGATTGTATACCTGCCCATGAAGAAATACTTTGACGAAAGGGACACCTACACCATCCGGGAAATGGCGGAAAACTTAAAGGGCATCCCTGCCGACAAAGTGTATGAGTTTATGCTGCGCCCCCGCCTTAAGACGCTAAAAAAAACGGCCGCATCCCACCGTTTTTTAAAGGCACGGCTTACCTATTTCGCCTATGATACTGACATCCATTTTGAAAAGCAGTTCTGTGCCTTTACCTGCGTATTGGGGGATTTTGCCGTTATTACCTACCG
>CAZCBC010000042.1:5050-17190 GCA_964496775.1 uncultured Oscillospiraceae bacterium
CATGGCCTTCCAATGCCCCATCCCTGCCCAGGTGGATGCCGTTAACTACCTGAACGCCGCCGCCCTTGCCCTGAAAAGGCCCCTCTATGTTTGCGGCCATTCCAAGGGGGGAAACCTGGCGGTGTACGCCTCCCTGCACGCCAAGCCCGAGGCGGTGGCCCTGATACAGGGAGTCTACTCCCTGGACGGGCCCGGCCTCTGGGGCGAGGACGCGAAAAAGCTGTCCGCCCGGCAAAACAAGCCCCCCATTTATAACCTGCTGCCCCAGAAAACCCTGGTGGGCATCCTGTTTCAGCAGCCTGAGCCCTACCAGGTGGTGCGCAGCCGCTCCTTCAGCCTGCTGCAGCACGACCCCTACCGCTGGCAGGTGGAAGGCCCCCGCTTCCGGCAGGCAAAAAACCTGTCGCTGACCAGCCAGCTGATGGACGACTCCCTGGATCAATGGCTGATCTCCCTCAGCGAAAAGGACCGGGAGCTGTTTGTGGAAACCCTGTACGACATTGTGTCCGCCCCCAAGCGGGACACCCTGGGCGGCATCGTGCGGGGCGGGCGGCGCAGCGCCCGGCAGATGCTGAGCGCCTTGCAGGATGTGCCCGAGAATGTGATGGACCAATTGCAAAAAATGGTGGGGCTCTTATTTACCAGCACCTTCCAAACCATAAAAAACAGGCTAACGCCTGCTGGAAAGAGAAGAAAACATGCAAAAACTTAAAGACAACAAATGGGTGGAACTGTCCTCCCCCGTTACCCTGTGGTTTACCTTTCTGTCCCTGCTGGCAACGCTGCTTGGTATGATGACCGGGGGCGCCAGCACGCGGCTGCTATTCAGCGTATACCGCAGCCCCGCGGCAACGCTGTTTTTCTGGCCGCGGCTTTTGCTGCATGTGCTGGGCCACGCCGACCTTGCCCACTTCGCCGGCAACATCAGCCTGCTGTTGGTGCTGGGGCCCATTGTGGAGAAGCATTACGGCAGCAAACGCCTGCTTTCCATGATGGCTTTAACCGCCCTGGTAACCGCCTTGTTTCAGCTGCTTATCGTGCCCCATGGCGCCACGCTGGGGGCCAGCGGCATCGTGTTTATGCTCATCCTGCTGTCCGCCGCCTCGGGCCGCAGTTCCGGCCGCATCCCGCTGACGCTGGTGCTGGTGGCTGTCATCTACTTAGGGCAGGAGGTATACGATATGCTGTTCCTAAAGGACAATATTTCCCAATTGTCCCACATCGTGGGCGGCTTGTGCGGCATTGGGCTGGGGCTGTATTATAATAAAAAGGCCACCTAAATTAGGAGTTTTCTCGCCTTTGCTTAAAAACAGCACAGCCGCAAAATGCGTTGCGCTGTTTTTTTAATATGCAAATATTGCAGACAAACACTTCCGAAAGTTTTACAAACCCTCCATCAGCTTCAGTGCCATTTTGATGCCGTCCACCGCCGCCGACATGATGCCGCCAGCATAGCCCGCCCCTTCGCCTGACGGGTAAACGCCCTTGATTGAGCTTTGACCATCCGCCTGCCGTAACATCCTCAGCGGCGCGGAGGAGCGGGTTTCTGCCGCGGTCATCACGGCGTCGGGCAGGGCAAAGCCCTTTAACCGCCTGTCAAAAAACTGTATCGCTTCCCGCAGGGCAGGGGCGGCAAATTCCGGCAGGGCATAATCTACCTGGCCCCAGGTAACGCCCGGGCGGTAGGTGGGCGCCACGCTGCCTACCCCGGTGGAGGGAACGCCCTGCAAAAAATCCCCCACCAGCTGGGCGGGGGCACGGTACCCGCCGCCGCCCAGGGTGTAGGCGGCTTCCTCCCATTTTCGCTGAAAGGCAATGCCCGCCAGAGGATGGGCCGACATAAAATCCTCCGTGCGCACATCGCACAGCAGCGCGCTGTTGGCGTTGGTGCCATCCCTTAAATAGGCACTCATACCGTTGGTGCACAGCCGGTTTTTTTCGCTGCTGGAAGGCACCACCGTGCCGCCGGGGCACATGCAGAAGGTATAAACCCCCCTGCCCGAAGCGGTTTTGACGCTCAGGTGATATTCCGCCCGGGGCAGTTTTTCATGCCCGGCAAAGGCGCCGTACTGGGCAGCATCAATCAGTTGTTGGGGATGCTCGATGCGAAAGCCGATGGAAAAGGGCTTTTGCTCCATCTCAATGCCCTGCTGATACAGCATCTCGTAGGTGTCCCGGGCGCTGTGGCCGATGGCCAGCAGCAGCCTGTCGCAGCGCACCTGGTAGGTTTGTCCGTCCAGGCTGTAGGTGATGCCCCGCAGGGCGCCCCCCTCCACTTTAAGGCTTTCCAGGCGCGCGTTAAACAGCACGGTGCCCCCCAGGGCCTCAATCTCCTTACGGATGTTGGACACCACTTTGGGCAGATGGTCTGTGCCGATGTGGGGATATTGCAGGTATAAAATATCCTCAGGAGCGCCGTGGGCATGGAAGGCATGCAGCACCTCGCGGCACAAAGGCTCCTTGATGCGGGTGGTCAGCTTGCCGTCGGAAAAGGTGCCCGCGCCCCCCTCGCCAAAGAGGATGTTGCTTTCGGTGTCCAGCGCGCCCTCCCGCATGAGGTGGTTTACCTTTTTCGCCCGGTGCTCCACCTGTTCCCCCCGCTCCAGTACCTGCGGGGTAAGCCCCGCCCGGGCCAAAGCCAGCGCGGCAAACAGGCCGCAGGGGCCCAGGCCCACCACCACGGGCGACAGGGGCGCCTGCTTTTTAGGGATCAGCAGGGGCGCTTCCACCGACGCTTTCTGGGCGATGCCGGGGCGCAGTCGTTTCAGCACGCCGTCTTCGCCCTTCACTTGAACATCCACCGTATACACAAAGTGGACGTTCCGTTTATCCCGAGCGTCCACGCTCTGGCGCACGATGCGTATGTCCCCTATGTCCTCTTCTTTTACGCGCAGCAAGGCCAGCGCCTTTTGTTTCAGGGTGCTTTCCTCCGCATGAAGGGGCAGTTTGATGTTGGATAGCCTGAGCATAGTCCCTTTCCGTCAGTTGCCGCACTCGATGGAGATGCTGTTGAACATGCCCAGCAAATCCTCTATGCGCAGCTTTTGCTTTTCCTCTCCCTGCTTGTCCAGCACCACGCCGCCCTTGTGCATCATCAGCAGGCGGTCGCCATACTCCACAGCATAGCGCAGGTTATGGGTCACCATGATGGTGGTCAGGTTTTTCTCCCGCACCAGGCGGTTGGTTAACAGCATGATGGTTTCGGCGGTCTTGGGGTCCAGCGCCGCCGTATGCTCGTCCAGTATTAAAAAATCAATGGGCGTCAGGGTAGCCATCACCAACGCCAGCGCCTGACGCTGGCCGCCCGACAGGCTGCCGCAGCGGGCGTGCAGCATGTCCTCCAGCCCTAGCCCCAGGGGGCTGAGCAGCTGCTTATACGCTTCAATGCGGGCCTTGTCCGTTCCTTTTTGCAGGCCCATGAAGCTTTTTTTGTTATCCGACAGGGAAAGGTTTTCCAGTATGGTCATGTTAGCGCAGGTGCCCATGGCGGGGTTTTGATAGATACGCCCGATGCGCCGGTTGCGCACATATTCCTTCTGATAGGTGATGTCCTCGCCGTCCATCAGCACCTGGCCCCCTTCCACCGGGATGGAGCCGCAGAGGATGTTGAGCAGCGACGTTTTGCCCGAGCCGTTGCTGCCCACCACCGACACAAACTGATGCTCGCCGATGGAGAGGGAAAAATCCTCAAACAGGCACATTTCCCGCACCGTTCCGGGGTTGTATATCTTGCGCAGCGATTTAACTTCCAGCATGTTTTTTTCCCTTCCCTTGAAAACGGCCCAGAGCCAGGATGCCCAGGAACAAAGCGGCGGTAATCAGCTTCATGTCGCCGGGGGCCAGACCGCAGGCAATAGCCAAAGCCACGCAGGCCTTGTACAATACCGCGCCCACAATGGAGGCGGTGGTGGCCTTTACTCTGTCCGCCCGCCTGAACATCGTAATGCCGATGATAACGGAAGCCAGGCCCAGCACCAAAGTACCCGTGCCCATGCTGACTTCAAACAGCCGCTGCTGCTGGCAGAGGATGGCGCCCGACAGCGCCACCAGGCTGTTGGAAATCACCAGCCCCGCGATTTTGACATTGCCCTTATCCCGCGCCAGGGAGGTAACCACCCGGTCATTATCCCCCACCGCCCGAAGCAAAAAGCCAAAACGGGTGGTAAAGAACCAGTCCAGCAGAAACTTAAGCGCAAGGGCAACCAGCGCCACGATAATCATCGTGCTGAAGCGGCCAGGCAGCGCGGCGGCAAAGGCATTGTTGCGGAACATGGTCACGGCGCTGCGGGGGATGCTGATCAGCGCGTTGCCGCTGGCGATGCGCAGGTTGATGGAGTACAGCGCCGTCATCACGATAACGCCGGAAAACAAATCCCGCACCTTCATCTTCACGTGGATGAGGCCCGTTGCAAGCCCCGCCACAGCGCCCGCCAGCGCCGCCATCAATAACGACAAAAGGGGGTGCCACCCCGCTACCAGCAGCGAGGTGGACACAACGCCCCCCAAGGGAAAGGTACCATCCACCGTTAAATCGGGAAAGTCTAGGATGGTGTAGGTAATCATGATGCCCAGCGCCAGCACCGCGTAGATGAGGCCCTGCTCGATGGTGGCAGGCAGGCTGGACATGAAGGACGAAAGAATATCCATAGGTACTCCTTAGGGGTTGAAGGGGTTAAGTAAGGGGAACGGCAACGGCGTCCTGGGCCAGGTCTTCGGGCATCTGGATGCCCAGGTATTCCAGCTTTTCTGTGTTGATGTAGAGCTTGCTTTCCTGGAAGATTTCAAAGGGAATGGCGGCGGCGTCCTCGCCCTTTAATACTCTGGCGGCAATGATGCCGGTGCTGCGGCCCAGGGCAATATAGTCGATGCCTTCCGACGCAACGCAGCCCTTGACCACCTGCTCAATCTCGCTGCCGAATACGGGGATTTTCTTTTCATCGGCGGTATCCAGCACCACATCCAGGTACTGCACCACGGTGTTGTCCAGCAGCATGGTGACACAGTCCACCTTGCTAAGCAGGTTGGGCACCGCCAGAGAGATGTCGCCGCCAGTGGTGATGGCCATGGATTCGATGGTAAAGCCCTGCGCAGGGGCCAGTTCCTCATAGGTTTTCAGCTGCACCTGGCTGTTGACTTCCCCCACCGTGTAGAGGATACCGATGGTCTTGGCCTCGGGCAGCATGGTGCGGATGGTGCTCAACTGCTTGGCTACCGGCAGGGTATCGCTGGTGCCGGTGATGGGGCCTTGGCCCAGCCCGTCCTCATTGGACAGTTCCGCCGCCACGGGGTCGGACACGGCGCTGTAGACGAGGGGGATTTTGCCATCGGCCGTGTTGGCGCTGACCACCGCCATAGGGGTGGCGATGGCGCAAATCAGGTCTACCTTGTTATCCACAAAGTTGGAAGCAATCTGAGCGGCCAGGCCCATATCCGCCTGGGCGTTCTGCACCTCGTATACCACATTTTCGTTCTCAACAAAACCTTCTTCTGCCATGCCCTGCACGAAGCCTTCCCGGCAGTTGTCTAAAGACCCATGCACGGCAAACTGGGCGATGCCCACGGTAACCTTATCCTGCGCCATAGCGGCAAAAGGAACCAACAACATAATGGAAATAACCAGCGCAATGATTTTTTTCATGGGATGTACCTCTTTCTTTTTACAAATAATATTTATGGGGTTTGCCAGGTTGTCCTCAGAAATGGCGGGCGGATACGCCATCGCGCCTCCGACCACTTGCCGTCACTTAGCCACATATCCATCCTCCTTTCCTGGTTTGTTTGTTCATTTTCCGTGGCGCCCCTTGTACTGGACGAGAGAGTAAACGCACAGAGGGGATGAGGGATTTTTCTCGCCCGCTAAGCCTCAAGAGGGAGGCGATGCGGGAGCATCGTTGACCGATGGAGGCAACGCGGACGAGGAAAAGCGCCATCTCATCAAAGCGTTTGCGATAGAGTCCAGTACCAATAAAAAAACCGTCTCAGCATATCCTATGCTGAGACGGAGAATTACTTCTTCGCGGTACCACTCAACTTGGCGCAAGCGCCCACTTGTTCCACATGCTATTACATATGCCGCCAGGATAACGGGTACGGATCCCGTCACGCCCTACTGTACTTCAGGCACGCCCTCGGAAGCCCATTCGGCTGGTTCCTTCGTACCGCATTCACACCCTTAGCGGCTCTCTTGGACGAAAGTTGTCCCGCGTACTTGCTCTCCCTCACAGGTTTAATTTATCCTACAACGTACCCTGCCTTTTTGTCAAGGAGGGTGCACGCAAAAAACATCGCAGATACAGCAGGTCAGCAGATATTTATAAATATTGCATTATACAAATGTTTGGGGTAAGATATGTCTATTAAGATGAGCAAAGGTAGAGCGCGGCTTTAAAGACCCGCGTGAAGTTTATTTTGCTCCAGAATAAAAAGGGGGATGTTATTTTGGCTGACTACAAATGTATCCTCTTGGAGGAACTTATCCTTGCGTTAGGCTGTACTGAGCCGATCGCGATCGCGTTGACCGCGGCCTACGCCGGACAGCTAACCGGTGAAAAGCCCGAAACCATCAATGTGTACGCGAGCGGCTCTGTCATCAAAAACGCAAACTCTGTCTATGTGCCCAATTCCGGCGGCCAGCAGGGAATACATATCTCCGCGGCGCTGGGCGCCCTGATTGCCAGGCCCGAAAAAAATCTGCGGGTGTTGGAAGGGGCGAACGACGAAATCCGCAGGGAAGCCAAGAAACTGGTCGACGAAAAAAACGTCATTCTGCATCCTGTGGAGGACGTAGAAAATCTCTACATCCGTGTGGATATTAAAACAAAAGGACACTTAGCGTCCGCCGTCATCTCCAGGGCGCATACCCGCCTTGTTAAAAAGGAGCTGGACGGCAAGACGCTGTTTTTATTGGAAGAAAAACCCCTGCCTGACGAAGAGGAAACGGGCGAAGGCATCAAAGACCTCAAATCCATTCTCCACTACGCCGACACCGTGTCCTTCGAGGAACACCCCGATTTGCAGGCGCTGATGGAGCAGCAGATTGAAACCAATATGGCCATCGCCCGCCGGGGGCTGGAGGGCGAATGGGGCCAGCAGGTGGGCCGCCTGCTGATGGAGCTTTCCAACGGCAACCTGGAACAGGAGGCCATCGCTATGGCCGCCGCCGGTTCCGACGCCCGCATGAGCGGCTGCGACATGCCCGTCACCATCAACTCAGGCAGCGGCAACCAGGGGATGACCACCTCCAACCCCGTCATCCACTACGCCATGAAAACCAACGCCCCCCACGAAAAGCTACTGCGGGCACTGGTGCTGGCCAACCTGGTAGCGCTGTATCAGAAGCAGTTTATCGGCAAGCTGTCCGCCTTTTGCGGAGCGGTCAACGCCAGCACCGGCGCGGCCAGCGGCATTGCCTACCTAAAGGGGCATGGTGAACGCATCATTGCCGATACCATCACCAACACCCTAGCCGCCATCGGCGGCATGATCTGCGACGGAGCCAAGGGTTCCTGCGCGCTGAAGATTGCCTTGGGGCTGCAAAACGCTCTTGTCGGCCTGCGCATGGCGGAAAAGGGACATGTTTTCCAGCCGGGCGACGGCATCGTGGGCAAAAACGTGGATGAAACCATCCGCAACATCGGCCGCATGGCTGCCGAAGGCATGGTCTCCACCGACCGCACCATCTTAAACATCATGACCCATCAGGCAAACGCCTGAACAGCACATGGTACCAATGGCCTTTTGATGGTCTACGGGGTTGCCGCAAGGCAGCCCCTTTTTTCTTGAATTTCCCCGCTCAGCATGCTACCATAGGCGACAGTTATAATCGCATTTTAAGGAGGACGTATGAACCGCACCGCCAATACCCGTACCCTGGTTATATGCGCCATGTTTGTTGCCCTGCTGGCCATCTTCAGCCAGCTCGCCATCCCCATGCCGGGGGAAGTGCCCATCAACCTGGGGTTGCTGGCGGTGTATCTGTGCGCCCTGCTGCTGCCCCTGCCCTATGCGCTGCTGACGGTAGGCGCCTACCTGCTGCTGGGCCTGATGGGCGTACCAGTATTTGCCGGGTTCAGGGGCGGCCCGGTGGCGCTATTTGGCAAAACCGGCGGCTACCTGCTGGGCTACTTCCTGTGTACCCTGGTGGTGGGGCTGCTGCGCCCGCGCCTGAATAACTTTGTAATGCGCTGCCTGGCGCTGACGCTGGGGCTGCTTACATGCTATGTATTCGGCACCCTGTGGTTTATGAAGCTAACCAACCTGAGCCTGATGGTCAGCCTGGGATACTGCGTGTTCCCCTTCCTGCCGGGGGACGCCATCAAAATCCTGCTGGCCGCCTGGCTGTCGGAGCGCCTGAAGCCCGCGCTGGCGAAGGTTTAGATAGGGGAGTGGATTTAGTAGGCACTACTAGTAGAAGCTGATTTGTTTTCCTTTTACTGGGATGCTCTCTATACTAGCTAACAGCGTTACCTAGTTTCTACGAATACGGGTATTTGCATCATCTTATAATTTCTATCCAAGCTTCGTAAATCATCACCATGGCTAAGGTATCCAACTCACAGTATTTCTTAAGAGCAGCGTTGATTTGTTCCCGCTCATAATCGCTCATCTCTTCAAACTGCATTCGGGCATAAGCAGCTAAGGCTGCTCCACCATCTCGGATCTCATTGTCTTGGCTAATCAGTTCATTTTCCTGCGTTGACAAATCCTGAAACATAGGTGGCAATAGTTTATAAGGATCCATCACATTGCCGCTTTCATCTTGTTTTACCCAAACCCAATCCTTATAGTTCAAACTGGGCATTCCAGTTGCAGCACCGTATATGGGCTTACTGTATTTGTTTTGCAATAACTCAGAGCTGTCCAACACTGCAGGTAACACCCGTTTGATGGAATTGCTCCCATTAGTGGTCGGGTGATAATAATATCGTTTTACCATCTCCAGCATATCCACCATATTGCGATGCCCTTCCCATTGAACAAGGCTGGATCCAGAGGATTTAGTGATACTTCGGATGAAGGTACACAACTCATCCCTGTCGTCCGGTGGAGCAGTGTCGTCCATCAGTTGCTGATGAATGATGTTTAGGAAGGTGTTTTCATGGTCGGCGTAGCGGAAAACGGTGCCCAGGTCCCCTTCCAGCTGCCGCTTCAGCTCACGGATAAACGCGTAATTAGGGAAGACACCGGGCTGTGTGTTCAGGTACTCCCCAGCATGGCGCACAGTGCCGCCCCGCTCCACCACATGGTGGGAGAATTGGAAGGCAATGCCCTCATAAGGATGGCGACCCTTGTTGAAGGGGATCGCGGCCATTGAGGTTTCAAAGTCAATGAAGTGCAGGGGAAAACGCCAAGTACTTATCTCTGCACTCAAACCCTCCGTGTCCACCCAGGGGGATGTGTCTTGGGCTTGTACCTTTTCCACCTGTAGCCACTGCCTTTGGCTAGGGGACATGCCGGGTTTCTTGTCGGGCTTTATGGTAATGTCTTCAGATAGCACATCTTTCAGTTTTATGCGCCCCTGCGCCATCAGTGCATCTTTTCTCCGATAGTTCCAGATGTCCAGCACGGTCGGCTCTTTAAAGTCCGCGTCAGTCCAACGCAGTTGTTCTGTCCAGCACTCCCGAAAACCGCATTTCATACCCTGCTGCCGTTCCTGCTCTGTCGCGCGGAACTCGCATCCCCCACACACACTGCTGATGGGGTTGTGGATTTTCTCGCCCCGCACAACATGCTCAGCCAGCTTATCCACATATTCGTCAAAGGAAAAAGTTTCATCCGCCAGCTTTAGAACGATGCCATATATCTGCTCACAAGCCTCATCCGCTGGCACCTGGACCAGCATGGAGGGATGAAGGTGCCTGGGTTCAAGCTTGGGCGACACCACCACCTTAGTCTGCCCCCTTTCATCCCTACTGATGCGGAACATCTGGTTCAGACCATCCTCCGGACACAGGGCAGACTTGTCAGCCAGCATCAAATACGCCTGGATGTCCATGTCCGGCATGGCCCGGCGAAGTACATGTTTCTGGAAGGCCACATCATATAGATAGCTTTTCCAGCCCGTTGACAGGCTGCCGTTTTTGTTGTAAAAGCTGTCGGTTCCCGGGTTGAAGGATTTGGCCTTGACCTCGATCAGCTCAAGGCAGTTTCCTTTCTTGACCAAGATGTCCGTGCGCACCAGCAGGGAGCCATGGGAAAAGACCGCCTCAAAGATGACCACCTCATCACGTTGCATCAGCAAGGCTGTCTGCTGCAGGGCTTTCGCAGTGTTGTCAGCATCCACCTCTATGCCCTCCGGATAGTAGCGCTTAGCCAGGGCTCCGATCTGAAAGCCGCCCTCCGCAAGGGAGGCCAAGAAGGAGTCTCCCAGACTACGGTTAGCATAGACTGTTTTACCAGCGTAGAACAACTTGGCGGGACAGGACAGGGCCAGCTGGAAGAGGGATTTTGTAAGATGAGCGGACATAATGAAATCTCCTGTATATTGGTTTTTATTTGCTCAATGAGTTCTTTTACCATAAGTGGTTCTTAGATGGTCGGTCAAGCCACTTAGTTTCATCAATGTAGGTTGGAATAATAAGCACAATTATAGCAAATCCCTTGTTAAATATCTTCATAAGGCAAAATAGCATATTCAGCAAAAAATGATTTTTGTCACGATGCTTATTCCTTCCGACCCGTCTCATATTAATAACTCTATTTAATCTGCTAGATGCAACGATTTGCAATAATTGCGTACTTTTGAAAATCAAGAGATTCTAATCTGTTTACTATTTTATCTATTGATTCCTTGGCTTTTTCTTCACTTGTAAAATCTACTTCTATCCGTTCTTCACGGAGTATTGTATTTCTGCTCGCGCCAAATTTACCCTTAGTCTCTGCACTTGCACTTTCCAAATGGACACACAAACGTACTGAATCATTTCTGGTGAGTTCCAATATGCAATTTTTGTCGCTTTTATCCCAAAAGAGCTCATAATGGAAATCAAGAGTTCTCCATGCATCATTTTCAACAATTTGCCAGAATTTATAACTAAGATTTCCTGACTTGAACTTACAGTAGTTGTCTCTAATATAATCACTTAACCAACCTTTAATTTTTCCAATGAATTCATCATAATCTCTCTTGACCTGATTAAGCATTTCTCGATTGTCATAGTATAATTTAATACCTTCTGTTATATTTGGAAACCCAGTTTCATTGTTTTGCATTAGTTTTTCCTCCACATATAATAAGAATTCATAAAAGAAAAAGTTTTTTCGATGATTCCTGCAATGATCATACTCAATAGAACGAAGTTCATTGCATAAGTCAGAATAAGTGATTAATTGAAAACCTTCGCAGATTGGTTCAGTCTGATTTGCTTCTGGTTTTAAATATATTCCCACGGGAAATTTACCCTTATGCTGATCAGAATCTAAAAGTTTCTGCATCCCATCCCAATAAAACTTTGTTTGCTCGCCTGACTCGCCAGAATACAATTTGTTTTCAATTCCAATAACTAAATCAGGCGTAGTAATCAATAAATCAATACGTTTTCCACTAGATTTAAAAATATATTCTCTTTCTATTTCAATTCCTTCCTTATCAGATGCTTGTATTTTATTAACACAACGAAGCAAAGCATTTAAAGGTTCTACACCAAAACCATTTACCTGCGGATCCAGCAAGTAAGCTAGCCAATAAGTAACGAAATTTTCCTGATCTTGTTGACCAAATATTTCTGGTAATGTGATGGTTGGATCCTTATCAACTTCCATATAAATTTTCTTCAATTCCTGAATAATATATATAATTTTCTTGTCATCCGATTTTGTAATGCTTTCTTCCATTTCATACTCCTTTACATTTCCAGCTTTTACTTGTTTATTTCATCAGAGCAATACTTCCTGCTTATTCATCATACCTCCCCGCCGCCTCCTGCAAATCTCCTCTCACTTCCTTCACCAAATCCTCCGGCGACAGCACCGTTACATACCGCGCGTACTGCAAGGCCCAGTAACGCATGGCCTTTTTGTTTACCTTGACGGAAACCTCCATCATATTTGCGCTGCTTTCCCTGACCCGCACGCCTGTGCCAAACCAATCCACAATGCTGTCCATCATGTCCACGGGCGCGGTGAATACCACCCACTCGCTG
>CAZCBC010000043.1:0-6864 GCA_964496775.1 uncultured Oscillospiraceae bacterium
ATCACCCATACTGATTATACTAAAAAATCCACCCCGTAGGGTGGCTTTTTTGACAGACTGATCCACCGGCCTAGCCGGTGGCTTTTCATATGCGGGCATAGTCCTAGAATACTAGCACGCGCCCTTGCAGGCGCTATTACGGTCTGCCAATCGCGTAAGCTGTTACTTGCCACCCGTAAACGGGTTGTCGTTGGTTTTTCCTAACATTGTCATTTGTTCCCCTGGTTTGTCTTCCTGGAGTTGATGCTTGATGTATTCTGATATTGCTTTCGTGTTCTTTCCTACTGTGTCCACGTAATACCCTCTGCACCAGAACTCACGGTTTCTATACTTGAATTTCAGCTCCCCAAACTTCTCATATATCAGTACACTACTCTTTCCCTTCAAGTATCCCATAAAGCTTGATACTGCTACTTTGGGAGGAATACTTACTAACATATGAATGTGGTCTGGACACACCTCTGCTTCATGGATCTCTACACCCTTCCATTCACATAGTTGCTTCAGGATTTTTCCGATTTCCCTTCTCTTTTCCCCATAAAACACCATTCTTCGATACTTCGGCGCGAATACTATGTGATATTTGCAGTTCCAGCGTGTGTGTGCTAAGCTTTTCATGTCGTTAGACATCTAATGACCTCCTTTTGCTTTGTTGCAGTTGGCAGACCGCAACACCATTTTAGCAAAAGGAGTTTTCATGTCATATGTATCGCTATAAGCTCTCTTGAACCCCACGCCTAGCGCGGGGTTTTCGGGTGACAAAAAAGCATCCCAAACAGAGTTAAATACTTCGTTTGGGATGCTTTGTTTACTCAATATTACTTCTTAGCAGCCGCTTCCTTTGCCTGCATGGAGATATTTAATTTCTTCCAATCTTTCATTGCGCTTTTAATTGCATATGCCGCAAGGTTTTTATCCCGCTCCATAAGCGCCTGAAGAATCAGATTATGCTGGAAGACTACGGAATAAGCGATATTTTCCTGCTGCGGAATATAAGAATTGTATATGAAGGGAAAAAAGAGGTTAAGCATGTTCAGGTACACTTCCTTCAACAGACTATTCCCTGCACCATCAGCCAATGCCAGATGAAATGCCATATCTGTGGATACCAGCTTGTCGATAGATACGCTTTGTTGCGTCATCATTTCCAGGTCTTTATGGACATTTCGAATGACTCGCAAAGCTTGCTCATCATTTTTATCAATAGCAAGATTCAGTATGCCTGTTTCGATAATTTGCCGCATTTCAATCAGCTCCTGCAAATCGGAGCCTTTGGCCATGATGCAAAAGAACATTGCATCATACATTCCCTCGTTGGGAGAAGCCTGCAAATAGGTTCCGTCCCCCTGCCGCACATCCAGCACGCCATAGTATTCCAGTATCTTTATGGCTTCTCGCACAGACCCTCTGCTCTTTCCAAATCGTTTACACAAATCGGCTTCATTGGGTAGACGATCTCCAACGCATAAATCGCCATCAATAATTAGCCGTTTTACTTCATCAATAATTTGCGCAACTGCGTTGGCTGCTTTCTGACAAGGCGCTCTTTCCAACCTATTTCTCCTTTTGTTATATTATGGCATAGGTTTATGCCTGCGCGGGCCGTTGCATACTGGCGACCAGCACGCCCACAATAATAGCACCTTTGACAATACTTTGCACGCCAACTGAGAAATTGGCGACCTGCATAGTGGTTACAACAAGGCTTAAGAACAGAGCGCCAAAGAAAACTCCGATGCTACTGGAACGCCCTCCAGATGCCAAGGTTCCGCCAATTACCGCACTGCCAACAGTGTCCATCAGATATGAATCACCCATACCTAAAAAAGCACCACCAATCCGGCCGGAAAGAAAAAAGCCACAAAGAGCCGCCAACATAGAACCTAATACATAGGCTATCGTTTCTACCCGGTTCACCCGTATACCAGCAAGCTGGGCAGCCTTCTGGCTCTGCCCCAAAGCGTGCAAGGCACGCCCATAGGTGCTTCTACGCATGAAGAATGACATACCCGCTACCAATAGGAGAACAAACCAAGTCACCAAAGGAAGCCCAAGCACTTTAAAGCGTGTGAATGTCAGCATGATATCGCTGACCTGCATCACATTAAAAGCTCGGTTATATATTGATGTCAGGGTAGAAAGCATATAACCTACCCCTAAGGTGGCGATCATGGACGTAATGCGCAACTTAATGACAAGAAAACTATTTATGAGGCCAACTGCTGCTCCTACCAGCAAAACAAGCAGCAGAACGGGAATAAAACGACTATTTTGTCCATTGGTAAGCCCCATCGTTAAAAAGGCTGAAAGCGTAATCATGTTGGGAAGGGACAGATCAAATGCCCCTCGACCAGTGGTCATGACGACCATCTGCCCCAGGGCGCAGATAGTCACATACCCGGCCACCGTAATGTTGGCTGTCAGGCTAGCCAGCTCAAACCGGCGCGAAACAATGCTCAGTACCAGGAACATGAAGGCGGCTCCCATGGCAGCCCAGCGCCATTCCGCCATACGAATTTTCTTAAACACACTGCTCATACTTTTTCCTTTTTTCTCAGCAAGCGCAATGCCAGGATGCCTATTAACAAGGAACCTTGCACAGCGGCAGTATAGTCGGCCTGTACCCGCAGGAAACCAAGCAAAATGGTTACCAGCGACAAAGTAATTGCGCCGCAGACAGAACCCAGCACATTAACCCATCCTCCGCTGAGCATGCCCCCACCCAATATGACAGAGGCGACTGTCAATAGGGTGTAGGAATCCATTGCACTCGCATCTGAAGAGTATGTCAGCGCCGTAAAGGATAAGCCACCTATCATGGCGAAAAAGCCGGCAATAGCGTAGGTAGAGAAAACAGCGGTGTTGCGGTTCCATCCGCTGCGTATCATAGCATCTTCACGGTTACCAAAGCCCCTGAGCACCGTGCCATACTTGGAGCGTTCAATGAAAAAAGCCAATGCGCACATTATCAGAAGTATAATCAGCACATGCGACACCCCGAAAGAGGAGGAGTTGAACGTATTAACTAACCATGCAGGTGCTGTACCTCCGGGAGAACTTCTGATAACAATTGCAATGCCATACCAGATAAAAGAAAATGCCAAGGTAACAATAACAGCTGGAATGTTCAGGCGCCGAATCAGAACGCCCATCATCCCATGGCCTATCCAGGCAAGTAGAATCAGCAGGAAACCCAGAGCAGGCTGTGAATATAAAAGAGTGGCGGCAAGTACACTGATCAGACCCATAAAGTTGCCCAGACTCAGGTTAATGTGACTGTAGCCGATGATAAAAGTCTGGCTAAGGGCAGCCATAATCAAGGGAAAAGCACCGCTAATCAGCAATTCCACTCCAAAGAGGCTAAAAGTACTGGGGTACAAGACGCCGCATGCGATATAAGTCAGAATCATGGTTAACACGGGGATAAGGGCAGAAATGCCAGCAAAGCCTTTCCTCTGCTTGGCACTGACAGTTTTCTTTTCGTCACCTGAAAAGGAAGCATTGAGTATATTTTGTTCATTAATCTCATCACCCTGAAACGTTTGCACGATGCTGCCGTGACGCATAACCAGTACCCGATTACACTGCATCAGCTCAGAGTCGTCGGAACTGTGCCAGATGACCAATTTACCCTCCCGGGCTGCTTCCCTGAATAACTGGTATAGCTGGCGCTTGGTTTCTACATCTACCCCGCGGGTTGGGTCATCCAACAGGATAATTTGCGCGTCACTCATTAACGCCCGGGCAATAAGCACCTTTTGCTGGTTACCTCCCGACAAGCTGGTAATAGGCGCGTGAGGGCCTTCACTTTTAACGGACAGACGCTCCATCCATTGAGCGGCCTCCTCACCAACACTGCCAGGCGAACGGAAACGTAGTAAACCGCCTCGCGCCAAGGAGGTAATTGTCATATTTTCTGCCACAGACCACAAGGGAAACACACCTGCTTCCTTGCGGTCTCCGGTAATGTAGGCAATTTCTCCTTTTCTTTCGAGACTACCTTTCATCTTGGAGGGAGGAGTGAAAATCGTTTGCAGCAGTGCCCGCTGTCCATTACCTTCCAATCCGCCTATCCCAACAATTTCGCCCCCACTCATGGAACAGCTGACTTCCGTCAACCCCTTGACTGTAACCTTATTGCATTGAACATGGGCAAGACTGATATTTTGTTTATCCTTGCTTTCTGCTACTATACTCTCATATTCAGCTTCATCAGGCTCTTCTCCGCTCATGGCAAGAATCATATCTTCTTGAGTGATGGACTGGGTGTTTAGATTGCCTACTACCGCGCCATTGCGAAGGACGCAGATGCGGGTGGTTACCTCCATAATCTCCTGTAGCCTGTGGGTAATATAAATGACAGCAATACCCCGCATTGAGGCGCGGCTTACGTAGTCCAGCAGTTGCCGAGACTGCTCCGCGGGTAAAGAAGAGGTGGGTTCGTCCAGAATCACTAATTTGACGTCGGGGGAGGAGAACGCGCGAGTAATTTCCACCATCTGTTGCTGAGCGATAGATAGTTCGGACGTTTCTTGTGTTGCTCTAATACCGTGTCCGGGAAATACTTCATCAAGCATTCTGCGCGCCATGGATAAAGCCTTGGTACGCCACTTGGTTTCCCCGGAAAAATAGGGGCCCATCTCTACAAAAAAGTTTTCGTATACTTTCAGGTTGGTGCATAGGGACAACTCCTGATATGCTACGCGGATACCAAACCGAGCAGCTGCCGCGGGACGATAGGTTTTCCAGTCTACGATATTTCCAGAAAATATCATTGTCCCATTATCCGGGCGAGAAACACCCGAAATCACCCGCATCAGGGTACTCTTGCCAGCACCGTTTGCACCCACCAAGCCTAAAACCTCGCCTTCAAAAAGTTTCAGGCTGATGTTATCGTTGGCTATTGTGTTGCCATAACGCTTGGATATGTCTTTCAGCGTCAAAAGGCATTTATTATTGCTGTCAATTGTATGTTGTTCCACTGTACGCTCCTTAGCGTGGAGGCATCAGGATATATCCTGATGCCTCCATAAGTCTATGGCTTAGTTTACTTTGTTGGGTAATACTATCTGTTCCAACACTTGGGCGTTGGTCCAGTCGGCGCCTGCGATGGTACCAGCTTCCATGTCAGCGAATTGATCCGCCATGTCACGAGTGATCAGGGATAGAGGAAGCATGACCTTACGCTGAATATCCGTACCGTTCAGCAGGTTGAGGGCTGTCCAGAAGGCTGCGGACCCGCAGGCTGGTGCAGCGCGCATGCTGAGGGTATCATAATCTTCCTGCTTAAGCCACCAGGAAATAAACTCCGCAGAGTTATCGCCCGCCATCAGCGGCACCTTTTTTGAAGCCTGCTCATAGGCTTGGATGATGCCAAAGGTATCGCCGCCCTGGTTGAATATCATAGCAACCTCGTCCAGGCTGGGGATCAGTTTGATAAACTCTTCCTGGGCTACTGTACCGTCCGCTTCACCCTGCACCGTTGCAATCACCTTTAATTCAGGGTTTTCTTCCAGTACCTTCTGATAACCCTTGAACATTAGCTCATCAGGCGCAGAACCGGAAACGCCGCGCACCATGACAACATTTCCCTTGTTTCCCATTACATTAGCCATATAGGTTCCGTTGTCATAGCCAAACTTTTCAAAGTCAAAGTCCAGACAATAAGCGTTGTCATTTTCTACGGTAGAGTCGAACGCAATGACTAGGATGCCGGCGGATACCGCCTTGTCGATTACATTATTCAGCGCTGTAGAGGACGCAGCATTGATGCAGATAGCGTCTACTCCCTGAAGGATAAAGGCATTTATCTGAGCAATCTGCGCGTTGACAGAACCGTCACCATTTTGGATAACATAATCCTTGATATACCCTGCCTGTTTTGCCTCCTCTGCAACCCTGGTAAAGGAATCAACCATCTGTTTACGCCAGGTATTGCCATAGTAGGAGTTGGACAGGCCAATGACCCATTCTCCTTTGGGAAGTTCGTTCTCAGCAGTCTGTGCAGTTTCTGAAAGCGCAGGTACCATTGCCACAACCATGATAAGGGCAAGGGCTAAAGCCAACCAACGATGTTTCATAGTATTCTCCTTTCGTCTTTCCGTTTATTATTAGTTGTTCAGTTCATGAGTGATGTCGTAAACGCTCTTTTCCACCGCCTCCTTGTTCATGATGTTTTCGATCCAGTTCGGTTTGAAAATAATATCCATCGCATTGCGCAATGCCAGATTAGCACCATCAGAGAAGGGGAAGCCCGCAAAATCAAACAATACGCCGAATTGTACCTTCAGATGGCCCATGACAAAAGACATGACTGCATCCCGTGGTACACCTTTTTCCACGCAGGCATCCACTGCCATTCGCATGCCTTTAACCAGGGGCGCAGTGATGGATTCGACAAGGGCCGGCTCCAATAGAATCATTTGGTCAATGGTGATGCGGAAAGCCTTGTCAATGGGTTTGAACATCAGACGCGCGAAGGCCTCGCCTCGTTCATAGTCTTCATCGGACCCCTGGTGGATGGCACAAACCATATCCATCTTGGCAGCCCCGGTGCCGCCAAACCAATCCCGCTGTGCTGCTAAGCTGAGGCCTTCCTCAAACGGGAAAAGGCTGGGGTGGCAAGGATGCACAACAAAGTATTTAAGGTCATCCCGCATGGCCATTACTTCCCCAAAGTGAGCGGCAGGATCCAGTCCAATGACCATCGCACCTGTTTTCATCTGGGGTACAATGTCGGCGGAGACCTTTTTGATAATCTTATCAGGCACGGCAAACACAACCATGTCTGCTGTCTTAACGGGCTCGGAATTGGGGGTGGATGTTACGCCGTATTTTTCTTTCAGGGCCTTCGCAGCCTGCTCA
>CAZCBC010000043.1:6874-17124 GCA_964496775.1 uncultured Oscillospiraceae bacterium
CACTGACCTCCACATAGGAAATCTCGTAGGACGGATCATCCTTGATGTTGGGGGTAATGCGCATACCCATTTTTCCACCTGCGCCTAACAATACTACTTTCTGTACCATAACTATTCTCCCTTCAATTATTTATCAAAATTACCAAGAATAACGGAATAAGGTTGTAACAACACGCGGTCTTCCAAGGCTGAGTCAAATATTGTTTCAATATCTTCCGTCATTTGCTCCGCATCATATACCGCATATCGTCGCACTGTATCATCATCCAGACGAATTCCTTTGATATTAGGCCATCCACTAAGACATAGATTTAGCTGCTCATCTGTGGTGTTAGCAATCAACACCTTCTTTTCATTCATCAGGATGCTGAAGCATTTGCCATTCACTGCCCGTACATTCTGCCCCCGAAGGACAGTCAGTGCCTCACGCAACACATAGTAGGAAGGATATACCATACCAGCAAAAGCTGGAAACCCTTCCGGCAAGGCATCCTCCAGCTCCGCAAAAAAGCCGCGGGGCCCTGCTAACTCAAAGTACGTGGCGCTGGTTGCGCCGCCTGTCGACAACACGACGATGGAACGCAGCATCCAAGACGCACACATCAGAGACATTTGCCTGTTGTCTATCTGGCTTAGTAAAAGTTGCTCTTCTGATACAGCCGCTGTTGCGTCAGGGTTCCACCGGATTTTTAGCGTTACTGGGGTTACATATATAGGCATTTCAGGATATAAGCCCTGCGCGCTTTCCAGATTAGCTGCCTGACCGGCAGTTGTTTGCATAATGGAATGATTGTCAAATGCATGCACCTGAGGGTTGTTGGAATAACAGACAAAATCCATCAATTCACGTGGCAAAGGCTCCCGGTTTAATTGTGTAAAATAAGCGTCAGTGCCTGAACCGATAGGTATTGCTAAATTCGAAAGCATTTCACGGCTCTGGAAAAGGATGCTTTTGTCAATGACCTTGTGGCCTTCCTGGTGAAGGAACACGGCACTGACGGCTGGGTGCTGCGCCAGAAGATTGCATAGGACAGGCACTTCCTGCCGCCAGTTCTCTGTCAAAAAAACAGCCAGATGGATGGAATGCGCCAGATGCGCGGCCTGATTTAATAACTCATCAAAGACAACCGATTGATTATGGAAGTGTATTTCCACCCGTACATGGTGAAGCCCCAGGGATTTTCCCAGCCCAAAAGATGTTTGCTGGAGAGGAGAAAGTAAACAGGTACCTAGGGAAAAGGTCCCTTTGAGGGGGAGAGGCTTTGAATACTCAACTACATTATCTTTGGTTTGACTTTCTGCCTGATGTTTCGCGCTTTTATCTGAAACAGCTTTACAGTGAATATGTACCGCCTGGGTAACTTGCTCTCCCTGCTCCATCTGCACAGGGAAAGGAATGCTAAGGGGCGTGCAATAGGTTTTAAAGGAGGCATCTGTCCAGTTACGCTGATCCTCACACTCAAACACGTCGCCTTCAAAAGTTACATTGCATGTGAGCCCGTTGCGCTGGTAGGTCATGCCTGCGATGTCAAAGAAAGGCTGATGGGGGGCGATTTGCTGGGGAAATGCGGTTTTCTCGACTGTTCCGTCTGAATGCTCAATCTCACAGGGAAGGCCTGCGCAACTGATGGGATGCAACACGCAGAAGCCCAGGCGGTTTTTGGCAAAACCAGCACCCGCTTCCCCAGTCGAAAGAAAGGTAAGCCTTCCATCCGCGCTGCCTGTAACACTGCCCTGCCAGCGGTACTGATAGTTGCCCACAGCATGCACTGCCTGAAAGTAATAGGCGAAACCATGGGCGGACTGTTCAATCCGCTGTGCACTCAATGTATAGGGAATAGTGCCCCAGTTGGGATCCCGAAGGGCAAAATACACTTCATCAATCAGTTTTTCACCATGGAAACATATATCCAGCAACCTGCCATCTAACATCGTCGCCTGTAGGGCGCCCACCCGCAAACAAACACGCTGTGGTAATTGTTCCGGAAGACCTATCCACTGATTTTTTGTGATGTGCTGTGTATTCATTCTTTTACCCTTACAGCTAAGCTATGCTTTGCGTCCTGAAAGTACGCAGGTTGTCAAGCCCTTTGATGACCCATTCTTCTTCCGTGGCAACGGTCTTTTCAATATCCCCCTGCCAAGGCATCCAGGACTCCAGTACCCAGGAAATATCCGGCGGCAAAACACGTTTGGCCAATTCCAAATCAAGGAACCCTTCACCGGTTATTGCCCCTTCCACGTCAAAACCCAGCATGGAGGGTTTTCTATGAATGGTATAATCCTTACAATGGAAATTAACCGTAACGGGGCCCAGAGTATGTAGTACTTCGCGGAAACTTTCACCCAGCCCCAAATTGTTGACCGCGTCCAGGCATACGCCAAGATGGGAATCCTTAAATGTATCAATCAGTTTTCTGATCCACTCGCTGGGATAGTGATCGTGGTTTTCAATGCCAAGGGTAATACCGGCCTCGACAAACTTGTCAAGCACTTGCTCAACGCGCTGGCATGCGATATCCAGCGTAGGCACATCCTGACCAGCATGGGGCAGTGTACGCACTAATTTGGCACCCAGCGTTTGCGCGATATCAAGGTACTTAAGCAAATTTTCCGGTTCAAGCCCTGCTGTGCCAACTTCAAGATGAATATGATGTTTTTCTGACAGGCTGCGAAGCTGAAGCAATTCCTCGTGAGAAACGGCATGGATAGGCAGATTGTCCGCTACTTGCAGTACATCGGCGCCGTGTTGGACAGCCTTGTTGGCAAGCTCAAGCAGCCCCATGGGATGTGCGGGAACCTCATAGGCTTTATTACCTATGGCATAGGGATAACTCCAACTGGATATACCAATCCGCATACTTTTCCACTCCCTTCTACAGACTGACCTGCTGCTTAAGTTCCACTGAACGCATGGCAGCAAATACTACCTGCATGGTCTTTAGGTTGTCCTTTCCGCTTGTTTCCGCCTCCTGCTGATGAACATAAGCCCTGCGAAGTGCCTGAAGGCATGAAGGAATAGCAACGAACACATGGCCTCCGTGGATTGCCCAGTCATCTTCCGGAATATAGGCTAGTTTGACGGGTTCCTGGTAGGGATACTGAACAAGGCCCCGTTCGCTTTCAATTTCAATATTGTTCTGGGCGTCCAGCGTGATGCTTCCCTTTTCAAACTGTATGAAGGCCTTGTAATGAAACTTGTGCGCCAGCGTGCAAAGCACCGGATACCCCGCCTGCATACGCAACAAAGACAGCGCCGTATCATCCACCGGGGTATCGGGATAGGAAGAAACGGGCATCGTCAGAATCTCGTTTATTTCCCCAAAGAGAAACCTGATAACATCAAAGATATGCGGTCCCATATCACGCAGTGCCATATGTTCCATTGTCCCAAGGGCAGGTTGTTTGCGGATAATATCTCTGTCGGGCGAACGCATCTGTATGTGGGCATGAAGTACCTTGCCCAGAGAAGCGTTTTCCATATGCTGCTTCAGGCTTTGGAACTGTGGTTGGTAACGAAAGTTCTCGTGTATGGCATACCATACCCCTGCCTTTTCGCAGGCATCAACCATGCGTTGGCAACTCTCTTCATCCAGAGACATGGGTTTTTGGCAGATAACCGGCTTGCCTTTAGCGGCGGCAGCCAGCACCAACTCCTCATGGACTTCGGCATCCGTGATAATATCTACGATGTCATACTGAGCCTCTTCAAGAAGTTGTTCTACCGTTTCGTATACTTCGGGTATCTTAAAGCGCTCCGCCGTGTCCTGGGCGCGTTTAAGTGTTCTGTTCCATACAGCCACGACTTCGCATCCGATGTCTTGCCAGGCGGCAATTTGAAACTGCGCCCAATATCCTGTTCCCAAAACAGCGATTTTCAAATTTTCTTTCATCTCTCTGTCTCCTGTTTGCGATCCAGCGTAGTAAAATTTCGCTTAATATATCGATGTGTGTTCTTTATAAACATCATACGACTTATCAACTTATTTGTCCAGCTTTTTCTTTTGAATCATAAATCATTTTAAACAAGTTGACATGATAAGTTGTATAAGTTATAATCAGTTCAACAACTTTGATTAATAACTGAGATAAGATAACCGCCATCTAATCGCAAGGAATGTGTTCATCAATCCCCTCTTTAAACATCAGATGATTGAAAGGCATTTAATGAATTCAGTAGCCACCACAAAACTACAGAGAATACGCTCGTTTTTGAAAAGCCAAAAATACACCGGGCTGGTATTCATGCGCCAGGATAATTTTGCCTGGCTGACCACCGGAGGAAGCAATCGGGTAATTATCCCTTCCGCGGAGGGAGCTGCGGCGCTGGTTGTTACGCGGGAACACGTTTATCTTGTTGCACACGCAATGGATGGTCAGCGCATCATGGATGAAGAGTTAAGTAACCTGCCTCAGGCAGAGCACGTTGCGCTTCACTGGTACGAATCCTCTGTGCTGGAAAAAGCCGTACAACTTGCTGGCAGTCATCCTGCGGCGGACGTATCCTGCCGTGCTGCTTTTGTCCTTGAAGAGATTTATGATTTACACTATCCGTTGTTTGAATGTGAAATAGATACATTGCGGCAAGCAGGTGCCATAGCAGACCTTGTGCTGAGCCAAATTGCGCAGGCAATTACTCCGGATACATCCGAGAAAGAGGTTGCCCGATTGTTGGCAGATCAGTTTTCACAGGCTGACATGGTGTGCGATGTTATTTTGGTAGGGGGTGAAACGCGCGTCGGACGGTATCGCCACCCCACTCCGTCAGATGCGGCCATCGGAAAGCATGTTCTGATTACTCCCTCTGTTGCCTTGCGCGGCCTGCATTGCAATATTGCCCGCACAGTATACTTTGGTGACACATTGCCTGAGCATATCAGAGATGCATACCAAGCCGTTTGTGCCGCCTCTGCCGCTAGTACCTCTCTGTGCGCTCCCGGAACAAGTTATAAAGACATTCTCCATGCCTATCAAAACGCGCTGACTGAACATGGATTCGCCGAAGAATGGCGCGGACACTTTCCCGGCGGACGCACGGGGTATGTTGTCTGCCAGCCGGGCTTTTCCCTTGATGAGGAAAGAAAAACAGGCCCGGGCGAAGCCTTTGAATGGTTTGCTACCGTCCCTGGCGCTAAGATTGCCGAATTGATTATCAGCGACGGTCATAATGTCTACAACGCCTCCAACGCTGGTAACTGGCCTATGCAAAACATCCATGTCAATGAAACAGAAATAATATTGCCAGAAATCCTGATGCGATAGCATCTTGATAATAATATGTCAAATATGACAAATGAAAGGGGAAGACACATGAAAAAGATCTTAGGTATTGCACTGGTACTCGTTTTGACACTATCCCTGTTCACGCCGGGAGCCCTTGCGGAGAAAAAGGACCTGAAAATCGCCTTTGCCTTCCAGGATTTGGAAACAGAATTCTGGGTTGCCGGCTACAACGCCATTACATCTACCCTGCGCGGACAGGGCATTGAAGTGCTGGAATACAACGCCAGCCAGGACGCCAACAAACAGCTTGAACAGATTAATGACGCCATTGCCCAGGAAGTGGACGGCATCATTATGATTCCTCAGGACGGCGAGTCTGCTGTTACCATCGTGCGCACAGCCAACCGCGCCGGTGTACCCGTGGCTGTTTTCAACCGCCCGCCCAGCATTCAGTCCACTAAAGCCATTGTTGTTGTATGCGACAACTACTCCATCGCTTATGACGCTGCCACCTACATGTTCCAGGAAGCCCGCAAGCGCTTTGATGAGACCGGCGAAAAAGTTATCGCCATGCACATGATTGGTGACCTGGGTGACCCCAACGCTATCCAGCGTGCTGACGGCTTTAAGAATGTCGCTGCCGAGAATGAAGACATTGTGGAAGCCATCATTGAAGTTCCCACCCGCTGGGATGCCAACACCGCCCTTGCCAACCTGAAGAGCGCCACCGAAGCACAGCCCAACTTCAACATGCTCTTCTGCGGCTCTGACTTCATGAATCCTCAGATTAAAAGTGTTCTGGAGCCCCTGGGCAAATGGCAGAAAATTGGCGATGCCAACCACGTCATCATGGGCGCCGTTGACGGCGACTCCCTGGCCGGCCGTCTGATGGACGAAGGCTATGTTGACGCCACCGCTGTACAGGACCTGTACTTTGAAGCGACCGCTACCATGAACGAGTTGCTCGCCGCTATTGAAGATGGCGAAACTGAGCCCTCCAAGTGGGTGTACGATCCCGGCTTCGCGCTGACCCAGGGCAACATGGCTGAGCGCCGTGATGACATGTGGGGCAACAAAGTCGGCAAGTAATTTTCAGTAACCCCATTTTCCGGGGGCCGGAAACGGCCCCCGGTTTCTTCAAGAAAACAAACGCTCCAGTTAGAGCTGACACAAGAGGGGAGACGATCATTTGACCGAGAAGAGGAATACCACCCCACGTCCGGGCATAAAAGACTTCGCAAGCAGATTAATTATGTCCGAGTACTTTATTTTGGTTCTTAGCGTTGTTTACTTTTTTATCATTGCGGCGATCGTCCCATCCATGCTGAAAACCAACAACCTGCGCAATATCTTTTCCAATATGTGGCCACTGTTTACCATCGCCATCGGCCAAACCTTCGTGCTGCTGCTTGGAGGCATTGACCTTTCCCAGACATCCATCATGGCGCTGACTAGCGTCATTGGCGCGGCTTTTATGTGTCAAGGAGCAAACCCCAACGTACTAGGAAACTCGCCCCTTTGGGGATGGTTCCTGACGGCTGAAGGCGGCCCTTTGACAAACATGCCTGATATGGCTGCGACCATTATCGCCATTGCCATTATGCTCATTGTGGGCACTGCCATTGGTTTTATCAACGGTACGCTGATTTCCAGACTTAGAATGCCCCCCTTTATGGTGACACTTATTTCGCAGATGTTCTTTTCCGCCCTGGCTATCTTCATTACGAAATCTCAAAACATCATTTTTTTGCCTATGCCCTTTGAAGATTTGGGGGGTACAGCCATTGGGTTTATACCTTATTCCTTTTTTGTTGCTGTCGTGCTAGGCATTGTCGCCCAGATCATCCTGTCCTTCACGCTAAGAGGCAAGTTTATTTATGCGACAGGAGCAAACATCCGCGCAGCTAAAGTATCCGGTGTGGCAACACAGAAAACAACGGTGTTTGTCTATTCTTTCAGCGGTTTTTGCGCAGCGGTAGGTTCTGTCCTCTATTCCGCACGTCTTATGATGGGACGTCCCACCCTGGGCGCCACCATGCTGATGGACGTAATGGCGGCGACCGTTATAGGCGGAACAAGCCTGGCAGGCGGTAAGGGAAAAGTTACATGGACGCTATATGGCGTTTTGTTTTACACTATCCTCTCTACTTCTTTACAGCAATTGAGGCTTGATAACTTTACGATTGATATTGTCAAGGGCATTGTCATTCTTCTTGCAGCCACTTTAGATGCTGTCCGCCAAGAGATCACCCGGAAAAAGGGTGGTACAGACAGCAGGCAACAAAAAACGCGTAAGCCGGAGGAGATTGTCCATGCGAGTTGATTCATATCTTACATTGGAGGGCATTAGCAAAGCCTTCTTTGGCGTCTATGCCGTTAGGGATGTTTCACTGAACATCCAAAAGGGTGAGGTTCTTTCTCTGATTGGCGAAAATGGCGCCGGAAAATCCACCCTGATGAACATCATAGGAGGCGTATATCAACCTGACGCGGGTGCCATGACATTGCACGGTAAACCCTATGTACCGCTTAAACCATCGGATGCCGGGGATGCGGGTATCGCCTTTATTCATCAGGAGCTCAATCTTTTTAGCAACCTGAGCATCATGGACAATTTTTTGTTCAGCCGCAGCGCCTCCGACAAAAACAGTTGGTTTTATAATCGGAAAGAACAGCGGCATCTTACCATCGAGGCATTAAAGGCTATAGACTTGGATTTGTCACCGGATACACTGGTAGAAAGGTTGTCGCCCGGCGAAAAGCAATTGGTTGAAATCGCCAAAGAATTATCTCGGGATCCTGAACTTATCATATTTGACGAGCCTACAACCTCGCTAACAAGCAGGGAAACAGAACGGTTATTTGAGCTTATCGACAAACTGCGCGCACAAGGCAAAGCCATCATCTATATTTCTCATATTCTGAACGATGTAATGGCATTATCTGACACCATTGTGGTTTTGCGTGATGGACAGATTTCGGACAAGGGGCGCATTGAAGACTTCTCCATCGATCGTATGATTGTTTCCATGGTGGGCCGGGATATCAAGCAGATGTATCCTGAAAAACCGCCTGAACCGCGGAAGGAAGAACTGTTGCGGTTGGATTCCGTCAGCAAGATTGGTATCGCTAAGGATATCAGCTTTACCCTGCATCAGGGAGAAATCTTGGGTATCTTCGGCCTGATGGGCTCAGGACGCAGTGAGCTCGCTCATATCATCTTCGGTCTAGAACCCTTTGACTCCGGCCACATCTATTACAAGCAAAAGGAATTGAATAAACCGAATCCCATTGACAGAATTCAGGATGGCGTTGCATTCGTCACAGAAAACCGGCGCGAAGAAGGATTGTTGATGGAGTTCCCTGTCTATGACAATGTGGGTATAGCTGCGCTTCGATTCTTTACCAATAAGGCGGGGTTTGTGGAACGTAAAATCGGACCCGTTATCCACGAAAAGGTACAGGAAATGCGAGTGCGATCCGGTGATATCAAAAAACATCTGGTCAAAGGCCTGTCTGGTGGAAACCAGCAGAAGGTCGTTATTGCCAAGTGGCTGATGACGAAACAATCTCTCTTGATTATAGATGAGCCTACCAGGGGTATTGACGTGGGGGCGAAATCAGAAATTTACAAGTTGTTAAATCAACTCGCTTCCGAAGGTACAGGTATTCTTGTTATTTCCTCAGAACTTGAGGAATTGACGGGCATATGCAACCGTATCCTGGTAATGAATAAGGGAGAAATTGTGGGACAGTTCCATCATGATCATTTTGATCATGAACAAATCATACGTTCTGCATTCCGGCAGGATATAGGGGAGGCATCACATGAGAAAGCATAAGAATGTAACGCTGGCGTTAATGCAAAATATTCCCCTTATTCTGTTTGTCACGGTGTTTATTGTCTTCGGTATGTCTACCCATAACTGGTTTTCGTGGGCAAACTTTGTAAATATCCTAACTCGTTCTTCCTATATAGGTATTCTGGCGGTAGGTATCACGCTACCCATTTTAACAGGCGGTACTGATCTGTCTGTTGGCGCAAACATGTATCTGTCCATCTCTGTTTCCGCCCTCATGATCAGAGCGGGTTATCCTTTGGAGCTTGCTTTGTTAGCCTGCTTGGCTGTGGGTATCGTTTTTGGTATCATCAATGCGTTTTTTGTCGTCAAACTGAAGATTCCTGCTTTTCTGGTTACTATCGGAAGTATGACAATCGGGCGTGGCCTGGCACTCCGCATTACCAATTCAGAGCAGTTAGCTATGCCACAATCTCTCGTGTCCGGCATTGGTTCCGGCGTATTGTTTGATGTAATCCCTTATCCTGTTCTTATCTTTGCTATTGTTGTTCTATTGGTTGCGCTTTACCTTAAGTACACCCGTACAGGTCGGCAAATCTATGCCATTGGCTTTGACCGTGAGGTAGCCATGAAGGCAGGCATTCCCGTTAATCGTGTGTGGGCGTCAGCTTACATTCTCTGTGGTTTCCTGGCCGCCCTCAGCGCCATCGTTTCCGTTGCCCAGATAGGCAGCGTCATTCCCGGTTTCGGTGAAGGATATGAATTTAACGCCATTTCCGCCTCGGTTTTGGGCGGTACCAGCCTGGCGGGCGGCATTGCCAATATCTTCCCTGGAGTAGTTATAGGCACCATGCTGATCCAGATGGTGGAAACCGGCCTTGTCTTCCTCCAGGTTGACTTGTACCTGCAGCCCCTTATCAGCGCCATGGTTATTCTGTTTGCCGTCTTCTTGGATAGTGTCCGTACCAGTTTCGTGCGTAAACTGCAAGCACGAAACATTCGTATAGACGATGGAATGGAATAAAGGCGAATACAATGTGATTCAACAGTTTTCTGTCTTGTATCTGAGTCAATTAGTCAATGGACTCCCTACCCCAAGCTGCATACACGCTTTTCCGCCTCCAAGCATACATGGGTTATAGGTCAAAAGGTGTGTCTAATCAAAACCACCTGCTGAGCCGGTGGTATGCACTGGGCCTTCAAGGCCAAAATACTGGCTGCGTCTAA
>CAZCBC010000044.1:0-663 GCA_964496775.1 uncultured Oscillospiraceae bacterium
GGCGGGGTCATATTTACATGGCAAGATGAGTGGTTTAAAAAAACCTGGAACACGATGGACTATGATAATCCGAGCAGAAGACCATTTTGGTCCAATGCTCAAACAAACGAGCAGCAATTCGGAATTTTAAGTTTTGATAGGCATAAAATAAAGGTCGACGGAGATACAAAGGAATGGCAAACAGAACCTCTGTATGCCAAGAACCAGGGAATTATGAAGAGCTTGTATATAGATCATGATGAAAGGTATTTGTATATCAGATTGGATTCTTCAAATACCGGCAATGGATATCCGGTTATTTTGCTCGATGTTGTACCCGATCAGGGCAACAATTTTATAAGAGGAAACAATAAGCTTAAGTTTTCTAACGGGGTGGATTTCATCGTAGATCTGAATAAAGAAGAACCTCGGATTCTTATCGACCAACACTATGACTTTTTCACATATATGTATGCTTATCATTTAAACTTGATTGAAAAGCCGAAACCGGATCCACAGCAGAACAGCGGGATGTTTTCGCCGATCCGGTATGTGCTAAGCAGAGAATTCAGCTCGGAAGACGGTGAAATAGTGATGCCATTCGGCAGTTATGAAACTGGAAGGCTGAAAGAAGGGAACGCCAATCCCGACTCAGAGAATTATGACTCCCTTGCCGATTTCTGC
>CAZCBC010000044.1:758-6677 GCA_964496775.1 uncultured Oscillospiraceae bacterium
CGGAAACATCCATAAGGATGGTATGAAAGCAAGCAGATTTGTCGATGAAATCTATATTGGTGTACTATATGTTGATGACAAAGAAACTGTATTGGATTCATTCCCCGGCATGGAAAATAATGCCTTGAATCCTTTGAGCGCATATTCCTGGGACAACTGGGATATACCCAAATATGAAGAACGACTAAAGCAATCCTACTATATAATACAACATCTATTTGTTAGGAGAAATTTCATGAAAAAAGCTCGTTTCCTGATCATATTCTCTTTCGTAATAGCAATACTTTTCCTTTTTCCCGTAGTGAAGATAATAAATGCGGAGGAAAGCGAATTGTACAGCGCCAGAATAAAAAATAACAGTTTTCAAATCTTCAGGAATGACCGGTGGGAACCCATGACAATTAAAGGCGTTAATCTTGGTATGGGGAAACCCGGCACCTTCCCTGGACAGGCAGCAATAACCGAGGAGGAGTATGCCCGCTGGTTTGAGTATATCGGCGAGATGAATGCCAACGTTGTTTGCGTATATACTTTGCATCCACCCGGATTCTATAATGCATTGCTCAGATACAATGAAAACCATGACAAAAAACTGTATGTGATGCATGGTGCATGGATCAATGAAGAAGAACTGAACAATTCTCAGGATGCTTTTGAGAAGAACAACCTGAAGAATTTCCAGCAAGATATGAAAACAATCGCGGATGTAATACATGGAAACAAAGTTGTTGAAGCCAGGCCAGGGCACGCATCAGGAATATATTTGGCAGATATTTCCCGCTATGTCATTGCCTGGATTTTAGGCATAGAGTGGGACCCTTATATGGTGGATAGCACAAATCATCTTCACGCATCCATCGGAGATTATAACGGCAAATATTTTGAAACTAAGGGCGCAAAGCCGTTTGAGTATTGGCTTGCACAGCAGATGGATATCATAGCGGAATATGAAATGGAACGTTATCATTATATAAGGCCTGTCAGCTTTACAAATTGGCCCATAACAGACATCTTGGAGCATCCTACCAATTATGAAGAAGGTGCTGATTTAGTCAGTATCGATCCCAATGTTATATTTACTAAAGGGGAAATGAATTTAGTAGGAGAGTTTGCATCATATCATGTTTATCCTTATTATCCGGATTTTTTGAACTTTGAAGAAAAATATGTGAATTATATTGACCATAGAGGAAAAAAGAACAACTACGCCGGCTATTTACAACATTTGAACAGCGTTCACAGGCTGCCCATTTTAATAGCTGAGTTTGGAATACCTGCTTCACGCGGCCTCACCCATGAAAATCCTTTTGGCTGGAATCAAGGTTTCAAATCTGAAAAGGAACAGGGAGAAATTTTAAGCCATCTTTACGAGGATATTTTGCAGGAGAATATGCTTGGAGGTTTAATTTTTACATGGCAAGATGAGTGGTTTAAAAAAACCTGGAACACGATGGACTATGATAATCCGAGCAGAAGACCATTTTGGTCCAATGCTCAAACAAACGAGCAGCAATTCGGAATTTTAAGTTTTGATAGGCATAAAATAAAGGTCGACGGAGATACAAAGGAATGGCAAACAGAACCTCTGTATGCCAAGAACCAGGGAATTATGAAGAGCTTGTATATAGATCATGATGAAAGGTATTTGTATATCAGATTGGATTCTTCAAATACCGGCAATGGATATCCGGTTATTTTGCTCGATGTTGTACCCGATCAGGGCAACAATTTTATAAGAGGAAACAATAAGCTTAAGTTTTCTAACGGGGTGGATTTCATCGTAGATCTGAATAAAGAAGAACCTCGGATTCTTGTCGATCAGCACTATGATGTTTTCACATATATGTATGCCTACCGTTTAAATATGATAGAAAAACCAAGACCCAATGCACGAAGAAGCAGGGGGATATTCTCGCCGATCCGGTATGTGCTAAGCAGAGAATACAGCTCGGAAGACGGTGAAATAGTGATGCCATTCAGCAGTTATGAAGCTGGAAGGTTGAGGGAAGGGAACGCCAATCCCGACTCAGAGAATTATGACTCCCTTGCCGATTTCTGCGTAAACGATGAAGGCGGACTGGAATTAAGGATTCCCTGGTTGTTAATCCAATCAAAAGATCCGAGCAAAAAGGAGTTTGTCGGAAACATCCATAAGGATGGTATGAAAGCAAGCAGATTTGTCGATGAAATCTACATTGGTGTACTATATGTTGATGACAAAGAAACTGTATTGGATTCATTCCCAAACATAGAAAACGGCGTCTTAGGCCCTTTGAGCGCATATTCCTGGGACAACTGGGATAAGCCCGAATATGTAGAACGGTTAAAACAATCCTATTATATCATTCAGGATTTATTTAATGATTGATGAGTTTTTATAGTGATATAACATACCGATGGGAGTGCGGACGAATAATAGAAGAAAGCTGCACTTGATACAAAGGCATGGACGCATGGAATGAAATCGACCGAATGTATGGCTGCCTTTTCCAGGGCAACAAGGAAGAAGCTGTCTTATCCGCCTGCATCTATCACAACCTTTTCTACTCTATCTGCGGCGCACCGTATACCTGATGGAATACTCAGAGGACTGGTCGGTCACCAAAGCGTACCTGAGCGAATCTTCGCTCAGCTCACTAAGCAACCAGGCAGCATGACATGGTGGGCGGAGCCCAAAGTTGCGAACTTAAGTTGACAGCACCTGGTATACAACCAATTACATTGAACCAATTTATCTATTCACATCTTTCGAAACAATAGTATATACAGCAGAGGAACTTAAAATGTCAGTTATTGCTCTAAGCAAAACATGTTTTTTTGGTGGGTTGCCACCAGATTAGTTGCTAGTTTTGTTTTCCTGCCTATTGTTAAGGCTTTATATATTCCGCCAGCGTGTCCACCGCTTCCAGATAGCCGCCAAAGTGTTTGCCGGCAATGGTCTTGATGCATGCGGGGCTGATGTAGGAGTGCTGGCGGAAGCTTTCGCGGCTGTGGATATCGCTCAGGTGTACTTCCACGGCGGGCAGATTGACCGCCTTTAAGGCGTCCAGAATGGCGATGGAGGTATGGGTGTAGGCGGCGGGGTTGATGATGATGCCGTCGTACCTTCCCAGCGCCTGCTGGATGCAGTCTACCAGCGCCCCCTCGTGGTTGGACTGAAAAAAATCGCACGCGATGCTTTTTGTCTGGGCGTGCTGCCTGACCAGGCTTTCCAAATCCTTCAGGGTACCTTTTCCATAGATGTCCGGCTCCCGCACCCCCAGCATGTTCAGGTTGGGGCCGTTGATGATGAGCAGTTTCATAACCAATCCTCCCGGATGCGCTGGGCGGTTTCCCGCCAGTCGCTGTTGTGGTAGGCTGCCTGCGCCCAGGCTTGGTACAGGGGCTGGCGGCGTGCGTAGAGTTCCTCAATGCCTATGCTTTGGGACAGGGGCCGTCCCTCACTGCTTAACAGCGCAAGGTCCCGCTGTATCCACAGGATGACGCTGTTTTGCTTTAATATGGGCAAATTGTCCGGCACCGTCACGATGCCGCCCCCCGTCGCGATGATGACGCCGGATTGCTTGGCGGCCTCCTTGAGGGCCTGGGTTTCCATGTGCCGGAAGGCGGCTTCCCCGTACCGGGCAATTAAATCCCGGGGGTGGAGGCCTTGGGCGCTTTGCACCATCTCGTCGGTGTCCAGCACGCTGCGCCCTGTTAAACGGGCCAACTCCTTGGCGATGCGGGTTTTGCCGCACCCCGGCATGCCGATGAGGGCAATGTTGCGGGTGTTTTTTTCCACTTCTTTTGCCATCTGGGGCGCCATGTCCCTGGCTCCAACCAGTCCCCACAACCGGGCGGCTTCCTGGGCCTGTCCGGCCAGCATTAAAAGCCCACCCCGGGCGGGGATATGGAGGGCCTCCGCCTCCAAAAGCAGCCGGGTGCGCAGGGGGTTGTAGATTAAATCCAGCACCAGTTGTAGTTGGTTAAACCCCTGAAGGCTCACGGGCGTTCTGTCCACCTTAGGGTACATGCCCACGGGGGTGGTGTTGATAAGCACTGCCGCGTCGCGGTGCCTGTCTAAGTTATCGTAGTTGTTTTCCCCCGTCCGGGAGATAACGACGGGCTGTATGCCCGCGTCCCGCAAAACCTTCTGCACCGTTTTGGAGGCGCCGCCGCTGCCCAGCACCAGCGCCTTTTTGTCGCGGAAGGGCGCGGCGTCCCCCAACAGCAGCTGAAAGCCGTCATAGTCGGTGTTGTCCCCGAAGAGGGAGCCGTCCTCCCTGCGCAGCACGGTGTTGACGCTGCCGATGGCCTGCGCCTTGTTGCTGACAGCGTCCAGAAAGGGCATCACCGCTTCCTTGTAGGGGATGGTGACATTAAAGCCTTTCAGCGTGTTGCTTTGCATAAACGCGGGCAGCTCTTCCCGCTTGAGGGGATACAGGCGGTAGTCATAGTCCCCCAGCATGCCGTGCAGCAGGGGGGAGAAGCTGTGGCCCAGTGTTTCCCCAATCAGCCCATAGGCCATTATACAACCTCCGTATAGCTGCCCAGGTAGCGGAACTGGGAGCACATGCTGCCGATGTCGTGGAACAGGCGGGTAAAGGCATCGCTGTAGACGGGGGTGTCCAGGTCGAAATAGAACATAAACTCAAAATCGCTGCCCGCCAGCGGACGGCTTTCCAGCTTGTTGAGGTTAATGCCCAGCGACCAGAAGCGGCCCAGCGCCATATACAGGCTGCCGGGGCGGTGGGGCAGCACCATCATCATGCTGGTTTTGTCGGCCCCAGGGTAGATTTCCAAATTCTTGGAGATGCAGATAAAGCGGGTGAAGTTGCTGCCCGAATCCTGCACCGAATAGCGCAGGATGTTAAGGCCGTAAATCTCGGCGCAGGCGCGGGAGGACAGCGCCGCCACATCCTTGCGGCCGGACTCCATCACCATCTGGGCGGCCAGGGCCGTGTTCGCCACCGCCTTTACCTTGACATTGGGGAGGGACCTTAAAAACTCCTCGCTCTGCTGCAAGGCCTGCTCGTGGGAGATGATTTCTTTTATATCAGACAGCTGGGCGCCCTTGTTGGCCATCAGGCAGTGGTCGATTTTAAGCCGGGTGGATCGCACGATGTAGAAGTTGTGCTGCATCATCAGGTCGTAGATGCGGTTGACGGAGCCCGCCGTGCTGTTTTCCAGCGGCAGCACGCCGTACCGGCACAGCCCCTGATCCAGGGCGCGGAACACCCCCTCGAAGGAGGAAAAGTGCATGATGTTGGGCTGCTTAAACAGCTTCTGGGCGGCAGCCTGGGAGTTGGCGCCCTCCACTCCCTGGCAGGCGACCAGCGCCTTTTCAGGAAACAGCTGGGGGGTGTCCTTCAGCGCCCGCTGAATGCTGTCCAGGAGCTCTGCATCCTCGGGCGCGGGCTGCCGCTGGGCGGCGCGGCTTAGCTCAAACAGCATGCCGTACAGCCTTTGGGTGGCGTCCCGGTGGTCGGGGTCGGCCATGGCGCCCACTTCTTCCAATTTATCCCGCTCGCGCTTGGGGTCATACACCGGCAGGTTATTTTGCTGTTTGTAGCGGGCAATATCCCCCGACACCTCCATGCGGCGGCCAAACAGGCGCACCATTTCCCTGTCGATGTCGTCGATTTGCTGTCTGTACTGACTTAAGTCCATGGGTGTTCCTCCTTCAGGCGGTCAAGATAGGTGTCCAGCATCACCAGCGCGGCAACGGCTTCCACCACCGGTACCGCCCGGGGCACCACGCAGGGGTCGTGGCGGCCTTTGACCGCCAGGGTGGCGTTTTCCCGGCTGTCCAAATCCACCGTGTTCTGCTCCATATAAATGGAAGAGGTGGGCTTGAAGGCGCAGCGGAAAATCAGCGGCATGCCCGTGCTGATGCCCCCTAAAATGCCCCCGTGGTTGTTGCTGGTGGTGACTACCGCG
>CAZCBC010000044.1:6747-8085 GCA_964496775.1 uncultured Oscillospiraceae bacterium
CCCTTTACGGCGGGGATGGCAAACAGGGCGGCGGCCAAAAGGTTTTCCAGCCCCTCAAACATGCTTTCCCCAAGGCCCGCGGGCAGCCCCGTCACAGCGCACTCGATAACACCGCCCACCGAGTCCTTGGCCATGCGGGCTTCGTCAATGGCTTGTGCCATGCGCTGCCCGGCATCCTCGCTTAATACGCTGAGATACCCGGGTTGTATGCCCTCCATTTGCGGCGCCATGGGATCAAAGGGGGTGTCGTGTATGTCGGCAATGCTGTACAGGTGGGCGGCGACACGGATGCCCTTTTGTCTCAGCATTTGCAGGGCGATGCCCCCCAAAATGCACAGGGGCGCTGTCAGGCGGCCGGAAAAATGCCCGCCGCCCGACTTATCCTGAAAACCGTGGTACTTTACGTGGGCGGGATAGTCGGCATGGCCGGGGCGGGGCAGGTTTTTTAAGTTGGCGTAGTCTCCGGGACGGGCGTCAAAATTGCGGATGATGGCGCAAAGGGGCGCGCCACAGGTTTTGCCTTCAAACAGGCCGGAGAGAATCTCCACCCGGTCCTTTTCCTGGCGGTGGGTGCTGAGGCTGCTTTGCCCCGGCGCCCGGCGACGCAGGAAGTTTTGCAATTCCTCCATATCCGGCGCAAAGCCCGCGGGCAGCCCGTCCGCCACCACGCCGATGGCGGGGGAGTGGGACTGGCCGAAGATGCTGAAGCGGATGTTCTTGCCAAAGGTAGAGCCCATGTTGCCTCCTATTTACCCTGGTGCAGGGTGAAAAAGTCCTCAAAGAAATGGGGGTAGGATTTGCTGACCGCGTCATGGCGGGTGATGCTGATATCCTCTGTACACAGCACGCTCAGACAGGCCGCCATCATGGCGATGCGGTGGTCGTTGAAGGAATCGCATGTCCCGCCGCGCAGGCTGCCCGTGCCGGCAATCAGCAGGGCGTTTTCCTGCTGCTGCGCCTGCCCGCCCAAGGAGATCAGTGTACGGGAGATGCTGTCGGAGCGGTCGCTTTCCTTTAAGCGAAGGCGCCGGGTGCCCGTTAAGGTAGAAGTACCCTTTGCAGCGGCGCATACGATGGCCAGAGCAGGGGCCAAATCCGGGGTGTGGGTAATATCGATTGTGGCGGGGCGCAGGGGCGCGGGATGGACGGTTACGCTGTCCCCCTCTGCCCGGATGTCGGCACCGAAGGCCCGCAGCATATCCACAATGGCTTTATCCCCCTGGGGGGAGCGCAGGCTGAGGCCTTGTAATGTTAGATTGCTTTGCCCCGCGGCGGCGGCGCACAGGAAAAAGGCGGCGTTGGACCAGTCGCCCTCGGTGTGCGCCTGGCCGGGGGAAA
>CAZCBC010000044.1:8095-16902 GCA_964496775.1 uncultured Oscillospiraceae bacterium
AGTACCGCTGCCCCTCTTGAAGGGTATAGCGGTTTTCGTCTTGAGTAACCTGAATGCCGAACTGCTCCATGGCGGCCAGGGTGATGTCCACATAGCCCTTGGATTCCAGCGGGGTTGTCAGATGAATATGGACGGTTTTAAGCAGCGGGGCGGCCAGCAGCAGGCCGCTGACAAACTGGGAGGAAACATCCCCCGGCAGGGAAAAATCCCCGCCTGTCAGCGTGCCGGCGGCTTGTACGCTGTCGGTGCCTACGCCGGAAAAGGCCATGCCATGTTGGGACAGCGCGTTCAGCAAAGCGTCCATGGGGCGGCTGGGCAGGCGGCCTGCCAGGGAAAACCTGGGGTTAACCCCCAGGGCGCAGGCCACGGGCAGCAAAAACCGGTAGGTGGAGCCGCTTTCCCCCACATTGAGCAGCGGGCTCATGGAGGGGGCGCGGGGGGTTACGGTAAAGCCCGTGTCCGTCCGCTGCACATGGGCGCACAGGGCATGAAGGCACTCCGCCGTGCGCAGGATGTCCTCCGACACAAAGGGGCAGTGAATATTAGTAGGCTTGTCCGACAGCGCCGCGGCGATCAGCAGCCGGTGGGCGTGGGCCTTGGCGGGGATGGCCTGAAGGGTGCCTTTCAGTTGTCCGGGCGGTATCCTCATACTTGGTACCCCGCTTGCAGGAAGGTGTGGGCTTCTTCCATGGAGAGCTTTTGCAAGTAGCAATCCCCGATGGCGCGTATCAGCACCAGGGTGATGCCGCCCTCCATGCGCTTTTTGTCCCTTGCCATGGCGTCCCATACCTGATGCTGCGGGTAAGGGGGCTCGGTAGGCAGGCCGCAGGCGGCGATTTTTTCAATCAGCGCGTCCCTTTCTTCTTTGGGCAGCAGGCCCTTTTGGTGGCAGGCCCTTGCCATCATGGCCATGCCCATGGCCACGGCCTGGCCGTGGGGCAGGGTGTAGCCGCTCAGCTTTTCCAGGGCGTGGCCGAAGGTGTGGCCGAAGTTCAGCAGCTGGCGCACGCCAAAGTCCCTTTCATCCTTTTCCACAATTTCTTGTTTAATATCCACGCACCGGGCGATAACGCTGTCGGCCTGCTGCTCAGCGAAGGGCAACTGGTTAAACAGGGCCCTGTCCGTCAGCGCGCCGTACTTGATGACCTCCGCCATGCCGTCGGTGTGTACGCTTTGGGACAGGGTTTGAAGGGCGTTGGGATCAATCAGCACCAGGTGGGGCTGGTAGAAGGTGCCCGCCAGGTTTTTGCCCTGGGGCAAATCAATGGCCGTCTTGCCCCCCACAGAGGAATCCACCATGGCTAGCAGGGTGGTGGGGATTTGCACCAGGCGCACGCCCCTTAACCAGGTGGCGGCGGCGAAACCAGCGATATCCCCTACCACGCCGCCCCCCAGGGCCACCACGGTGTCCGAGCGGGTTATGCCGCTTTGGGCGAGAAAGGCCAGGATGTCGCCATAGGTTTCCAGCGTCTTGGACTGTTCCCCCGGCGGGAAGGCAAAGGACGAGGTCTCAAACCCCGCCTGCCGGAGGCTGTTTTCCAGCGCCTGGCCGTAGAGGGAAAACACCGTTTCGTCGCTGACGATGGCAGCCCTGCCGGAAAATCCCTTTTCCTTTATGCGGGCGCCCGCTTCCTTGATTAGTCCCCTTTGTATGCGTATATCGTTCATTCCTGCTCTCCGTCGATGGCCTGCTTGCATTCTCTGCCCTCCTGCAACAGGGCGCGCAGGGCGCTTGCATCCTGCGCCTGGATGGCGTCGCGGTATTGCTTGAGGTTTTCCATCAGTCCGTCGATTTCCGCTGCCAGGTGGCTGCTGTTTTCCAGAAACAGCGGTGTCCACATATCGGGGTTCAGCCACGCAACCCGGGTTAAATCCCGGTAGGAGCCGGCGGACACGCCCTTATGGCCTTTGGCGGTGGGGCTTTTGACATAGGCGTTGGACACCACATGGGCCAGCTGGCTGGTGAAGGCAATCACCCGGTCATGCTCCTTGGCGGTGGTGACGGAAATCTCCTTAAAACCAGCGGGCCTTAGCATATCCTGCACCTTTTCCAAAAGGGCAATGTCGTCAAAGCGGGGCGGCACAATGACCATGGTAGCGCCTTTAAACAAATCCGCCCTGCTGGCTTTGAAGCCGGAAAACTGAGTGCCCGCCATGGGGTGGCCGCCAAGAAAAGTAAAGCCATACTTTTCCGCCAGGGCAAACCCTGCGGCGCACACCTTTTCCTTGGTGCCGCAGCAGTCGATAAGAAAGGCGTCCTTGCTTAGGTGGGGGGCGGCCTCCTCCATAAACCGGATGGCGGCATCGGGATAGAGGGCCACCAGCACCAGGTCACATTCCTTCAGGGTGTCGGCGGTCAGTTCCCCTGCCAGCACACCGGATATTTTGGCAAAGCCGATCACATTTTTATCGATATCCTGCCCCAGCACCCGGTGGCCCGCCGCGTGGTATGCCCGTGCCAGGGAGCCGCCGATCAGTCCCAGTCCTACAATGCCAATGGTCATAGCGCCACCGCCTCCCGTACCTTGTCGATGCGCTTGGCTAAATCGTCGAACTGCTGGGGCGTCAGGGACTGGGCGCCGTCCGACAGGGCGTGCTCCGGGTCGTTGTGCACTTCAATCATCAGACCGTCTGCCCCTGCGGCGACGGCGGACAGCGCCATGCTGGGCACCAGGCGGGCGATGCCCGTGCCGTGGCTGGGGTCAACGATGACAGGCAGATGCGTCAGCTCGTGCAGCATGGGCACGGCGGACACGTCCAGGGTGTTGCGGGTATAGGTTTCAAAGGTGCGGATGCCCCGCTCGCACAGGATTACTTGCTCGTTGCCGCCGCTCATCACGTATTCGGCGCTCATCAGCAATTCTTTCAGTGTGTTGGCCAGCCCCCGCTTGATGAGGATAACCTTGTCGGTGCGGCCCAGCTCTTTTAACAAATCAAAGTTCTGCATGTTGCGGGCGCCCACCTGGATGATGTCCACATCCTCAAACAGAGGCAGGTCGTTGATGTTCATAATTTCCGTTACGATGCCAAGGCCCGTTTCTTTTTTTGCCAGGCTCAGCAGCCGTATGCCCTCGGCGTGCAGTCCCTGGAAATCGTAGGGGGAGGTGCGGGGCTTGAAGGCGCCGCCGCGAAACAGCGTGGCCCCTGATTTTTTCACGGCCCGGGCGACGGTGAGGATTTGCTCCTCGTTTTCCACCGAGCAGGGCCCGGCAATCACCTGAAAGTGACCGCCGCCAATCTTCTGCCCCGCTGCCTCCACAATGGTGGGTTGGGCGTGGAATTTGCGGTTGGCGTTCTTGAAGGGCTCGGTGATGCGTTTGACCGACTCGATAATGGACAAGCTTTCAAGCAGGTTAATATCCACCTTGCTGGTGTCGCCGATGAGGCCGATGATGGTGGTATATTCGCCTTCGGACACGTGGACATCCAGGCCCATGCCCTTGAACCATTGGCACAGGTTATCCTTTTGTTCGTTGGTGGTGCCTTGTTTTAAGATGGCAATCATAATATTCTCTCCTTCCTGATGCAACAAAAAGCCGCACAGTTTGTGGTTCTGTGCGGCGCTTGATACAATAAACCGTTACGCTTTTCTTGCAGCACAAACCACTTTTACGCTGGCGTAAAAGTAATAATAGTAGATGGCGTTGTGCTGAATAGCGTTCATAGCAACCCTTTCATTTATCTTTGTTGATGCAAAGGTTCCGTTTGCAATATACCACCAATTTCGATTCTCTGTCAACATATCGTTTGTTTCCTTGATGTTTTCGTTGCCCGTAGTATAAACAATAAAAAAACACGACTCTAACTCCAGGCCAAAGGACATTGCCCCTTGACAACCTCTAATGTATAAGCATACAATAGTCGCAATAGATTCTGCGTGTGCGGAGTCGAAAAAATGAATAATGGAGGAAGCCCTATGAAGAAACTTTTGTCCATTCTGTTGGTGCTCATGATGTTACTGTCTACCGGTAGCGCCATGGCACAAGCCACAAACTCCAATCAGTTGTCCGATCCCCGTGTACGTCAGGCGTTAACCTACGCCATCGACGTGCAGGCGCTCATCGACAGCCTGATGGCCGGTAAAGCCACTTCCGCGATCACCCTGGCACCCCCCGGCGACTGGCGTGTCGAAGGGCTGACCGAGTACTCCTACAATCCCGACAAAGCCCGGGAGCTTCTGAAGGAAGCAGGCTGGGATTCAAGCCGCGTGCTGGACGTTGTGTACTACTACGGCGACCAGATGACGGTAGACCTGCTGACCGCCATCCAGGCCTACTGGGCTGATGTGGGCGTACAGATGAACATGCGCAAGCTGGAAGGCGACCTGGCCAGCCAGCTGTGGGTGCCGCCGGCAGACCCTGTCAACGGCCCCTCCGCCGTGGCGTGGGACATTGCCTATGCCGCCGTTGCCGCCCTGTCCATGGGCGACTACTATGATCGCTATCAGGGCGGATATTCTTCCAACAGCTACAACCCCAAGGACGACAAGATGGATGCGCTGATTGCCGCCACCAACGCCACCGCCGATGTGGGCGAGCAGATGGCCGCCTATCATGAGCTGGAAAAGTATGAGAACGAAATCCAGTTCAATATCCCGCTGTATCATCAGCCGGTGTTTATCGTGCACAGCAAGAACCTCGACCGCAACAACGCCCCCTATGGCAACGAGCAGTATCTCTACAACTGGGACATCGTCAACTGGGATATTCCTGCCGACGCGTCGGGCAAGAAGGTGCTGCGCACCAACGGCGGCCCTGCCGAGTTCTTCGAGACTCCCCTGTTTAACCCCGGCTACCTGATGAGCCAGAAGGTGCTCTTTGACCGCCTCATCATTGCCGATGAGAACCTGACCCCCAAATTCCCGGGCCTGGCCAGCGAATACAGCTTAAGCGAAGACGGCATGACGCTGGAAATGACGCTGCGTGACGGCATCAAGTGGCATGATGGCGAGCCCATCACCGCCGAGGACGTGCGCGGCACTGTGGAACTGGTTTCCAAGGGCCAGACCAACCCCGTCATCCTGACCACCTTTAAGGCGCTGGAAGGCTTTGAAGAGTTTGAGTCCGGCGCTGCCGAGCATATCAGCGGCATCGTGATTGACGGCAACAAGCTGACATTCAAGTTTGCCAAAATCAACCCCAACATCATGTTGGCCTTCACCCAGTTTGCGCCTCTGCCCATGAAGTACTTTGAGGGCGTGGAGCCCACATTGCTCCAGCAGGCTGACTACTGGCAGAAGCCCATTGGCTCCGGCCCCTTCAAGGTAACTGAGGTTAAGATGGGCGAGTACGCCTTGTTTGTACCCTTTGAAGAGTACTATGGCGGCAAAGCCAAGATTGACGAAATCCGCATGTACCCCAGCGGCGAGTCCGATCCCAACCTGGTCAAGAACGCCGCCGCCGGACAGGTGGACTATGCCTACACCAAGTCTGTTGAAGACGTGGTAGCCCTGGAACAAATGGATAACATGGTCGTTACCCCTGTTGACGTTCGTTACACCCGTGTGCTGTGGGTGAACAAGTTCCCGCATCAATAAGCATTATCTAAATCGGGGGGCTGGGTTTGCCCAGCCCCCTATGACTTTTCCGAAGGAGGGCGAAAAGAATGCTTTCTTATACCATCCGAAGGCTGCTGACGCTCATCCCCATGCTGTTGATTATCAGTTTTCTGATTTTCTTGGGCATGGAGTTGATGCCCGGCGATGCCGTCAGCTACATGTTCAGCCCAGAGCAGCTGGCTAACATGAGCCCTGAAAAAATGGAAGAAATGCGCGAAGCGTTGGGGCTGAATCAGCCGTTTATCATGCGCTTTTTTGACTGGCTGTTTGGCCTGTTCAGAGGAGAATTTGGCTACAGCCTCACCAACGGACAGCCCATCATTGACATCTTAAAGGCTAAGCTGCCCGCTACACTGGAACTAAGCCTTTACGCCTTGCTGATTTCCACCGTTTTCGGTAATGTGCTGGGCATCTTGAGCGCCGTTAAGCGCGGCGGCAAGGCAGACAGCATATTGACGGTGCTGGGCATGGTGGGCGTTTCCATTCCGGAGTTTTTCTTCGGTCTGGTTATGCTGCTGATCTTTGCCATCAATTTGCAATGGCTGCCTATCGGCGGACGCACCATGCCGGAGTATACATCCTACTGGCAGCAGTTCCGCCATGTCATTATGCCGGCCACCGTGCTGGGCATCTCCATGACGGCGGGCGTCATGCGTTATTCCCGCTCTTCCATGCTGGACGCCATGAACAAGGACTTTTTAAAGACAGCCCGCGCCAAGGGCTTGCCCAAGTGGCGCATCTACATACTGCATGGTTTCCGCGTTGCGTTAACCCCCGTTATCGTATTGATTGGCTTCCGGCTGCCCATGCTGATTGGCGGCTCGGTGGTCATTGAGCAGATCTTCCAGTGGCCCGGCATCGGCGATGCCTTTGTTGTTGCGGTACGCGGCAGCAACTATCCGCTGGTTATGATGATTGCGCTGTTGTCTGTAAGCATGGTGTTGCTGGCCTCCCTGTTGGTGGACATCCTTACCGCGCTCGTTGACCCGCGCGTACGTTTGGAATAGGAGGGGACAGAATGAGTCAGGAATATATCCCCAAGGGGCGCGCCAAGATGATGGCCCGCAAAATGGACAAAATCGATGCCGCATCCAAACTGCCCCCCAAGAAAAAGCTGATCAAGAACCGCATGCTGCGCAAGGTACTGTCCAACCGCCTGTCGGTGATTGGTCTTGTCATCTTTTTTGTCATCCTCTTTTGCAGCGTGTTCGCTTCCGTATTGTCCCCTTATCCGCCGGGACAGATTAACCTAAAGGAAGCGCTGCAGCCACCCAGCATCAAGCATCTCTTTGGTACCGACCGTCTGGGACGCGATGTGCTTTCCCGTGTGATGCACGGCGGCCAGGTTTCCATTTTGGTAGGCCTTGGTTCCGCCTTGGGCGCCGCCGCGGTAGGCGTGCTGCTTGGCTCTTACTTTGGCTACAAAGGCGGTTGGGCAGACAGCCTGGTGATGCGCATCAGCGAAGTGTTTATGTCCTTCCCGCAGATTATTCTGGTGTTGTTGCTGGTGTCCATCACCGGGCAGAGCCTGGCAAATCTATTAATCATCTTTATCTTAACCGGCTGGGGCAGCGTGTACCGTATGACGCGCGCCAAGATGCTTTCCATCCGCGAGGAAGAATATGTGCAGGCGCTGCGCGCCTTTGGTCTGAGCGATTTTATTATCTGCTACAAGCACATGCTGCCCAACGCCATTGGCCCCATTGCCGTTAATATCACGCTGTCTACCGCCATGTTCATCCTGCAGGAAACTTCGCTTTCCTTCTTGGGGCTGGGCGTTCCGGTGCACATTGCAACCTGGGGCAACATCATCAACGTGGCTAACAACCTGAGCATCCTGAAATCCAACTGGTGGATCTGGCTGCCGGTAGGCCTTGTGATCTCCCTCTTCGTGCTGAGCATCAACTTTATCGGCGATGGTCTGCGCGACGCCACCGACCCCACCCAGATGGGCTGAGAAAGGAGCGGACCATGGATAAAGACATTGTATTAGAAGTCAAAAACCTGTCGGTCAGCTTCTATACTGACCAACGCAAAAATACCGCCATACGGAATGTCAGCCTGACTGCCCGCCGGGGCAAGACCCTGTGCGTGGTTGGCGAATCAGGCTGCGGCAAGAGCGTGTCGGCTTCGGCTATCATGCGCCCTTATCCGTCAGCTGCGCGGCGGGGACATCGCCATGATTTTCCAGGATCCCATGACGGCGCTGAACCCGGTGTATTCTGTAGGCTACCAGATTTCTGAAATGCTGCTGGAGCATAACAAGGGCATGAAGAAATCCGAAGCCATGGCAAAATCCGTAGAGCTGCTGAAAGCCATGGGCATCGCCAGCCCTGAGCAGCGTGTCAACGAGTATCCCCACCAGTTCTCCGGCGGTATGCGCCAGCGCGCCATGATTGCCATGGCCATGGCCTGCAACCCCAAGCTGCTGCTGGCGGACGAACCCACCACGGCGCTGGACGTTACGGTACAGGCCCAGATATTTGAGCTGATGGCAGATTTAAAAACCAACTACGACGCCGCCATCATCCTCATTACCCACGACATGGGCGTTGTGACGGAGTTGGCCGACTATGTATCTGTCATGTACATGGGTTATGTGGTGGAAGAAGGCACGGTGGACGAGGTGCTGCGCACCCCCGCCCATCCCTATACCAAAGCGCTGCTTAGCTCTATACCGGTCCTGGGACGCGGCAAAAATCAGGACTTGCAGCCCATCCGCGGCGCCACGCCTGATCCCTTCAACCGTCCCCCGGGATGTCAGTTTGAGCCCCGGTGCGACTATGCTTCGCCGGAATGCCAAAAAGCCGTGCCGGAGAGGGTGCATATCGGCGGCGAACACTATGTGCGCTGCTACCACCATAAGGAGGTGCTGAAACATGAGTGAGAACAAAGTTCCCTTGGTAAAAATCAAGGACGCCAAGACCCACTTTCCCATCAAGAAAGGCGTCATGCGTAAAACCGTAGGCTATGTCAAGGCGGTGGACGGCATCGACCTAACAGTCTACAAAGGGGAAACCCTGGGTCTGGTGGGCGAGTCGGGCTGCGGCAAGACGACATTGGGCAAGAGCATCCTGCAGCTGATTCCCGCCACCGGCGGCACCTTCGAGTACAATTTCGACGGCGAATATAAGGATTTGCGCAAGCTGCCCCGGGAAGAAATCGACGAGGCGCGCAAGCGCATCCAGATTGTATTCCAGGATCCCCACTCTGCCCTGAACCCTTCCTTTACCGTGTTCGGTTCCCTGCC
>CAZCBC010000045.1:0-8539 GCA_964496775.1 uncultured Oscillospiraceae bacterium
AGCTCTCATGCATGCGGGTGAGCAGGTTGTTGACGGCGTTTTCCAGCCCCTGCAATTCCCGGTCGCCAGTATGCAGCCGGGCATCGGGGGTGGTGGCGCTTAATGCCTCGATGGCGTTTTCCAGGTCGTGGAACTTCTGCTCGTCAAAGGGTACCTGGCTTAGCTGCTCCGCCGTTTCCGCCATCTTGGTCAGCGGAGACAGGAGATGGGCCGTTTGCTTGCGGCTGGAAAAGAAATGGCTGAAGAGGATAAAGACCTCGATGATGATCAGGCTGGTCATCATGCGATAAAGGGACTGCAAAAACATTCCGGCGCTCAGGGAAATCGTTTCCCCCTCGGGGGACGTTAAAACATACTCCACCGTGCCCAGAATGTGGAACGTAGAGCCTGCCTGATGATCCCATATCACCTGACGGCCTACGGAGGTGTTAAAAAAGCTGTCTACGGCACCCTTTTCGGCCTGTACAATCCACATGCCCAGGGACAGGGCAATCACCAATACGTCAATCCAGAACATCACCCAAAACAACCGCCAGATAAAGCTGCGGTTGATGCGCCGGGCGATGGAGGTCATGCGTCTGCTTTCATTCATGTGTTTTCCTGCTTGAGGGTGTAGCCCACTCCCCGTACGGTATGAATCAGTTTCAGGTTGAACCGGTCGTCAATCTTGGCCCGCAGGTAGCGGATGTAGACATCCACAATATTGGTTTCCCCCACATAGTCGTAGCCCCATACCCTTTCCATCAGGGTGTCGCGGCTTAAGACAATGCCGGGGTTTTCCAGCAATATCTGCAAAAGGGAAAACTCCCGCCCTGTTAAATCCACGTTTGCGCCGTTGACTGTAACCTGGTGGCGGGCAATATCCATGCTTAAAGGCCCAAGCGTTAGCTGGGGCAGGGCGCTGGCCTGTTTCTTGCGCAGCGCCAGGCGGATGCGGGCCAGCAACTCCTCAATGGAGAAGGGCTTGGTGATGTAGTCATCCGCCCCCATGTCAAGGCCCGTTACTTTATCCATCACGGCGTCCCGCGCCGTCAGCATAATGACGGGCAGGCTGGAGGTTTTGCGCAGCCTGCGCAGCACTTCCAGCCCGTTGAGGCCGGGCAGCATGATGTCCAGCAGCACCAAGTCATATTCGCCGCTTTCTGCCATGTCCAGCCCGGTGCGCCCGTCCATGGCCTTGTAAACCTCGTAGCCTTCATGGGTTAGTTCCAGCTCCACAAACCGGGCAATCTTTTCTTCGTCTTCTACCAATAAAATTTTTTGCATACTCACCTGCTATTTTTTATCCTGCACGCCGGACTTGATGTTCTCTACCGTTTCCTGCGCCTTATCCATTACCTTGTTGATGCTTTCGCTTATGTTTTCGCCCCGGAAAGAATACTTAAGGCCCAGGAACATGCCCACCACCGCAACGATGGCGGATATGGGGAAAAATATCAGCAACACCAGCACCACCACCGTCAGGGGCAGTTCCAGGTACGTTTTGCCCCTGTGGCTGACATCCATAAAGGTTTTGTTGCCTTTGTGGATTAAATCCCGGACGCTCATCAGCAGCCTTTCCAGTATGCCCTTCACCTGCTGCTTTTCGCTTCTATGTGCGCTTTGCACCGGAGGATCCTGCCTGGTGGTGTAGCTGGCTTCCTCCCCGGGGTGTATCTTGCCCCGGCTTTCCAGATATACCAGGGCGTCCAGCAGATCCCAGTCGCTGGCTTCCAGCGCCGCCTTGGCTTCTTCATAGCTGACATTCACCTTGGAACGCAGCTTTTCTACCATTTCAAAATGATCCATACATACCTCCATCAGAAGGGATGCTTCCCTTACTGCCTTCATTGTAACCTCTCCATATTAAACGAAAAATGGAAGAACATTAAAACTTGATTAGAAGCCCATTCCATTGTACATGCTGAGGGGGAAAAGCACAATCCGCCCCCCTACGGAGACGGATTGTAAAAGGAAAGTTGTAATTATTGCACCACATTCATGGGGATAAAGCCCCGGGCGGTTTTTCCATCGATGGTTGTTTCGATGTAGGCATTGCTGTCCAGTACGCCCAGCAGGGTGACGGTGGTGCCGGAAGGGATACTCGTCATGACAGTGGCAGCTCCTTTGGCGGGAGCATCGGTCATATTGGCGTCAGCAGTCAATACTACTTTGCGGTCAGTGAACTTGAGTTCATTCAGCGAGAGATTTTCCGGCTTTGCGGAACGTGGGATATAGCCAACGCTGATGCTGCCGTTCTTGCTGAAATCAATCATGGCATAGTCGCCAACATAACCATACCAGCTGATGACCACATCTGCCACGGTAGGCGCAGGATCACTGATGGCATAGGTATTGGTACCCGGGGCCGTATAAACCGCATGGGTGCCTGCGACAGGGGCTTCCTGCGGATTGGGCAATACATAGGGGGCAGGGGTGGCGGTGGGAGTCGGCTCAGGGGTGGGTTCTTCGGTAGGCTCCGCTGTGGGTTCTTCCGTGGGTTTCTCCGTAGGTTGCTCTGTGGGCTCCACAGTGGGCGCTTCCGTCGGCTCTTCTGTTGGGGCTTCGGTGGGTTTTTCGGTCGGTTTTTCAGTGGGCTGCTCTGTGGGTACTTCCGTTGGCTTTTCCGTAGGCGCCTCAGTAGGCGTGTCCGTTACCGCCGGGGTAGGCGTGGGTGTAGGAGTAGGTGTGGGCGTTACCACGGCGGGCGACTGATAAATAAAGCTGACAGACGCAGGCGCCGCCTTGCCCTGCTGATCCACCGTTACCTTCACATCCCGGGGGGAGGTCAGCTTGTACCCTGCGGGTACCTTGGCGTCATTTGCCTTGATGGTGGTGGTCCCCTCCTGGAACAAAAGGGTTTCCTGGTACAGCACCTTGCCCTTTTCATCCACATAGGTGATGAGCACCATGGCGGTGGCAGCGGGGCGCGGGGTGGCGGTATGGGGCGCTGCCGTAGCGGTGGGCACATCCACCGGGGCAATCACCACATTGGGGTCGTAGTACAGCTTGTTCAGCGTGTTGCGCCCGGCGATGCCGTCCACCTTCAGGTTGTTATAGTTCTGGAAGCGTTCCACCGCGCGCTTGGTGTTGCGGCCAAAGATGCCGTCGGCAGTGCCTTGCAGATAACCCAGCTCAATCAGCCTGCGCTGCAAGGTGCGCACGTTTTCGCCCCGGTCGCCGGAGCGCACCGTGGCAAGGCTGGGGTCAATGGGCGCAGGGGTTACGCTGGGCGGCGGTACCACCATGGCGGTGGGCGCCGCTGTGGGCGGAATGAAGGGGGTGGCAGTAACCAGGGGCGCCGGGGTGACAAAATCTACCGGCGGGGGCGTCAGCGCCGGGGCCTGCTGCATGGACGCGGAGGTCAGCAGCGTTAAATAAACCAGCAGGGTGTTCAGTAAGTTCATTCTTTCAACTCCTTTAAAAACAGGTCGTCACTGATACAACGTGTGTCGGGCGGGTTTTCATGCGCAACAGGAAAATCATGCGGATATGAAATCGTTTTATTCTCAGCAGTCGATATACTTGCGGAACTCAGTTAGGATGCCCATGCCGTCGGGATAGTGAGCGGAAAATTGGGGCACCGCGTGGCTGGGGAAGGAGTTGCCCTCGATAAAACAGGGGCCGTCGGGGGTAATGGCCACATCCCATGCTACATAGCGCAGCTGCGGCACAACCCGCATGGCCTCAAGGCACATGGCCTTGGCCTCCTCAAAATAGGGTACCTGAAACCCCCGGAACTGGACACCTGTCATGGGGTGGTTTTCGTACACATGGCCTGCTTTGTCGGCGGCGGGGGTGGTCAGCGTGCCGGAATTCAGGTCTACCCGGCAGGCCATGCCGCCGCAGTCCACATTGTCCATTACCTTGCCATTGCCGATGCGCAAAAAGGCGTATACAATGCCCTCTCCCTTGTCGCCCAGCAATGTGGCGATGCGTACCGTGTTGACGGAGGTGGGGCAAAGGCGGGCCATCTCCTCATGCTGCACCACGGTTTCTTCCAAAATGCTGTCGCCCAACCCGGAAAGCACCTGGTGGAAGGTGGCGGCGTCCTCAAAGGCTTCCGCTATAAACTTCTGTACGCCCACGCCGCTGGAGCCTTCCAGGGGCTTCACGAACACCGAAGGCTTGCCTTTGAGAAAGTCGGCCAGTTTGTCTACCGTGGTATCCTTGTTAAACAGCAGCCAGTCCCGCTTGACCCATTTGGCAAAGTGATGATTAAACTGGCTCTTGTCGTCAAAAAAGTGCCAGTAGGCCTTGTCGTTCATGCGGCGCACGATATTGTTGCTGATGCCCCTGGTGATGGTGGAACGTTTCTGGGCATCGTTCAACCGGTACATGTCGGCGATTTTATAATCCATGTACCCGGCATTGTATTTAATGCCGCAGCGCAGCATATCCTGAAGCAGCCATAGGCGGCTTTTGCCCGAGCGCTGCTGAAGGACCTTGGTGGTTTGCCACATCTTGCCCCAGTCCATCTTGCCGAGGCGTTTTACAAAAAAGAGGATTCTGCCCATATCACACGTTGAAGCGGAACAGCGTCACATCGCCGTCCTGCATAACATATTCTTTGCCTTCGCTGCGCACCAGGCCTTTTTCCCGGCAGGCGGCCATGCTACCATGCTGTATCAGGGTTTCAAAGGGCACAATTTCGGCACGGATAAAGCCCTTTTCAAAATCTGTGTGGATTTTGCCTGCCGCCTGGGGGGCCTTGGTGCCCCGGCGGATGGTCCAGGCGCGGCACTCATCCTCGCCGGACGTCAGGAAGCTGATGAGGCCCAGCAGCCGGTAGCTGGACTGTATCATCAAATCCAGACCGCTTTTCTCAATGCCCAGGGCGCTTAAATACTCCTGCCGCTCGCCTTCGGGCAGGGCGGCAATTTCCTGCTCGATCTGGGCGCTGATCACCAACACTTCGGCATGCTCCTCCTGGGCGATATTCTCTACCGCTACTACAAAGGGGTTGGCGCTGCTTTCTTTGCCGATATCGCTTTCTGAAATGTTGGCGGCGTAGAGTACGGGTTTGGTGGTCAGCAAAAACCAGCCGTCCACCACTTCTTTTTCCTCATCGCTTAAAGGGCAGGTGCGGGCCGGCTTGCCCTCTTCCAGGTGGGCCATCAGCTTATTCGCCACTTCCACCTCAAAGGCATATTTCTTTTCGCCCGTCTTAATCATTTTACCGGCCTTCTCGCCGCGCTTTTGCACGGTATCCATGTCGGCGAAAATCAGCTCCAGGTTGATGGTCTCAATATCCCGCTGGGGGTCTACGCTGCCGTCTACATGGATGATATTGTCATCCTCAAAGCAGCGCACCACGTGGACAATGGCGTCCACCTCCCTGATGTGGGACAGAAACTTGTTGCCCAATCCCTCGCCCCGGCTGGCGCCCTTGACCAGGCCGGCGATGTCTACAAACTCCACCATGGCGGGAGTGGTTTTCTTGGGATGATACAGATTGGACAACTTGTCCAGCCTTTCATCGGGCACCGCCACCACCCCGGTGTTGGGCTCTATGGTGCAAAAGGGATAGTTGGCGGCCTGGGCGCCCGCGTTGGTAATGGCATTGAACAGCGTGCTTTTGCCTACATTGGGCAACCCCACGACACCTAATTTCATACAATAAAGACTCCTTTAAATCATTCAAACCTAATTATACGCCCACCGCCACTTTTTGGCAATCGTACATGGTGTGAACAGTTTACAACGGGTGTGCAAATACATTATAATGCATAGAATATCTATCGATGATATGGAGGAATCGTGCGGCACTTTTTTATTGTCAATCCTGCGGCAGGCAGACAAAATGATGGCAGGGACATACGGGCCCTGCTGGACGCCCGGCCCCAGTTGCAAGGGGAGATTTATTTAACCAGCGCACCCGGCGATGCCATCAACCAGGTGCGCAGCATCTGCGCTCAAATCCCGGGCCCCAAGCGTTTCTGGGCCTGCGGGGGAGATGGCACCCTCAACGAGGTGTTAAACGGCATGGCGGGCTGTCCCGATGCCCAGCTTGCCTGCTGGCCCTCCGGCTCAGGCAACGACTTTGTTAAGTATTACGGCGGCAAGGACGCCTTTTTCGACTTTGACGCCCAACTGAATGGGAAGGCAACGCCTGTAGACATCATGGAAGCGGCGGGGCGCTATGCCATCAACGTTATCAACTTTGGCTTTGACACCGTAGCTGCCCAGGTGATGCAGAAGGTCAAGCGTGTGCCCCTTCTTGGGTATGGCAATGCCTACTGGACAGGGGCCGCCTATGCTTTTGTTACCGCCATGAAGAACAAATGCACCATATACGCCGATGGGGAGCTTCTGAACCCTGAAGGATACATCCTGTTTTGCACCGCTGCCTGCGGTCAGTTTATCGGCGGGCAGTTCCGCTGCGCTCCCCGCAGCGTCAACAACGACGGATTGATGGACATCTGTCTGATTAAGCCTCTGCCCCGCCTAAGGGCCTTTACATTGATTAAGCTCTACGAAAAAGGCGGACACCTGGACAGCCCCCGCATGGGGGACATCCTAGTGTACCGCCGCGCCCGGGAAGTAAAGATCGTTGCCGGAGATAAATGGGTGCTGACGCTGGATGGCGAGATGATTTCCGCGCCCACCGCCACCATCCGTATCCTGCCCGGCGCTGTGAATTTTGTTGTACCAAAGGGCGCGGGGGCGATTGTATAATTTCTGTTACGCAGCAGATGGAATCAGTATAAGTTCATAGTATATCGGTGATTTTCTATCATTTCAGGCTTTTCAAACAGATATGTTTTTGATATGATACATGCAGATTAGAATCATTTTAAGGAGGTATCTGTGAGCAAATACATTTGTTCTGTCTGTGGCTTTATCTATGATGAAGCCAAGGGCTTGCCTGACAAGGGGCTGCCTGCGGGCACCAAATGGCAGGATGTGCCTGCCGATTTTCTCTGCCCCCTCTGCCGCGCCGGCAAGCAGGAGTTTGCGCCGGAAGCAAGGGCAAAAAGCGCTGCGAAGCCCGCTTTGGCACCTATAGAGGATGCCTCCCGGGCACTGAGCAATATGGAAATGAGCGCCCTTTGCACCAACCTGTCCAAGGCTTGCGCCAAGCAGTATAACCAGGAAGGCGTTGCCCACTACCAGGCGCTGGCGGATTGGTACCAGTCCATCGCCGCCCCGGCGGAGGATGCCCCTTTGAAGGGTTTTATGGATGAAGAGCTTCAATCCCTTTACCCTGCGGCCAACCAGGCGGCCAAGGACGCCCATGACAGGGGCGCCCAGCGCGTTCTGCTGTGGGGTGAAAAGGTAACGCGCATGCAAAACTCTCTCTTAACTAGGATGGAAGAAACCAAGGGGGAGATGCTGAAGGATACCAATGTTTTTGTGTGCGACGCCTGCGGCTTTATCTTTGTGGGCGATAACGCGCCGGACATCTGCCCCGTGTGCAAGGTGCCCGCGTTTAAATTCCACAAGATAGAAAGGGGGGCATAACATGTACGCTGTCAGAAATATCCGTTTGTGTACCAAGGACTGCCTGTGCATCTTCGTATGCCCCACCGGCGCTACGGATAACGAGTCCGGCCAGATTGACAAAACTAAATGCATCAATGGCTGCGACAAGTGCGTGCGGGCCTGCCCTTCCCATGCCATATCCCTTGTGCCCGATGATTATCCTGAGCAGCCGGATAAAGCGCCCCAGGTGGTGGCAGCCCTGCGGGCTCTCAACAAAAGCAAGGCCAGCCAGGAAAAACTGGCGCTGCAAAAAGCCGCTGCTGCCCAGAACCCCTATGAAAAGCAGCTGATGGAAGCCTTCGCCTTATCCAACCGCATCATGCAGGAGGATATCTTCCGCGAAAGCAACTACATGCTGCCTCAGGGCGACAATGCCCGAAGACTTATCAAAACCATGCTGAATCAAAAGCAGCCGGAAGGTTTCCCCCTGGAAACTGCCCGGGCGCTGGATTATATTTTTAATCAAGGAGGAGAAAAAACAATGGAAAAGTATCGCTGTCCCGTATGCGGCTACATTCATGAAGGCAAGCCGGCGGATGATTTCATCTGCCCCGTGTGCCGTCAGCCCGGCTCTATTTTTGTCAAGGTGGAAGAAGCCGCCGCATCCAACAACCCCTATGCCGGCACCAAGACAGAAAAGAACCTGCAGGAGGCCTTTGCCGGCGAAAGCCAGGCCCGCAACAAGTACACCTATTTTGCCAATGTGGCGTCCCGCGAAGGGTATGACCAGATTGCCGCCATCTTTCTGCATACCGCCCGCAACGAGCAGGAGCATGCAGAACTCTGGTTTAAGGAATTGGGCGGCATTGGCAACACCTCCGCCAATCTGAAGGCTGCCGCCGAGGGTGAAAACTACGAGTGGACCGACATGTACGACGGCTTTGCCAAGGATGCGGAAGAGGAAGGCTTCACCGAGCTGGCCGCCCAGTTCCGCCGTGTGGCCGCCATCGAAAAGGCCCATGAGGAGCGCTACCTGGCCCTGCTGCACAATGTAGACATGCAGAAGGTTTTCGAAAAGAGCGAGGAAACCATGTGGGAATGCCGCGTCTGCGGCCATCTGGTCATGGGCAAAAAA
>CAZCBC010000045.1:8633-16640 GCA_964496775.1 uncultured Oscillospiraceae bacterium
TTATAAGAAGGCGTCCTGACTGCGCAACTCTTCTTGCAGCGTTTGGATAGAAAGTTCGGTGGGCAAGATGTCCATTTTTGCGCTGAGGGCGGCGGCGCACCCCGCCGCATGGCCCAGGGCGCAGCAGGCTGGGCTGGTCCTGGTGCTTGCCTGGGCCTCAAAGCTTGCGGAAATATTCCTGCCGGCAGCCATCAGATTGGGCACGGTGGGATTGATGAGGCAGCGGTAAGGAATGGTGTAGTATTGCCCCCAGGGCAGGAAGGTGCTGGTGGTGTCGCCGCCTTCGTCGGAGGAATGTACATCAATCGGATAGCCGTAAGCGGCGATGCTGTCGGGGAACTTTGTTGCAGACAGCACATCCTGGGCGCTCAGGGTATACGCCCCCGTTATGCGCCGGGAGCTTCGAACGCCGATGTTGGGGCCGCTGTACATGAGCTTAATGTTCTCAAAGCCGGGGACTTGTTTTTTCAAAAAGGTGAAAAGCTCCCATACCTGCCTGCGGCCCTCGGTTTCCGCCCGCGAGAGGGAGAGCGGGTCGGTTGCGCTTTCCCCGTTGATGCGCGTCATATTGACGATGGCTTCACCGGGCTGGTTGGTTTCAAACACCAGTACAACGTCCCGGTCAAAGGTAATATCCTGATTCTTCATTGCTTCCCGCATTAAATCATACATGCCGGATATGGAAAGCCGCAGGGCTGTATCCTCCAGCCCGGGCTTATCCACCAGCAAAGGGAAAAGTTCCCGGTTGGTTTTCATCAGCGCCCGTATTTTGGGTATATCCAGGCCGGTGATGCGGAAGTTCATCGTCATGGGCTGGTCTTTGCCGTCCTTGGCGCGGCCCTGCTCAAAGGGCACGCCTGCCATGGCGACAAGGTCGGCGTCGCCGGTGGCGTCGATAAAAACGTCGGCGGCCACATCAAACACATGCCCGCAGGAATAGCAGGTCAACGCGGTCAGCAATCCCTGGTTGACAGCCGCCTTGATGACAGAGGTATGGTAGAGCAGCGTAACATGGGATTCCAGCGCCATCAGTTCCAGCTCGTGCTTCATGCCCTCCGCGTCAAAGGGGGTAACGCTGTAGGTATACCCGGTGGAATCCGGGATGTGGCCGGTGGAAAGTCCCTTTTTTTCCAGTCTGGAAATTAATTCCTGTCCAAGGCCTTGAATCACCTGCTGCTTGCCCGCGTGGAAGGTCATCATGGGGCCTGTTCCGCTGGCGGTCAGCGAGCCGCCCAGATAGCCCATTTCTTCAATTAACAGGACTTTGGCGCCCATGCGGCCTGCCGCGATGGCGGCCAAAGCGCCCGCGATGCCGCCGCCCGCGACAATGATATCTTTTTTCTCTATCGAAAACATCTTGTTATCCTTTTACGCCGGAGTTGGCCATGGCGTCGCGCACTTTTTCCTGGAAGAACAGGTACACAATCATAATTGGCACAACAGACACCGTTGTTGCCGCCATTTGCAGATGCCATTGCGGCTCGCCGTAGCTATCGTTGAAGTTGCTAAGCGACAGCGGCAAGGTGTATTGATCCAGGCTGGTAGTAAACACCAGAGGCTCAAGGTAGGTATTCCATGTTGCCAGGAAGGCCAGAATGGCTGCAGAGCTTGCAACGGGCTTGGCGATGGGCAGCATGATATGGCGGAATGTTCCGAAAGCGGACAGCCCGTCCATGCGCGCCGCTTCCTCCAATTCCAGCGGGATGGTAACAAAAAACTGGCGGAACATAAAGGCGGAGAAAGCGCCCTGCGCCCCAAAGATAGGGATCAGCATAAGGGGATAGAGGGAATCCGACAATCCCCAATCTTTCATTTGAAAGAAAAGGGGCACGATGATGACTTCAATGGGCATCATGAGCGCCGTTAACAGCAGAATGAACAGAAAGTTCCGTCCGGGAAAACGAAGCCGGGCAAAGGCGTAGCCGGAAAGAGAGGAAACAAGAACATTGCCTAAAGTGCCTACGCCTGCCACCAGCAACGTGTTCAACAGGTGCCGGTCAAAGGGCTGTACCTTAAATATTTCCTGGTAATTTTCAAACCGCCAGGATTTGGGCAACAATGCCGGAGGCCCAAACACCTCTGCTGCGGTGTTCAGGGAATTGATCAGCATCCACCAAAATGGATAGGCGAACAGCAGCGTAACAAAAATCATCGCGATAACCGCCAGCACTTTGCGCGGGAAGGAGCGCCAATTATTCATAGTGCGACACCCTCCTTCTGATGGCCCACTGGGCAATGGTCAGGATGAGGACGATGGCGAAAAGCACTGCGGCGATGGCAGAGGCGTAGCCGGTTTCAAAGGTTTTAAACGCCTTATGATAGACATAGTAGACCAGCACCATGGTGCTGCCCTCCGGGCCGCCGTCAGTCATCAGTTTGATGGTATCAAACACGCGCATGGAGCCGATGATGGTCACAATGGTTACCATCAAAATGGTGGGCATCAGCAAGGGCGCCTTGATGTAGCGGAACAACTTGTATCCATGGGCCCCGTCAATGTGGGCGGCCTCGATAATTTCTCCCGGCATGTTCATAACGGCGCCGTAGAAGATTAAAACATTGGTGCCCAGGTTTTTCAGCACCCTGTTAAAAATTACGCTGACCATTGCCCAGCCTTTTTCATGCAGCCAGTTTGGGCCGGCAATGCCCACCTGAGCAAGCAGCCAGTTAACAGGGCCTGCGGTGCCGCCCTGCAAGAGATACTTCCACACAATCGCCCATGCCACCCCCGAGGTAACGACGGGCAGGAAGATGACGGTGCGGATATAGCGCGTGCCGATTTTCCCATCCCCAAGGTAAATGGCCAGCAGCAGCGCCAGCATGACGTTGAGGGGAACCAGGCCGGCGCTGAAAATGAATGTATTGACAAGGGAGCGTTGAAACAAATTGTCGCTGAGCATGCGGGTGTAATTACCAAACCCGATGTATATATTTGTGCCAAAGAGCATGTTTTTGTTGTGCAGCGAATAAATCAGCACATTGATCAGGGGAATCAGCACAATCAGAAAAAAACCGACGATTTGCGGCAGCACAAATGCATACCCTGTCAGCGCTTCTCTTCGCGCGTTTCGTCCAAGACGTAAGCGATTTTTCATAGATGAACCTCATAAAAACTTGGGCGGCATGATGCCGCCCAAGTCAAAGTGTGACTTATTGTATGTAGGTACGGTAGAGCGCGGCGACATCCTCCATGGTGGTCGCTACATTGGCCTCAGGGTTCCAGAGGCGGTCGTAGATGATTCTGGCCTCCACCTCGATTTGCAGGTACAGCTGGTGGGAAGGCAGAACCCGTCCGCTCTCGATGGAGGAGGCAACGGCTTCCTGCATTTGCTCCGGCGTGAGGGTGGGGTTGGAGGACAGGAATGCCTCGGAGGCTAAAACGCTTTTCCGGGCGGGGGGCCAGATGCCTGCCATTTTGGCAACGCAGCTTTCGTTGGTCATGAAGGCCAGCAGCTCTGTCGCTAACTGAACGTTTTTGCCGTTCGCATTAGCGCCCAGGGCGGCTTGCCCAATGACAGGGGCGTTGCCGGGCAGTGTGCAAATATCCCATTCCCACTCTACGTCGGCCAATTTTGACAGACGGCTTACTTGCCCAACGGTCATGGCGGCGCCGCCGGTAAAGAAATCGCTCTGGTCGCCCGGCGGGACAATGGACTGGTCAACAAACACCATGTCATGGAAAAGCTGCACGGCGGCAATGGTCTCGGGAGAGTCTGCCTTGACTTCGCCATTCGGGGTCCACAAATCGCCGCCCATGGCCCAGATGATGGGCAGAAGGTTGTGCATTACGCGGCTGGTATAGCCGTCGCCATCAACGGTTTGGTAGGCCCATGCGCCGGTTTTATCCTTGATTTCCTTGGCGATGGTGCGGAAGCTTTCCCATGTCCAGTTGTCTTCGGCAATCAAGTCCTTGGGGGTTTTAACGCCCGCGTCTTTGAACATGGTCGCGTTATAAATCATGATGAAGGGGGAGGTGGAAAAGGGAACGGCGTAGGTTGCGCCATCCTGCTGCCACAGGGTGAGGGCAGAGGGGGAGATATCCTCGGGGTTCCATTCCTTCAGCGCTTCATCCAGCTTGGCCAGGTTGCCCGAGGCAATAAAGGCAGGGGCGGATGTTTCCAGTACCCAATATAGGTCCGGCGGGTTGGAGCTTTGCAGCTCCAGCAGCAGCTTGGTGTTGTATTCACCAAAGGGGATGGATTCAAACGTGGCGTCAATGGAGATGCCCTTGTGCGCGGCGAACTCGTCCACAAAGGTTTTCAGCAAAGCCAACTGATCTTCGTTGCTTGTCCAGGTGGCGATGGTCATGGGGATGGGCTGTTCTGCGGACACGCCCATGACTGACATGACCAGCATCAGTGAGAGAAGAAGTGTAATCATTCTTTTCATCGGGTGCATTCCTCCTGTTTTTAGTAGTATCCTGATTGCGAACATCATGCCGCCACAGGGTTGAACCTTTAGCCCCATAGCGTCGTTACTGCTGATTTACCGTAGCCCTGCAACGGCCATCTTCGACAGTTCCCCGCTATGAAGCAAAATCTCCGGTCCCTTTGGATACAGTGATGTTTCACGACCATATTATAACATGCCGGGCAAAGGATTACAACGAAGCAAAGGCCGCGCAATGCGGAAAAATGAGGCTCATAGGCAAAAATGAAGAACACGATGGTTATTATACGCATAATAAAACAGCAACCCCTCGAGGGGTTGCTGCCGGTTAAACTTGCTAACGGGGATTACCTGTTGCGGGAGGCAGCGAAGCACTCGCTGCAATAGATGGGACGGTCGTTCTTGGGCAGGAAGGGAACCTGGGTATGCGCGCCACACTGGGCACACACGGCGTCGTGCATTTCGCGGGGAGCGCTGGCACGGTTGGCCTTATGGGCGTGGCGGCACTCTTTGCAGCGGGTGGGCTCGTTCTGGAAGCCCTTTTCGGCGTAGAATTCCTGTTCACCGGCGGTGAATGTAAATTCCACCCCACAGTCGCGGCAAACGAGCGTCTTGTCTTGGTACATGGTATAGTAACCCCCTGAATATTATGATGGGCTGTCCTCTCGCTGACCTGGTTTTTGACCCCACACTCGCCGGCAGGGGCTTGGCTCTGCGTATAACGCCCTCACGCCACCCTCTCGGAATTGCTTCCGGCCGGACTTACCTCTAGACCGCACCATGCTCACGGGAACTTTGCCCCGCTTACGTGGACCGTTTTGCCTGCGACTGGCTTCGGTTTTCAACCACAGACCTCGATTTCAGCCGAATAATATTATATATCCCCGCCGTCCATCTTGCAAGCATTATTTTACTGCTTCGTTAAGGGGTTACCTCGGCCTCCTCCATGAGTTCGTCCAGAGGCTCGCCAATGCCTTGCTGTAGTAGGGCGCTCAGGATATCCGCTTCCTCGGGGAAGGCGTTTTGCAGGCGCTGATACAGAGCGGGCAGGCCTTCTTTGGCAAAGGCGTTAGCGGCAGCCATCATGGCTTCCTCGTCGATGTCGCCATCCTGGGTAATGGCAATGATTGTTGTGCCTTCTCGGGGCAGGGTAGGAAGGTCTGCTGCGGTTTCTTCCAGCATGTTGCTGGTCAGCTTGCCTTCTATCTTCCAGGGAGTGTCGCTTAAGGTGTTCATGGTGAGGTGTACGTTTTGGCTGCCTTCATAAGGCGTGTGGTAGGCAAAGGAAAGTTCCATTCCTTCCATCTTGTCTGTGCCCTTAACCGAAAGATCAACCTGAACCATGCTGTCGTAATCAATGCTTTTGTTCAGCACACCCTGGTAGAGTGTGGTCATTTCCTCAAGGCTGGGCTGTACTTGCAGCGTCCCCTGCCCATTTTCTGCGGCAGGTGCCTGGCTGCCCAACTGTGCGTTGACGGTGTCACTGCCACTGTCCGAATAGGCGCCTTCAATATAGGTTGAGGCTTGCAGATAAACGAAGGAAACCTTCCGTGGCTCATCCCCCGACAGGGACAGCATAAAGTACTGACCGTTTTCCAAGCGCAGGGTGGTAAAGACATCCCGATGCTCCGCGTCGGTATAGAAGGTGATGGTGGTAAATAATTCCTCGCTGTCAAGCGGTGCCTCAGTCATAATCTGGCGGCCTTCCTCAAAAAAGGCATCCAGCTTGGGGCTTTCTTCCGGCGTTCCCGAGGCATTATTCATCTTTTCAATGGTGTCCAGCCATTCCTGGGTAAAGTCCTTGAACGCCTGATCCTTATCCAGCCGCTCAAAGATTAGTTTTATCAGCCCGGCAAATTCGCCTTCCACCAGGCGGAAGGTACCCTTGACAGGCCATACGCTGCCGTCGGGCATGGTATAGCTACCCTCCTCATAGCTTAAGGAATGGGCCATGTTCTTATCCCAGTAGGCGGTGATATCTTCCGCATAAGGTTTCAGCCAGGCTTCGATATCGGCGCTTGACAGCTTATCCGTTACGCTCCGGGTGATTTCCTGAAACTTTTCCGGGGAGACCGAGCCCTCATTAACTTCCGCTGTGGTTTGCAGTACAAACCCGGGGAACAGGTCGGTTTCCATATACACAAGCCCCTGATTCAACAGGACGGTATAGAAGAGGGACAGCACATCTCCCTTGTCGCTGCCCAGCGTCAGGCCCACATTGTCGCCGTTATATGCAACCTGAAGGCGCGCCTTTGTCAGGGCACCGGCCAGGGCCTGGGCGACATCCCGGGTCAGGCCTTCTTCACCGGCGGCAAAGCCGATGGTCTGGGCCAATAAGTCCTGATCCATTTCTGCCCACACTGTGGCCTTTACGGGGATGGTTTCAGCATGTTCAGCAGCCTGCATGCCCGTTATGGTAAAGACCATCAGGACGGCAAGCAGCAGCGCGCTCAATCGCTTCAGTATGCTCATAGGTACCTCCTTACGTGATAAAAAAGGCCCGTGCTGAGCACGGGCCGGGATAGGTTATTAGTTGGCTTGGGTTGTGCTGTCAGTCATGCCGGGGGAGGCCATCATCTGCTGCAGCATGGGTAGCAACACGGCGGCTTCTTCGGGCAGGGCCGTGTTGAGATTTTCAATCAGCTTGGGCAGACCCTTTTCCATTACAACCTGCATCAGGGGAGCCATGGCTTCTTCGTCCATATCGGCCTGCATCACGAAGGGGGTGGTGCCTTCGGTGTTGGGGGCCTCAGGCTGCTTGTCGGTTTCCACAGACTTGGTGGCGATAGTCAGCAGGGGGGTGGGGGCCATGAGGCTCAGGGCAACGGTGCCATTGCTTTCATAGGCGCCGGTCAGGTTTTCTTCGCTGGTAAAGTTGAGGGCGATGGGCATGCCCATGACGGCCATGTTCATGCCGAAACTGCTGGTCGCTTTGTTGGCGGCTTCGTCCTTGCTGGTGTCCACGTTGAAGGACATCACCATGGAGGAGTAGTCGGCGCCCGAAGCGATGTTCTGCTTGGCTTCGTCCCAGTTGATTTCGGTTTCTTCAGTCTCTTCCCCGCCCTTGGATTTGAGGATCAGGTCTACCTTCACGCTCTCGCCGTTTTCGGAGGGGACGGCATTGACGGTAACGTGGAAGGCCTGACCATCCATGTAGGGGCTGCTGACGGTAACGAGGGAAGCCTTGCTTTCTTCGTTCTTGTATGCGTTGACGGTGAAGAGCTTCATATCGCCTTCGGCCAACATTTTTTCGGCGCCTTTGCTGAGTTCGGCAATCAGGTCGTCATAGGTTTTGACTTCAGTCTCGCCCTGGCTGGCAGCGCTCTGCTGCAGCATGGGTTCTACCATGGCTTTCATCTCGGCGTCGTCCTTGGCCACGGCGACAATAGCCTTCAGCATGCCGCCCACGTGTTTGGCTAAGATATCGCCCGCTACGTTCAGGGTGTACTGGCCGCCCTCAACGTCAAAGGCGCCCTGTTCGCTCTTGAGGGAGGGAACAACTTCCGCTTCGTAGTTTTCGATAACAGCCTTCACATATTTTTCCAGCAGCTTGCCAATCATCTCGGGGTTCTGCTGCATGGCGGCGCTCTGCTGAACACTGGCTTTCATCATTTCGGG
>CAZCBC010000046.1:0-420 GCA_964496775.1 uncultured Oscillospiraceae bacterium
AGCTTTCCTTTTCCACCAGCTCGGCTGGTGGTTTTTGTACACTGAAGCATACAATAAAGTTTTCAAGCCTTAAAAGAAAGATATTTGATTGGTATCGGATAAATCTTCCAGCGTACCACACTTGCGAAGCATTTCAACCCCTGTGTTGGTAATGCGTGTGCGCTTTTTCAAATCTTCCGTGGACAGGAAAGGCTGGCCGCGTTCCTCCACGATGCTGATGGCAGCCTGATCGCCAAAGCCCTTTAACGACGTAAAAGGACACCGTAAGGCGTTGCCTTCTATAACAAACTCTTTTACTTCACTCTTATACAGATCTACCGGTAAAAAGCTAAAGCCTCTGGCATTCATTTCCAGCACCACTTCAAGGGCAACAATTTCGTCCTTATCCTTGCCCGTCTGTTCCTTCACATCAATGGCCTT
>CAZCBC010000046.1:430-7833 GCA_964496775.1 uncultured Oscillospiraceae bacterium
ATCCTCCAGCATCTTTTTAATATAAGCAGGGGGGCATAGCATTGTTTCCGCATCAAATCCCGCAGAACGGATGGTAAAATATGCCGCATAATATGCCAAGGGATAATATACTTTGAACCAGGCGATACGCAAAGCCATCGTCACATAGGCTACCGCGTGCCCCTTGGGGAATAGATAACCGATTTTTTTGCAGCTTTCAATAAACCATTCAGGCACCTGGTGTTCCCGCATAGCGTTTTCCATATCGGGGCCGGGCTCAAGTTTTTTACCCTTGCGGACGTTTTCCATAATATCAAAGGACATTTTCGCAGGCATACCCATGGAAATCAGATAGTTCATGATATCGTCGCGAATGCATATGCATTCCTTTAGTTCCGCAGTGCCGCTTAGGATTAAATCCTTCGCATTGCCCAGCCAAACATCCGTACCATGCGAGAGGCCGGAGATACGGACAAGCTCCGCCATGGTGGTCGGCTTCGTGTCCACCAGCATCTGGCGAACAAAGGGAGTTCCAAATTCCGGCACCCCCAGCGTTCCGGTTGGGCAATTGATGTCCTGCGCGCTTACGCCCAACGCCTCAGGCGAAACGAAGAGGGACATTACTTTCTGGTCGTCCAAGGGAATCTCGCTGTAATGGACCCCTGTCAACCTCTCCAGCATATGGATAATGGTGGGATCATCATGGCCCAGTATATCCAACTTAACAAGAATGTCGTGCATGGAGTTAAAATCATAATGGGTGGTAATAATCCCCTTCTCGTCCTTATCCGCCGGATGCTGAACAGCGGTAAACTGAGCAATATCATATTCCTTTGGCAAGATGACCATACCCCCGGGATGCTGGCCCGTCGTGCGCTTCACACCAACGCACCCTTGCACCAGGCGGTCAACCTCGGTGTTGGAAACTTCTTTTTCGTTTTCTCTTAAGTATTTAAGAACAAGACCATAGGCTGTTTTCGATTGCAGGGTACCGATGGTGCCTGCGCGAAAAACAAACCCTGTGCCAAAGAGTTCTTCTACATAGGCATGGGCATGCGCCTGATAATCCCCTGAAAAGTTCAAGTCAATATCGGGCACCTTATCCCCTTTAAAGCCTAAGAACACTTCAAAGGGAATGTCGAAACCATCCTTAGCCATTAATTCGCCGCATGTATCGCAAATTTTATCCGGCAAGTCCACACCCACCCGATACTCTTTGGGCACATCAAAATGCGCTCTTCGGCATTTTTTGCATCTGTAATGCGGGGGCAGCGGATTCACTTCGGTAATACCGCACATGGTGGCCACGAGGGAAGACCCTACAGAGCCGCGACTGCCCACCACATAGCCATTGGATAGAGAGTTTTGCACCAACTTGTTGGCAATGCTGTACAGCGTTGCATACCCATAACCGATGATAGCATCCAGTTCCTTTTTCAAACGCTCCTGAACAATGGAAGGCAACTCATCACCGTAAAGAAGATGCGCCTTTTCCATCGTCATCGTTCTAATATCTTCCTCCGCACTTTCCCATACAGGCGCAAAAGTTGTTTTGTTTTCAGGGTGCTTGGGATACAGGCTGATATCACCAATCATTGCGGCAACTTTGGCGGGGTTGTCAATGACGACTTCCTCTGCCTTCTCTTTGCCAAGGTACGAAAACTCCTCCAGCATTTCCTCTGTCGTTTTGAAATGCAGCGCTGGCTGTATATCAAAGTTTCGCACGTTCTGGCTAAACTGTAGAATGGAACGATAGATGCTGTCCTCAGGCTCCAGGAAGTGCACGTCTCCTGTTGCCACAACAGGTTTACCGTATTTTTTCCCAAGATTTATAATCCTCTCATTGATGGCGCGCAATTCATCATCATCTTTTACCAGCCCCTGATGTTTGAGCAGCGTATGATTGCTGACAGGCTGAATCTCTAAATAATCATAAAAGAATATGATTTCCTTTAGTTTGGCATCGCTCTCGTTATCAAGAACGGCCTGATAAACCTCGCCTTCCTCGCAGGCAGAACCGACCAATACCCCTTCCCGATATTTTTGTATCATGTCCTTGGGAATGGTGGGCACCCGGTTAAAGTATTCAAGGTGGGACAGCGTAACAAGTTTGTTCAGATGAAACATACCTTTTTGCGAGGCCGCAAGCAGCACCACATGGCGGCGGTTCGTTTTAACGTATCCCTTCAGCAACGCATCAACATCGCGCAGGGTTTCAGCCCCCTTTTCTTTTAAAGCGCCCAGCATGATATTCAGGCACTGCGCGGTCGCCGTTGCATCATGTACCGCACGATGCGCGTTTTTCAGCGATACTCCAAGGTGTTTGCACAACGATGCCAGCCTGAAACTCTTCAAATGAGGGTACAGCTTCTGCGCCATGGATAAGGTGTCCAGCTGAGGCGCATCGTAAGACAGATTAATACGCTGCAATTCGTTGTTTAAAAAGGCACAGTCAAACTTGGCGTTATGCGCCGCAATGGTGTGGTCGCCCATAAATTTTAACAGCTCCGGCAACGCCTGGGCGGCGCTGGGCGCATCCATTACCATGGCATCGGTTATGCCTGTAATGCGGGTAATGTCCGAGGGCAAGGGAATACCGGGGTTTACCATGGATGAAAAGGTATCCACAATGTCCCCACTGGCTATTTTTACCGCGCCAATTTCAATGATGCGGTCTGTCCGGCTGTTAAGGCCGGTGGTTTCAAAGTCCACCACAATAATGGGAGCATCCAGGCTCTGTGCGTCTGCATTGTTGACAATACCGCCCGCATCAATCATATATCCTTCCAAGCCCGGTATCAGCTTGATGTTGTTGCGTTTAGCCGCCATAAAGGCCTCAGGAAACGCCTGCACAACGCCGCTGTCGGTGATAGCAATGGCCTGGTGTCCCCATTTAGCTGCCTGTTTAATTAAATCAGAGGCCGAAACGGTAGCATCCATATTGCTCATCTGGGTATGGGCATGCAGTTCAATGCGCTTACGTTCTGCATGATCCATGCGTTTTTCTATGGTAAAGTGCATCAGGTCCTTGGCCATCAGCACAATGTCCCGCTCAAAGGAATCACGCTCGCAGGTGCCACGCACCTTGATGCCTTCATTTTCCTTGATGGCGCCGATAACCTTCTCCACCGAGTCAATTTCTTCTTTTGTCAGGGGCACATCTTCTCCTTTGCGCGGCCCCCAGCCACTGCGGTATCGCAGAAACATTTTGCACTTAATGCTGCCTGAAGCATCGTTAACAACAAAAGTTAGCAGCACCATTTCCTTGCCGGGCAAGTCCTTCCGTTCCTTACCGGTCACTTTGCCCTGTACGGTAACGGTACCGGACATTTCATTCAGGGTTCCTATATCAACCGGATCGTCCTTGATAAGCGCGCCCTTGATGCGCTTGCTGCCGCTGACCTTTTTGCTTACAGTTTCAACCGGTTTGGTCGGTTCCTGCTTCAAAACGCGTTCTTTCTTTCGTTCCACTTCTTTGAGGCGGCCTTTTTTAATACGCTCCAGACGCTGCTGCGCATCGTTGCGCAGGCCAAACTCAACTTTGGGGCGCACGCGAAAAACATCATAAACAGCGGTTTCCGTCACCTCACGCAGACCGTTTTCCTTCATATAGCCCAAGGAAAACTCATCCGGCATTTCCAGCAGAATATTGCCTTTTTCCGGCAGCCACCGTATTTCCTTCACCCAGGAAAGCATGGCAGGAAAGTTTCGTATAAAAAGGTCACAGAATATTTCGCTGTATTGGGCGGGGTCGTCCAAAAAACTTTGCGCAGCAGTAGGCGCCGCAGTGCGCAGAGATACGCGCATACCCGGCAACAAACCCATTATTGCTTCCTTTATGGCAAGAAAGTCCTTCTCTCCCAGAGGTTCTTCGGATAAAAGCATCACCAGTACACTGCGGCTGGTTTTATTGTAATATATTTTTTCTGTCGAAAGCTGCCCGCTCAGCGCAGGCAGTTTTTGATAAATTTGTTCCAGAAGGCTGTCTTTCATTGAAATTCTATCCTAATACTGATCAAAGCGTTTAACTGCCTCCAGCACTTCCGAGGCAAAGTCCATGGTAATCTTCTTCACATAGCGGCCTTTGATATAAAGGGCGCCGCTGTCCCTGCCCCCGCAGATTGCGATATCCGCTTCCTGCGCTTCACCTGGCCCATTGACGACACACCCCATGATGGCCACCTTCAAGGGACGTGTAAGATGCTTTGTTTTCTCTTCTACCTCTCTTGCGATGCCCTCCACATCAATCTGGGTACGGCCGCAGGTGGGGCAGGAAATTAACTGTATGCCGGGACGAAGATTCAGCGCTTTCAAAATATTGATGGCGGCTTCCGCTTCCGGCAAGGGAGAGCCTGACAGGGAAATACGGATGGTCGAGCCGATACCGTCCATTAGAAGGGCCCCTACACCGATGGCGGATTTGATGGTTCCCTGCCCCGGCAAGCCTGCTTCCGTTACACCAAGGTGCAAGGGGTAATCAAATTCCTTATCAGCAAGGCGGCAGGCGTCCACCATGGTTTTTATGTCGCTGGATTTGATGGAAATGACGATGTCATCAAAACCGTGCTTTTCCAGCAGCGCGACATGGCGGGCGGCGCTATCAACCAATCCCCGGGGAGTAATGCCTCCATCCCTCTCTAAAATGTCCTTGGGAACGGAACCCGAGTTGACGCCGATGCGAATGGGGGTTTTATGTCGTTTTGCGCAGTCGGCAACCATGCTGATTTTCTGTTGGTCGGATATATTGCCAGGGTTCAGCCGCAGCTTGGAAATTCCATTTTCCATGGCTGCGATAGCCAGACGATGGTCAAAATGGATGTCGGCAACCAAGGGAACCGGACTTGCATCAACCAGTTGTCTTACCGCGTCCGCGCATGCCTGGTTATAGACCGATACACGCACAATATCGCAGCCCGCATCAGCCAGGGCCTGTATCTGCTGGCTTGTCGCGCTGACATCCGCCGTATCGGTATTGGTCATGGACTGGATGCTGATGGGCGCATCGCCGCCAATAATTACATGACCAACTTGTATTGCCTTTTTCACAGCCCCTCCAATTTAAAACAGGCGCAGGATATCCCGCAAAGTAATCAACAGCATAAACCCAAGCAGAAGAACCATTCCGGCTGCATGCACATAGGCTTCCTTTTCGACAGGCTTGCCCCGTATAGCCTCCACCAGAAGAAACAGAAGCCGGCTTCCATCCAGCCCCGGAAAGGGAAACAGGTTGACAAGTCCTAGGTTGATGGAAATAAATATCAGCATGGATAAATATCCCTGTAGTTGGGAACGCTGGGTTTCTTCTACAATCATCTGGGTTACGCCCACGACACCTGTCATTTCCCCCATGCCTTCACCGCGGAACACCAGGTTACGGAAAGCATCCAGTATGCTGCGCGATGCGCCAACACATAACTGCACTGCTGCCTTGAAGCTGCCCAGCAAGCCGCTTTTTACAACTTCAACCGGCGCGGAAATATCAACGATAACGCCCAGCATATACCGGTTCGTATCCTGATCTTTGATGGGCGTTACCTGTAAATCAACCAATTTCTGCGCTTCGCCATAGCCACGGGCAACGGTCAGATTAACTGGAAATTCGCCTTTTTGTCCGTACGAATCCAGCAGAATTGATAAATTGTTCGTAACCTTCTGCCCTTCTACTGATGTAATAACATCGCCCATCAGTATCCCGGCTATTTCTGCCGGACTGCCCTGGTTAACGCTCTGTACCCGTGTTGTATAAGGGCCTGTGATGGTGGGCACGCCGGAAACCGCATAGTAACCAAAGGCGACCACCAGGGCAAGAACAATGTTCATAACAGACCCCATCAGGATGGTCAGCAGCCTGCTGGATACCTTGTGTTTGCCAAAGGCACGGGGATCATTGATTTCTTTGCCCTCAATGTCATCCTCGCCATAGAACATGCAGTAGCCGCCTACCGGGATGGAGCGCAGATAAAATTTTGTTTCATGCTTTTTACTGTTCCACTGGGCAATGGACGGCCCAAAGCCAATAGCAAATTCCTTGACCGGAATACCTGTCAAACGTGCCGCAAAGAAGTGTCCCGCTTCGTGTACGGTAATCATAATGCCGAACATAAGAAGCGCTAAAAGAATATAGAGTATGGTCATGATACCTCCATCAGGTTAGCTTTTGAATATAATCTTCCGCCTTTTGCCTAGCCAAAGCATCAGCATACAGAATGGCCTCAACGCTATCTGCCGGCAAACTAAGACCATCCAGTACGCTACGGACCGTGTCGGTAATGGCGTGGAAGGGGATTCGTTCTTTCAGGAAATGAGCGACCGCCACTTCATTGGCGGCATTGAGAATGCAAGGCGCCGCGCCCTCAGCCCCCATGGCATCATAGGCCATCCTGATAGCGGGGAAACGTTGCTCGTCCACCTCTTCAAAGGTCAGCGTACCCAACTTGGCAAGGTCCAGCTTTTCACCAAGCGCCGCTTTTCTGCGCGGGTATATCATAGCGTACATAATGGGGGTACGCATATCAGGCGTGCCCAGCTGTGCTAACTGCGTACCGTCGGCAAACTCCACAAGGGAATGCACTATGCTTTGGGGGTGAACGCATACATCAATCTGCTTGGGGGCGGCATCAAACAGCCACTTTGCCTCGATAATCTCCAAAGCCTTGTTGAACATGGTGGCAGAATAGATGGTAATCTTTTGTCCCATCTCCCAATTGGGGTGCTTCAATGCCTGTTTGGCAGTCGCCCGCATGATGTCTTCCTGTTTCCATGTCCGGAATGGCCCGCCCGATGCCGTCAGAATCAGGCGCTCAAAAGGGTTGCCCTGCGCCGCCTGAAGGCACTGATAGATGGCAGAATGCTCGCTGTCAACAGGTATCAGCGTGGGGTTTTCCCCCAGTACATCGCAGACGGGCATAATAATCTGGCCGCCTGCCACCAAGGTTTCTTTGTTGGCGAGCAGCACGCGCCTGCTCAGTTTGCGCGCTTGCAGCACACATTCCAGTGAAGCCATACCCACCACGGCAACCAGCACATCGTCGCAAGGGATATCCCGGACAATTTCCTTTAAAGCATGGGGGCCAAAGTACCACTGGCAAAAGTTTAAGTCTTCCGGTATTTCCACCTCGCCGCTCGTAATAGCCGCGGCCCTGGGACGAAATAGGCGCACCTGCTCAAACAGCAAAGAAGCATTGCCATGGGCTGAAAGTGCAGCAATGCGGATATCCTCAGGATACGCTGCGGCAATCTCCAGCGCCTGGGTTCCGATGGAGCCCGTCGCGCCCAGTACAATCAGGTTTCTCATCTCCACACCACCTGATACAGATACACCAGCACAGCCACAAACAGCACACTGTCCAGCCTGTCCATCATGCCGCCATGGCCAGGAAATATCTTGCCAAAGTCCTTCACATTGCAATACCGCTTAACAAGTG
>CAZCBC010000046.1:7886-8606 GCA_964496775.1 uncultured Oscillospiraceae bacterium
CTCCCCCCACATACACCCCCACAGCGCCCAACACTCTAAATAAAAGTCCTCCCAGAGCACCCTCCACAGTCTTCTTGGGGCTGACCGCCGGAATCAGTTTCGTCTTGCCAAACCGGACACCAATAAAGTAAGCGCCCGCATCCCCCAGCACAGGAATCAGAAAGACCGCTGCCATCAGCATCTGCTGTTTTAAAAAGGGTGTTATCCTTAATAGCCCCAGCATGCTCAAGCCCGGAATAACCACATAAGTGATAGGCATAACGGAAATTAGCAGGTCTTCAAGGTGCGGATCGCGCCGAAACATCACAATGGCTGCCACCACCAAAAAGGTGATACAAAAAGTAACTACCAACAAGAACAAGCTTTCCGTTTGCTGCATCAGCATAAAAGAGGGAATGCTGACAATCAGGCATACCCAACTTGGCCATGTTACCGGACGGTGTCCCGCTTCTATAAAGGCATGGTACAGTTCATACATGGCAAGGCAAAGCGCCGCAATCCACAGCACTGAAAACACCCAGCCTCCTGTGAGCAGCGCAAAAATCAACAACACCAGCAGAACAGCGCCTGTAATAATCCTCGTCATCATGCCTTGCGCCCTCCATAACGCCGCTCGCGGCTGCCAAATGCCTCAATATCCTTCTTAAACATTTCCACCGTATAATCCGGCCACAGCGCCTTGGGAAACAGCATCTCCGCATATGCCATCTGATACAGTAA
>CAZCBC010000046.1:8616-12212 GCA_964496775.1 uncultured Oscillospiraceae bacterium
AAAAATTGCTGATGCGCATTTCCCCGCTGGTCCGAATCAATAAATCTACCATGGGCTGTTCCCTGGTATACAGTTCTTGCTGAAACATGTCATCGGTAATATCCTGAGACGCTATTTCTCCCTTTGATGCTTTTTCACACAGAGAAGATACGGCGCGCAGAATTTCCGCCTGACCACCGTAATTTAACGCAATATTCAATTGAAGCCCCGTGTTATCCTTGGTGCGCTCCTCAGCATCCCGAACGGTATTAGCCTGCCTTTTCGGCAACCCTTCCACATCCCCCAAGATACGGATGCGCACATTCTTTTCATCAAGCTCGTCAATCTCAGACTTGAAAAACTCCAGTATCAAGTCCATCAATGCACCGACTTCTTCCTTGGAGCGTTTCCAGTTCTCGGTAGAAAAGGCATACAAGGACAGTACCGCTATTCCAGCATCACTGGAATAGCGGATAATTTCCCGCAGGGATTCAACCCCCTTGCGATGTCCCAAAGCGGTAGCAAGCTTATGTTTTTTAGCCCATCTTCCGTTACCATCCATAATGATGGCAATATGCTTAGGCAGCTGACTCAATCCTGTTTCTCCTCCTCCCGAGGTGAACCATCCCGGAAGCAGGCAACATACAGTACATGATCTTTTACCATGATAATGCGCTTGGTTCTTTCCGGGTCGTCCAAATGCTCCGGGCGACTTGCTGTGTACCGGATATCCATCTTTTGCCGTTCAGGGAGAGGTACTTCTTCCTCAAAGCGGCTGAGCGGGCAACCTACAAAGCGTTTCATCAAACGGACATAATTTCCTTTTCTTTTTCCTCCGCCATGGTGTCGACGTCCTTGGTAGCGGCATCGGTAACCTTCTGCATCTCATCCTCTGCCCTGCGCTGCTCGTCTTCTGTAATCAGTGAATCCTTCTTCAGTTTCTTAATCTGCTCAATCGCATCCCGGCGAATGGAGCGCAAGGCAATCTTGGCATCTTCAGCGCTTTTGCGTACTACCTTGGTTAGCTCCTTACGGCGCTCCTCGTTCAATTCCGGGATGACCAGGCGTATAATTTTACCATCGTTGGCAGGATTAAGCCCCAAGTCACTCTTCTGAATGGCTTTTTCCACCAGGGGAATTGCCTTTATATCCCACAGGGAAATTGTAAGCAAACGGGGCTCCGGCGCGGCAATATTGGCCATCTGGTTAATGGGGGTCATGGTGCCATAGTAGTCCACCAAAATGCGATCCAAAAGCTGGGGATTGGCACGGCCAGCCCGAAGGGACTGCAATTCCCGCTTATAAACATCTTTTGTCTTTTCCATCTTATCCGCAGCGTTATCAATAACCTCAGTATACATAAAGAAGACCTCCTTATTTCATTTCCAATATTCTACCCGTTTTCCTCCCTTATGGCAAGGGAAGCCTCAGGGGGTATCCAAAAACTTACGAATCGCCTTCTGGTTCTTCTCCAGGTTTGGAATGATAAAATACGCCTTGTTTAACACCGTATTGCGGCTGCTTCTTGGGACAGGAATGCGCAGGTATCTGGTATCAATCGTTTCAAGGGACAAAACATCATGCATCATGGACACCGCCGAGGCAATGGTTACATCCGTCGCGACATCGTCGATGTTCTGCATCATAATATCTACCAATTGATCGGGGTTCAGACTTTTTATGCGGTTAAAAATCGCCATCATCACCCGCTGCTGCCGGCCAACGCGCTCATAATCACTATCGATCTTCCGGATACGCGCATAGGACATTGCTTGCAACCCATTCAGACGTTGAAAGCCAAATTGCTCCAACCTTCCCTCGCTTTCCGGCCGCTCATTCTGGTAGTTATAATACTCCAGGATACCATTAAGAGGCTTTAGTTCCTGTTCCTCCACCTCGATCTCAATCCCGCCAATCGCATCTACAAGGGCAATCATCATGGAAAAGTTTACAGCCAAATATCCGTCCACCTGAATATGAAAATTTTTCTCCAGCGTCTGTTTCAGCAGTTCAGGGCCACCATACACATAAGCAGCGTTCAAGCGGTTGTGGCCGCGCCCGGGTATCTGAACATATATATCCCGCATAAAGGAAATTAACTTAAGCTGTTTATAGCGTGTATCAAGCACCGCCACCATCATCGTGTCCGAGCGCCCGCGTATTCTGGGGTCGTCAGTATCTACCCCCACAATCAGGAGCCTGTATATGCCGTCAAGGCCTGTCGCAGGTTCCAGATAATCATCGGGCAGCACAAGATACTCGCTCTCCCTATTTTCTTCCTGGGACATACGATAGAGAATGGCGGCGATCTCATCATCACTGAGGGTTTTATTGTCCTGCGCAATGCCTGCATAAGGCATCAGCAAGAATACCATCAGCAGGAAACTTAGATACTTTTTCATCTTCACGCCCTTACGACAACTATGGGTTTTGAAAAAGTGAAAGCGCGTAAATAAAACGCGCTTTCACTTGAGCCTCAATAGAGTTAGTTTTTCGAAACAGTAATGCAATTACAAGGGCATACCGCGACACAAGCTTCACACAGCGTGCATTTCTGTGGATCAATTGACGCAAAACCATTGTTCACATGGATGGCATCGAACTCGCATGCTTTTTCACAGCGCTTGCAGGAGATACACGCTTTCGCGCAGCTCTCCCGCGCTTCCTTGGCGCTGGCCTGGTTTTGGCAGCGTACGGTGACGATGGCCTTACGCGGCAAAAGTTTGATAACTCCCCGCGGGCAAGCGTCAACGCACATACCGCAAGCGGTACATTTTTCCTCATCAATGACTGCGATACTGCCTTCCATACGGATGGCGCCAAACTTGCATACATCTAAGCAATCGCCTAAACCCATGCAGGCATACTGACACATTTTGGGACCGCCCGCCAGCATGCTGGCAAGAGCGCAACTCTGATATCCATCGTAGTTGACGCGTACCTTGGCGTTCTCGGCTGAACCCTGACAAAGCACGCGGGCTTCCATAGGTTCCCCTTCTATAGCGTCTACACCCATAATCTCTGCCAAAGCGTTCACGGTTTTAGAACCGCCGGGCGGGCATCCAGTAATGGGCGCCTCTCCCCTAACTACCGCCTCAGCAAATCCGTCACAGCCGGGAAATCCGCAGGCACCGCAATTGGCACCGGCAACGGCTTCACGTACCAGCGCGACTCGTTCATCAACGGGTACAGCGAACACCTTGTCCGCAAAACTGAGTACAACGCCAAACACAATACCCAGGCCGCCCAAAACGAGGATGGCATATACAATCGGCATATTCTCCCCTCCTTACTTTACAAGGCCTTTAAAGCCCAGGAACGCAACAGCCATCATACCAGCGATAACCAGACTGATGGAGAAACCGCGGAACGGTTTGGGGATGTCAGAAGATTCCAGACGTTCACGTACACCTGCCATCATCACAATGGCGAGCAGGAAGCCCAGTGCGCCAAATACACCGTTAAGAACCGATTCCAACAGGCCGTAGTTGTTATTAGTATTGAGTAAAGCAACACCCAACACAGCACAGTTGGTGGTAATCAGTGGCAGGTAGATACCCAGCGCACTGTACAATGCAGGCATGGATTTCTTCATGAACATTTCAACAAACTGCACC
>CAZCBC010000046.1:12222-16179 GCA_964496775.1 uncultured Oscillospiraceae bacterium
TCAGATACTCAAGTTGCAGAGGAATCAGCAAGAACTCATTGACTGTCCAGGTAAACAAAGACGCTAAACCCATAACAAAGGTAACGGCTAATCCCATTCCAATAGACGTCTCCACCTTACTGGACACCCCAAGAAATGGGCAGCATCCCAGGAAGCGCGAGAAAATGTAGTTATTGGCAAGAACGCAGTCTATCATGAACAGGAAAAAACCAACATCACTTAATCTCATGCCGCTGTCGCCTCCTTATTTTTTTTGCTTGCCGCGCGCTTTTCGCCTATAGCGTTAATGAGACCCAGCAATAATCCGTAAACAATGAAGCCGCCGGGAGCAAGTACCAGTAAGAGCATGGGTTCAAACCCGGCACCCATCACATTAATGTTAAAAATTGTCCCATTGCCAACGAGTTCACGAATGGAACTAATGAGCAGCAAACTTAATGTAAAGCCAAGGCCCATCCCCACACCGTCCATCGCCGACCGAATCACATTGTTTTTGCTAGCAAACGCTTCCGCCCTCGCCAAAATAATGCAGTTAACAACAATCAACGGGATAAAGATGCCCAGCGCATCATACAGCGGCGGCACAAAGGCCTGCATCAGCATTTGTATCATGGTTACAAACGTACAAATAACCACAATAAACGCCGGAATACGCACCTTATTTGGGATAAAATTTCGCAACAAAGAAATAACTGCATTGGAACCGACCAACACAAAGGTAGCGGCAAGCCCCATGCCCAGGCCGTTGATGGCGCTGGTGGTTACAGCCAAGGTTGGGCAGGTGCCCAGCACAAGACGGAACGTTGGATTCTCAGTCAGCACACCGTTGATAAAAACACCACGAAGATCATTCCCCTTCTTAGGCATGCTTTTTCACCTCCCCATATACTTTACGTTTGGAATAACGGTCAATCAGGGGGGTAAGGCAGTTCATAAACAGAATAGCGAAGGTAACGCCTTCAGGATAACTGCCGTACTTCCTGATAACAACAACAATCAGGCCGCACAATACACCAAAGACGCATTGGCCTACACGCAGCGTTGGATTGGTAACATAGTCTGTGGCCATAAATACCGCGCCAAACAGAACGCCGCCGGTTAACACTGCTGTAAGCGGATTACTGCCCAACAGAGCAGACAATATGGCCACCGTTCCCACAAAGAAAGCGGGAATATGCCAGGTGATGGTTCCGCGCACAAGCATATATACTAGGCCAAGCAGGATAGCTATTTTGCTTACCTCACCAATGGCACCGGGAATGTTGCCTACTAGCAGATCCCATACGCTCCATTGGCTGGACGCCAGCAAAGGCGTCGCAGAAGCTACGGTATCCACGCCCACTTGCGCGGCTGAACTAAACAGCACGCGCTGCGGCAATACATACTTGGTCATATGCACAGGCCAGGAGGCAAGCAGCACGGCACGGGCAAACATGGCAGGGTTTAAAAAGTTGTGGCCAATGCCGCCAAAGAGTTGTTTCACCAACAGAACGCCAATGGCACTCCCCAGTGCAGCCATCCATAAAGGCGCATTCGCCGACAGGTTAAGCCCTAAGATGAGCCCGGTCACTACGGCGGATAAGTCTGTAATGCGCACCGGCTTCTTCATCAGCACCTGCCAGATGAGCTCACTTAGCACCGCGGACACGATGGACACAGCAAGCACAATGGCCGCGCTGGTACCAAAGAAATATATTCCCGCCAACGTCGTAGGTAACAGGGCAATAATCACATCCAGCATCAATAGCTGGGTTGTGTCCCTGCTCAACAGATGCGGCCCGGTTGACATACGTAAGTTCATTGTCACTTCCTCCTTGCAGCAATCAGTTCTTTGGCTTCTTTAAAGGATGCCACCAACCAACGCTTCGCCGGGCATACATAGGAGCAGCTGCCACAGAGGATGCAGTCGGTTAAGTTCTTCTTTTGGGCTTCTTCCATTTTATCCGCGTCCAGCAGATTGCGTAGTTCCATTGGGTTCAGCATGATGGGACAGGCATCTACGCAGCGGCCGCAGCGGATGCAAGGGCCTTCTGCATGGGATTTTGCTTGTTTTTCGTTGAGCACAACAATGCCATTGTTCGCCTTAGTCATAGGCACTTTATCATCAGGTATGCACAGGCCTGTCATGCTGCCGCCAAAGAAAATCTTGCCAGGCTCTTCACGATAGCCACCACAGGCTTCTACGGCGTCAGATACGCTGGTGCCGATACGCAGCAACAGGTTGGACGGCTCCTTCACGCAACCGGTTACCGTTGTAATTCTGCTGATAAGAGGTTTGCCCTCAATAACGGCGTCCGCAATAGCGGCAGCAGTTCCCACGTTGAGCACAACAACGTTGACATCCTTTGGCAGTCCATCCGAGGGCACCTGCCGACCGGTAATTGCCTCAATCAGCTGTTTTTCACCACCCTGGGGGTATTTGGTTTTTAGTGTGGCCACTTCCACGCCGGCACGACCCGCTGCCGCTTGCTGCATCGCTGCAATTGCCTCGGGTTTGTTGTCCTCAATAGCAATAACACCGCGTTCCACATTCATGGCGCGCATGGCGGCGCGCAAGCCATCCACGACCCGCTGAGGGTGTTCCAGCATCAAACGGTAGTCCGCCGTCAAAAAGGTTTCACACTCTGCACCGTTTAGGATGATGGTATCCACCGATTTACCTTCAGGTATTGTCATCTTGGCGTGGGTTGGGAAACAAGCGCCACCCATCCCGCAAATGCCCGCATCGCGGACAGCCGGGATAATCTTCTCAGCATCCGCCTGCTCCACATCGCCCAGAGGCGCAAGCTGCACCCATTCATCCTGGCCATCGCTTTGTATCGTGATACAGGGAGAAGGCAATTTGCACAGCATCTGCATTTTTCCAACAGCTGTTACTTCTCCGCTGACACTTGCATGCACAGGTATACCCCGGGGACCATCGGCCTCGGCGATAACCTGCCCCACCAATACTCGATCACCCTTCTTAACAACAGGTACGCTGGGATCGCCCAGATGCATATCCAGGGGAATGCATACTGTTTGCGCCACAAACTCTTTAATCGGTTTGTCGCGTGTTTCCATCTTGCCTTCATGGCGTTCCTTCAAGGGATGGATACCGCCGCGAAATGTAAATATACTCAAACTATATCCCGCCTTTCAAGTTAGCAGTCGCTTATTTTCCTTCAAATGCTGCGTTGACAGCATGAACAACAGCCTGGGAGGTAACAGTGGCAAAAGATGCCGCATCAATATCTTCAATCTTCAACGGTGCTTTTTTGCCTATGAACTGTTTCAGGAAATCATCTTCCAGAACAGCCGCTCCGAAACCGCTGCCATCGGCAAAGATATCGGATAGAATATCCAACTTCTCAATCGTTCCATCTGCGGCGAAGGTAACATTTACTGTTATAGGACCAGAGAAACCTTCCATGGTAGCGGTTTGTTCGCCTGCCATGATGATTGCTTCTTCTGCAGTTTCTTCGGGCTGCTCCTCTTCCTGAGCGCCGCCCTGCGCTTCGTTGATGGCATCCAGCACCGCTTCTGTGGTGATGGTCGCGCCGCTGATGGCCTCGATGTCTTCCATCTTCAGGGGCGCTTTCTTGCCAATGAACTGGTCAATAAACTCGGCCTCCTGAGCGGCTGCACCAAACCCAGGCGTCTCCGCGAAGTTATCATCACCAATGGTCAGCGTCTTGATGGTGGCGCCGTCCTCCTCAAAGGACACGGTCACCGCCACTGGGCCAGCAAAGCCGTCCTTGGAGACTGTGATGGCACCCTCCACTGCAGCGGGTTCTTCCGCAGGCTGCTCCTCTTCCTGAGCGCCGCCCTGCGCCTCGTTAATGGCTTCCAGCACCGCTTCTGTGGTGATGGTCGCACCGCTGATGGCCTCGATATCTTCTATCTTCAGGGGCGCTTTCTTGCCAATGAACTGGTCAATGAACTCAGCCTCCTGAGCGGCTGCGCCAAACCCGGGCG
>CAZCBC010000047.1:0-3943 GCA_964496775.1 uncultured Oscillospiraceae bacterium
GGTGCGCGCCAAATCCGCGATGATGCCGTCGGGGGTCAGGTGGGAGGGCATCTGGGTGTACTGCTGCTGCACGCTTTGGTACCGGGCGTCGACGCGGTTGCCAAGGCTTCTGGCCAGGGCGGCCACCTCCGGCCCCGCCACATAGTTTTCGTAGGTGATGCTGTAGGTGTCCCCCGCCTGCAGGTTGCGGGTGATGAACAATTCGCTGGACAGGTTAAAGTAAGGCACCATGCGCTTGCCCAGCGTCATTTCCCGGGTGCGCTGGGGCACCAGCAGGGTGGATGTGGCGCTCCTTAACATGCGGATATCCAACTGCTTTTGGCTAAGCCTGCCCTCGGGCGGCAAATCCACATCCATCAGGGTATCCCGCAAAGATTTATAACGGAAAGAATTGTAGCCGTAGCGCTGGCTGGAAACGGTGTCGTACCAGGCGCGGCCATTGTACATATCCCGTATGGCGCCCCGCAGATAGACCCGGCCTTCGCCCTTTACCTCCATCACGGGGGTGTCGGGCACCTGGGGCACGCCGCCCAGGCCCTCATCCCCCATGGGCTGCCAGCCTTCGCCCCGAAGGGAAAAGGCCTGGCGGGAGTCAGTAAAGAAAAAGTAATCGTTGATAAAATCTTTTAATTCCGTTGCCTTTTTTTCCAGCGGCTCATAGGTGGTGCGGTATTGGGGCGTCAGAAATGAGGCGGCTAAAATAATGGCCAATGCCAGGGGCAGGGCGCGGCGCAGGAAGCGCTTGGGGGCGCCGCTCTCCTGCTTTTCTATGGTCAGGGCAGTGGTTGGACGGTTGAAGGCATACAACAGCGGTATGCTGAAGGCCATGGGCAGGTAGTGGGTCAGGTTCTGCCGGGAGCCGCTCATCCAGGTCATCACCGACACGGTTAAAATCAGCGGTACGGCATGGGCCGCGTCCCCGGCGGTTAACAAAAGCCCAAACAGCGCAATCACCAGGGACAGCAGGGGCACGACAAAATCGCTGTACAAAAGCAGCGCCGAGGAGAAGGGCGCCAGATTGACTAGGGCGCTGAACAGCTGCATGGCCTTTGCAATGCCGCCGTCCAGCAATATCAGGGCAGCCAGCAGTCCCAGGCGCACAAGGGAGCGCACGCCGGAGCGGATATTCTCCGTCAGCCGTATCATCAGGGTAAACAGGGCAATATAAAGCAGCGCGGCGCCAGCTTCCTGCCCCAGGGCCAACATGTCCAGCAGCGGCCACAGGGCGCCAAAGCCCACCAGGGTGCTCAGCAGCCAGGATACCACCTGCCGCGGCAAATTACGCGGGGGTAACATAGCATACCTCCACTAAATGGTGTTGCAGACGGCTGATAAAGGGCGTGTTTTCCGGCGCGTCGGGGGTAAAGGTAACGTAGTAATAGCGCACATTGGGGCCGGAGAGGCGGATGTTTTTTACCGCTTCCACCACCTTCGCGTCCAGGCGGGTGGTAATGACCACCGTTGCGCCGGTGCGGCGCATGCGGCGCAGCTCCACATTCAGCGTTTTGTCAAAGGGTTCGCCGCCGCGGAATAACTGATAGGCCAACTCCTCCCGCAAAAGCTGCAGGTTGCCCGTGTGGTCGGCCTGGAATTCGCCCGTGCGGGCGCCGTACAGGGGTACCCTGACGGGGTTGTTGTCCTCCATCTGCATTTTAGCAACGGACAGCGCTGTTTCGCACAGGGTGTCCCTCAGGCGCATCAGGCCGTCCTCCTGGTTTTCGCCGCCCACCGGGTCGCTGCAGTCCATCAAAATCAGCGTATCGGGGGGAGAGGGCACCTCGTACTTGCGCACAATTAACTCGCCCATCCGCTGGCTTAATTTCCAGTGGATGCGCTTTAAGGGATCCCCCTGGCGGTAGCTGCGGGTATCCTCAGGGCTGGTAATATCCTCTCCCGAGCGGTTGGTCATCATGTTGCCGTCGTCCTGGGGCGGGAACTTCAACCGCTCCACGCCAAATGGCCGGGGCAGGGAGACCACCTGGGGCAGGGGCTGCTTCAGCTTTTTCTTCATCCGGAACAGCCCGAATACATCGCTCAAGGATATCGTCTGCGCCCCCAGGGGGAACACCCCCACATGGGCCATGCGGAGGGGGTAACTGGCGCTCGTCGTGCGCAGAATGCCCACATCCATGGCTGCCTGGGTATCGCCATCGGGCAACGCAAGGTTCAACTGTAAAGGGGCGATGGGCAGGGGGCTGCGCAGCGTGGCTTTTAGGGACAATGTGGCGCTTTCTCCCCGCTCCACTTCGGTAACATCGGTATGCTGGGAGAATTCCAGTAGATTTTTAGCCAACAGTACGCTGAACAAGCCATACAGCAGCATGGCAAAAAGCACCAGGGCGAACAGGTAAAAAACCTGCCCGCCCAGGGACAGCGCGCTTAGCAGCATGGAAAACAGGGCGAGCAGGAGGGTATACAGCCTGCCGGTCATGACACCTTGCCCGGTACAGGCACGCTTAACATAATATCGTTCAACAGTTGTTCCGCCGTCATGCCCTTCATGCGGGCTTCGGGGGTTAAAATCAACCGGTGGCAAAGCACGGGCAGCGCCATATGGCGCACGTCGTCGGGCAGCACATAGTCGCGGCCTGCCAGCACGGCGCAGGCCTGGGCGGCGCGCAGCAGGGCGATGGTGCCCCGGGGCGAAACCCCCAGCTGCAGTGCGGGATGCTGCCGGGTGTGGGCGGCAATGGTGGCCACGTAGCTGCGGGCCTCAGGGCTGGAATACACGGCGCCCACCTGGCTTTGCATGTCCAGCACTTCCCGGGTGCCGCAGACAGGCCCTAGAGCCTTCAGCGGCGATTCCTGCCCAGAGTGGCGGCCCAGCACGTCGATTTCTTCCTCAATGGTGGGATAGCCGATGCGGATGCGCAGAAAAAAACGGTCCATCTGCGCCTCGGGCAGGGGATAGGTGCCCACAAAGTCGATGGGGTTTTGCGTGGCCAACACCATAAAAGGCTGGGGCAGCTGGTAGGTGGTGCCGTCCACCGTTACCTGCCCCTCTTCCATCACTTCCAAAAGGCTGGACTGGGTTTTGGGGCTGGTGCGGTTGATTTCGTCGGCCAGCAGAATCTGCACCATCACGGCGCCGGGCTTGTATTCCATTTCCCCCGTCTGCATGTTGCACATGGTAAAGCCCGTCACGTCCGAGGGCATAATGTCGGGGGTAAACTGGATGCGGCCAAAGGTGCAGTCCAGGGATTTGGCCAGGGAAGCCGCCAGGGTGGTCTTGCCCACGCCGGGCACGTCCTCAATTAAAACATGGCCCTTGCACAGCAGGGCAATCAGCGCCAATTCGATGGCGTCGTCCTTGCCGACAATGACGCGGCGGATGTTGTTGATGAGCCTATAAACCAGGCTGCGGGGATCTTCGCTCATGGTACGTCCTTCCTGCCGCCATATGCGGCCACACCCATTATACTGTTTCAGCCAAATCTTTGCAATCATTCCGTAAAAAGTACGAAATACTTAACAAATCAAAAAGAGGAAGGGAATGCGCGTTGCGCCGCCGCACAAAAAGGGGTATGATACCGCCATGAAAAAGGAGAATGCGTATGTTTGAAACAACCGGCACCATCGCTAACCTTAGCTGCTCCATCCTTAAGTACTTTGGTTTGGACGCCGTCAACGCGACGCTGCCCGCCGCCGACGCGGCGCTTGTCAAGGAACCCCGCAATGTAGTGGTTTTGCTGCTGGACGCCATGGGCATGCACAATATGGAGCAGCTGCTTCGTCCGGACGGCTTTTTTTACCGGCATCTGGTGACGGAGTATTCTTCGGTGTTTCCGCCCACCACGGTGGCGGCCACCACCTCGATAGACTCCGGGTTGTTTCCTTCCCAGCACGGCTGGCTGGGGTGGACCATGTACTACCCGCAGCTTCAAAAAAACGTGGTCGTATATACCAACCGGGATGATCATGGCGAGGTGGCGGCGGATTTTCC
>CAZCBC010000047.1:3953-8622 GCA_964496775.1 uncultured Oscillospiraceae bacterium
CGCAGCATTTTATGCCCTATGAGAGTATATTGGAGCGTATTGCTCGGGCGGGCTTTGGCGCCCATCGCCTGATGCCCTTTGGAGAGAATAAAGTCGAGTCCATCCGTCAAATGGGGGAGAAGCTGCAGGAATTGTGCGCGCAGCCCGGCAAAAAATATATGTACGCATACTGGTCGCAGCCCGACAGCGCCATGCATACCCATGGAGTGGGACACGAAAAAGTGCGCTCCATCCTTTGGGACATTGAGGACGCGGTGAAGGGCTTTGCGCCGTTGCTTAAGGACACCCTGCTTTTTATTACTGCCGACCATGGGCATATCGACAGCCGGGGCGAGGTAATACTGGATGATCCGATACTCATGGACTGCCTCCTTCGCCTGCCCTCCATTGAGCCGCGCACCCTGAACCTTTTTATCAAGCCCGGTATGCAGAATGTATTTAAGGAGCATTTTGCCGAGCATTACGGGCAGGACTTTTTGCTGTTTACCCGTCAGGAGGCGCTGGACAAAAAATTGTTTGGCCCCCCGCCGTTTGCCCGGGGCTTGGAAGGTAGCTTGGGGGACTATATCGCCGTGGCGAAAACAAACCGTACCCTGTTCAACAATGAGAATCAGCTGGCGCAGCTCAAGGGTGTACACGCCGGCGGCATGGAGAAGGAGCGCCGAATCCCCCTGATTGCGGTGGAAAATCTCGCCAAATAAGCCCTGCTTCCGCGCCTGTTTCCATCATTTTAGCGCCTTGCAAAAGCCTTGACAAATGTATGCTTTCTACTTTAATATGTATATGTCCGGCAGTCCCGATTTTTTTCGGTGTACAGCTGTTTAGATACACCACGGTGGAAAACCACGGATGAGTACAGGGAGTATTCCCGTTTTCGTCATACAGTCTCTTATCTGATTTGCGTCAGATACTCTGTTGTGATTGCTGTGTTTGTAGCGTGCAGCCTTTGGCCGTATGGATTTTTTTCTATGCGGCCATTTTTATTAGCCGGGCCCCGAAAAAGTATGAAAGAAAACGAGAAAAAGGAGGGGTCACATGTCGCCCATTGTATGTGTATTGATCGCGTTGGTTGCCCTGGCAGTAGGTGCTGCGATAGGCTTTACATACCGTAAAAATGTATCAGAAGCCAAAATAGGCCGTTCAGAAGCCTATGCCAAAGAATTGTTAGATGACGCCACCCGCAAGGCGGAGGAAAAGAAAAAGGAAACCATCCTTGCCGCCAAGGAAGAGGTGCTGCGCTTAAAGTCCGACCTGGACAAGGAAATCTACGACCGCCGTGCCGAGCAGCAGCGCGCCGAGCGCCGCGTCGCCCAGCGGGAAGAAACTCTGGATAAAAAACTGGACAACCTGGAGAAACGGGAAGAAAGGCTGAACCAGAAAGCGGAGGAAATCCAGGCCCGCCTGACCGAGGCGGAGGAGCTTCGCGACAAGCAGGCGTCCGAGTTGGAACGCATCGCCGGCATCACCGCCGAAGAAGCCACCCAGATGATTATCAGCCGCGTTCAGAAGGAAGCCTACCACGATGCCGCCGCCATGGTGCGCGAGATAGAGCAAAAGGCCAAGGAAGAGGGCGACAAAAAAGCCCGGAACATTGTGGCGCTGGCCATTCAGAAATGCGCCGCCGACCATGTGGCGGAAACCACGGTGTCGGTTATCAACCTGCCCAATGACGAAATGAAAGGCCGCATCATCGGCCGTGAGGGCCGCAACATCCGCGCCCTGGAAGCCGCCACCGGCGTAGACCTGATTATCGACGATACCCCTGAAGCCCTCATCGTATCGGCCTTCGATCCCATCCGCCGGGAAATTTCCCGCCTGGCCATTGAAAAACTGCTGGCTGACGGCCGCATCCACCCTGCCCGCATTGAGGAGATGGTGGAAAAAGCCCGCAAGGAAGTGGACGCCCAGATTAAGGACGCAGGCGAGCAGGCCGTGTTTGAAACGGGCCAGCACAGCCTGCACCCCGAATTGGTGCGCCTGCTGGGACGGCTTAAGTATCGCACCAGCTACGGCCAGAACGTACTGAAGCACTCCATTGAGGTCAGCCACCTGGCGGGCCTGATGGCTGCCGAATTGGAAGCCGATGTGCAGCTTGCCAAGCGCGCAGGCCTCCTGCATGACATTGGCAAGGCGGTAGACCACGAGCAGGAAGGCACCCACGTGTCCCTGGGCGGAGAGTTGGCCCGCAAGTACCGTGAAAGCCCCGGCGTTATCCATGCCATTCTGGCTCACCACAACGATGTGGAGCCCCAGACGGTGGAAGCCGTGCTGGTGCAGGCGGCAGACGCCATCAGTGCTGCCCGTCCCGGCGCCCGCCGCGAGTCGCTGGAAAACTACATCAAGCGCCTGACCAAGCTGGAAGAGATTGCCAACTCCTTCACCGGGGTAGAGAAATCCTTCGCCATCCAGTCGGGCCGCGAGGTGCGCATCATGGTCAAGCCCGAGGATATCAACGACGAGGGCGCCAAGCTGATGGCCAAGGAAATCGCCAAGCGCATCGAAAAGGAAATGGAATATCCCGGCCAAATCCGCGTAAACGTTATACGCGAGACACGCAGTGTGGAATACGCCAAGTAATCAATTTACTGAAACATAAAATATCCTCCTTAACGGGAGTCTATAACAGAAAAGCGGAGGCTGCCAGCTGGCAGCCTCCGCTTTACGGGTGAAACAGTGCTTGTTCTTTGTTTTACATCAGTATAAGTCAGCTTGTTTTTAGTTTTCCGGCGGGTTCTCTTCGGCGTCTCCGGACTGGATGGCATCATCCTCTTCTTGCTCATGCTCCAGGGGTTCCTCGTCTATCTCTTCCATCTCTTCCAGCTCCTGCTTCACCATTTCCGCCTCTTCCTCGGCGATGTCGCGCAGTTTCTGGATAAAGGCTTCCAGGGCTTCCCACTGGTCGCTCATTTCCTGCAGCAGGCTGTTGCCTACTTTTTCCATGTTTTCCTTGCTCGCGGTGTGTTGCAGGGCCAGGCGCGCCTTGTCCAGGGCATCCCGCAGGCTGTCGGCGGCGCTTGTTAGCGCGCTGGATACATCTTCTTCGGCGGGCGTCATAGCCTGCTTTACCTTATCGTAGGTGTCTACAGTAAAGTCCTTCACGGTATGGGCGGTTTCCACAGTGAAATCTTTTACCTGCTTAAAAGTTTTTTCGCCCTTCTGGGCCATCTTGTCAATGTTTTCTTTGTTAACAACACCTGCGATGACACCGCCCAATTTTTCCACGGCGTCGGTCAGCGTGCCGATGGTGGCCATGACGGCCTTCTTCAGCGTTTCCTCCACGCTGCCGTGGGGCTGGTTGTCTTCCTGCGGGGGCGCATTGTTCTTGTTTTCTTCGTTCATATGCGTAACCTCCTTTGTACTTCTATTATACACGATTTGCCGTAATTTGAAGCATGTACAAATAAAAACAGCATCTGTATATATCAGCTTAACTATCCTTATCTAGGGAGGTACACTTTGAAAAGAGACATTACCATGATCGCGGCATTGCGGGTTTTCCGTATTTAGCTGCAAATGACTTGGTAATGTCTTTTTTTATGCAACAATTGATTGACGAAGGGAATATTAAACTATATAATGGATTCAATTAGTACAAACAAGTTTAGCCGATTATCCAACTTTATTTACAATTGAGACGGAGAATATATCAACCTTTTTGTGTTGATTTTTGTTTTGTATACTTTTGTTAGGTCCGGCACGAGTTGAGCCTGGAGAAAGGATGGTTAAGCTATGTCTGTCAAACCACATACTGATTCGACGGCGCATCCGGAGGAGTTTCGTGAGATCAGCGACTTTATCGATCGGTATTATGCCGGGCGAAAAGACGCGCTGATTCAGGTTCTGCATGCTGCCCAGGGGATGTATGGCTACCTGCCGCTTGAATTACAAAAGGTGGTGGCGAAAAAACTTGGTATTTCGCTTTCTGAAGTGGCCGGAGTCGTTTCCTTCTACTCGTTCTTTTCCACGAAGCCCCGCGGTAAATACACGATTCGGGTATGTCTCGGCACCGCATGCTATGTGCGCGGCGGCAAAAAACTCGTTGATCATCTGATCAAGAAACTTGGCATTGAAATCGGCGACACGACACCTGACCGACTCTATACCTTTGAAATAGCGCGCTGTATTGGCGCCTGCGGACTTGCCCCTGCCCTGATGGTGAACGATGAAGTGTATAAACAGATGACACCTGCCAAAGTCGATAAGCTTCTTGCTGAACTTGAAAAGGGGGAGACGTTATGAAAGAGAGAATAACCTCCGTTCACGATTTGGAGCGAATCCGTGATGCTTTTATTGCGGAAGAAAAGAAATACCGTTATCAGCTTCTTCTGTGCGCCGGCGCGGGCTGTGTCTCGTCCGACTGCGAGAAGGTCTATCAGGCGGCGGAGAAGACTGTAGAAAAGCTCGGGTTTTCCGAACAGGTGAAGCTTTTCCGGACAGGCTGTATCGGAACTTGCGCTGTTGGCCCCGTGATGCTGATTCTGCCCGATAAAGTGTTCTTTACCGGTCTTGATGAGGCGATTACCGAAAAAGTGCTTGACTCATTCCTAACTGACGGAAAGATCCTCACGGAACATACGTTTTACGATCATGTCAAGAGTTGCCATATTCCATATCTTGATGAGATCAACTTCTTTTCCGAGCAGGTTCGAATTGCGCTGCGTAACTGCGG
>CAZCBC010000047.1:8633-15639 GCA_964496775.1 uncultured Oscillospiraceae bacterium
CATCGACTACTCGGATTTGTCTGCCTATATCGCTGAAGGCGGCTACTTTGCCGCTGCCAGAGCGCTTTGCGGCGGCAATCCGGAGAGTGTCATTACGACGATTGAAAAATCAGGCCTGCGCGGACGGGGCGGCGCAGGTTTTCCAACGGGCATCAAGCTCCGCTCGGGAAAAAATGCGACTGATGCGGTCAAATATCTCGTCTGCAATGCCGACGAAGGTGACCCGGGCGCCTTTATGGATCGGAGCATTATCGAGGGCGACCCGCATACGCTGCTTGAAGGCATGCTTTTGTCCGGCTTTGCCATTGGTGCGAATAGCGGATTCGTCTATGTCCGCGCCGAATATCCGCTTGCGATTGAGCGCTTGAAAGTAGCGATTGGGCAGGCGGAGGAGGCCGGACTGCTTGGTGAAAACATATTCAATTCTGGTTTTAGCTTTAGCATCGGTATTAGAATCGGTGCCGGTGCCTTTGTCTGCGGCGAGGAAACAGCGCTTTTGGCTTCAATTGAAGGTCAGCGCGGCGAGCCGCGGCAAAAACCGCCTTACCCGTTCCAGCGTGGTCTTTATGGTCATCCGACGATTATCAATAATGTTGAAACGCTTGCGAACATCCCCGTGATTATAGAGAAGGGGAGCGACTGGTACAGGAGTGTCGGTACACAAGAGGCGCCGGGGACAAAAGTCTTTGCGCTTGCAGGCGATATTATCAACACCGGGATTATTGAGGTGCCGATCGGTATGCCGATTGGAGATATCCTTTTTCAGATTGGCGGCGGTGTAACGCCCGGCAAAGCGTTCAAGGCTGCACAGATTGGCGGCCCGTCCGGCGGTTGTGTAACGCAGGATAAACTGAATACGCCTGCCGACTATAAACCGCTTGAGGAACTCGGCGCCATCATGGGTTCGGGCGGCCTGATCGCTATGGACGAAGATACATGCATGGTCGATACGGCGCGTTATTTCATGGATTTTATCTGCGACGAGTCGTGTGGCCAGTGTACAGCCTGCCGGGTCGGGACAAAACGCATGCTGGAGATACTTGAACGTATTACGGCAGGTAAAGGCGAGGAGGGAGATATCGACCGCCTTGTCGAGCTTGGCGAAGCGGTAGCGGAAGCGTCGATGTGCGGCCTCGGCCAGACAGCGCCGAACCCGGTGTTAAGTACGATCCGCTGTTTCCGGGAGGAGTACGAAGAGCATATCAAGAATCACTACTGCCGTGCCGGTGTCTGTCAGGAGTTGTTCGTTTCGCCCTGCGAGAACACCTGCCCGGCAAACATCAATATCCCAGGTTACCTTGCGCTGGTCGCGAACGGCCGATTCCTTGACGCCGATCTTTTAATCAGGCGCGAAAACCCAATGCCGGCAGTCTGCGGACGCGTCTGCACCCATCCCTGTGAACATAAGTGCCGCCGCGGTACGCTTGATGAGGCGGTGGCTATTTGTGCCTTGAAACGATTCGTTGCTGACTACGCCTATGCAAACAGGACAACGTACAGTGAACCTGCCGTGAAGAAAATAGACCGGAAGGTCGGGGTGATTGGCGCCGGTGCGGCTGGGCTGACTTGTGCATACTACCTTGCGCGTAAAGGCTATACTGTGGATGTTTACGAGATGAATCATGTCGCCGGTGGCGTGCTCGCCTATGGCATTCCGGAATATCGCCTTCCGAGCGCCGTCCTGCGCCGCGAAATTGAGGAGATGCAGCGCTCAGGATTCCAGCTCCACTTGAATACGGAAGTCGGTAAAGATATTGATTTTGAAACGCTTCGGAAAGAAACGGACGCTATTTTTGTCGCGATCGGTACGCAGTTCCCGCAGAAAATCAATATCCCCGGTGAAGATTTGGAAGGCGTGCTACCCGGCATTGATTTTCTTAAAAACGTTAAGCTGTATGGCAATATCTGTCTCGACGGCAAAAAGGTTGCCGTAATCGGTGGTGGCAATACGGCGGTTGACGCAGCCCGAACGGCAATTCGGCTCGGTGCCTCCTCGGTTACGATTCTCTATCGCCGAACGGAAGCACAGATGCCGGCTTACCGCGAAGAAGTTGAGGAGGCGATTAGGGAGGGCGTTAAGGTGGACGAACTCGTTTCTCCATTGCGCTTTATTGCGGCAGAAGACGGGGCACTTGGCGCAATTGAATGTATGCGCCGTACGTTGACAAATTTCGACCGGCAGGGAAGAAGAAACACAGTCGAAATTCCTGAGAGCAATTTTACTGTTGAGGTTGATGTTGCGATTGTCGCAATCAGCCAAAACGCCGACTTGCCGTTCATTAAAAAAGAAGATATCGGCATGACGCCCTGGGGCACGTTTATCGTGGATTCCGACACTCATACCACCCCAAAACGTTAATGCTTGAATTATGAGAATAATCCTGATATAATATGGAAGAAAAACAAAGAAATCAGGTAAAGCTCATGGGAAGAAAAAGTGCAGTATTTGATGCAATTCAGAAGGCAGAAATAGCAGCTGCTTTTCGCCAACAGCACCCCGTCCATGTTCAAAAGCGACTTCTTGCTCTGAAGTTGAAAGCAGTGGATGGCCTTCGAAGCGATGAGGCGGGAAAGATAGCCGGTGTGCATGAAACCAGTGTTAACCGTATTGTAAACAGGTATCTAAAGGAAGGTATTCAAGCCATTACCGGAGTTCGTCACCATCATGAGCACCGATATATGAGCAGGGAAGAAGAAGTCAACTTCCTTGCTCAATTTCAATCCAGAAGCGAAGCAGGTCAAATCATTGAGACCCGGGAAATACACCGTGCATATGAAGAGTCTGTAGGCCATAAAGTAACCCGGAATATGATTTATTATCTGCTGCATCGGCACAAATGGCGCAAGGTGATGCCGCGAAGTAGGCACGAAAAGAAGGCAAGCGAACAAGCAATAGAAGCTTATAAAAAAAATCAGTCAAGACCTGAAAATAATCAAAAAGAGCCAGCCAAAGATTCGGGTGATGTTTCAGGACGAGGCTGGGTTTGGTCGGATCAATAAACCGAAGCGATGTTGGTGCAGAAAGGGTATTCGCCCCACAGTTCCCTGTCATCACATAAGGGAATATAGATATCTGTATGGTGCAGTCAGTCCTTTGGATGGCGAACTGTTCAGTTTGGTCATGCCCTATGCAAATACAGATTGCATGAATGTATTTCTTGAAGAGTTGTCCAAAGCCTATCCAACGGATTACATTGTTCTGGTTTTAGACAATGCCGCCTGGCATAGTTCAAGTCGTTTGGTGATTCCTTCCAACATTCAGCTTTACCCATTGCTTCCCTATACGCCAGAATTAAACCCCATAGAAATGATATGGGATGAGGTACGAGAAAAAGGCTTCCGAAATGAAATTTTCAGAAGCCTTGATGCTGTACTGGACCGATTGTGTGACACTGTGAAATCATTGTGCTCCGATCCGCACCGAATTGCATCCATTACCAGAAGACAATGGCTAATAGATGCGTTTACGTTTTGAATTAGTATCAGATGACAACAATTGATGGCGTCTTCGCTGGGGGCGATATCGTTCGCGGGCCGCACGAAGTCATTACGGCAATTGCCGATGGAAAACACGCTGCGAGTGCGATTGACCGCTATCTTGGCGGAAACGGCGTGCTGAATAAAGGGCCTGAGATCGAAATCCCGGAGATTAAAGATGACGATGATATCGACGCAATCGGGCGTTTTCCGGGCAACTTGCTCCCGCTTGAGGAACGGACGGGATCGTTTGCCGAAGTTAATCTCGGTTACCATAAATTGAATGCGATGGCGGAAGCCATGCGTTGTCTGCACTGCGATCGGAGGTAATTTATGCTAACATTAATGATAAACGGCCGCACTGTCCAGGCGAAGGAAGGCTCGACGATTCTCGAGGCGGCGGAACAGAACAATATTCATATCCCGACGCTCTGCTACCTGAAAGGGAAGCATCAGGCGGGCGCATGTCGCATCTGCTTGGTTGAGGTGGAAGGCGCCAAAACACTCCAGGCTTCCTGTATCACGCAGGCTAGGGATGGAATGGTCATCCTGACGAACAGTGAGCGCGTGCGTCGTACACGAAAAATAATGTACGAACTTCAATTGTCCGACCACGACAGGGACTGCCTGTTCTGTCGGCGCAACCAGGACTGTGAATTGCAGGCGCTTGGGCGGACCCTCGGTGTTACCGAGTCGCGTTATACTGGCGAACGCTCCCTGGCTCCGTCGGAACGTACAGTTGCCATTACCCGCGATATGTCAAAGTGTATCCTCTGCCGGCGCTGTGTTACGGCATGCGCCGAAATTCAGGCGGCAGGTGTACTCAATGCACAAAACCGCGGCTTTAACACGGTCATCGGACCGGCCGGTGATCTCTTGCTTGATGAGGTAGCTTGCGCATACTGTGGGCAGTGTGTCGCTGTTTGCCCCACCGGAGCGCTGACAGAGACCGATGCGATTGCACCAGTTGTAGATGCCTTAAACGATCCAAACAAGCGCGTTGTCATTCAGGTCGCACCGGCTGTCAGGGTCGCCATTGGCGAGGAGTTCGGTTACCCTGCCGGGACAAGAATGACCGGAAAACTTGCGGCTTCGCTCAGGGCGATAGGCTTTGACGATGTTTTTGACACGAACTTTGCAGCCGACCTCACAATTCTCGAGGAGGGGACAGAATTCTTAAGCCGCGTCTCTACATTCATAGAGGGAGGCGATGTGACGCTCCCAATGCTGACGAGTTGCAGTCCGGGCTGGATTAAATATATTGAAAATCACTACCCAGAACTGCTTTCACATCTGTCAACCTGCAAGTCGCCGCAGATGATGCTTGGGGCGCTCGTTAAATCGTTTTATGCCGAAAAGATCGGTGTTGACCCTGCCTCATTCTTTGTTGTTTCAGTGATGCCTTGCACGGCAAAGAAATTTGAGATTACGCGGGAAGAGATGAACATCAATGGGCTTAAAAATGTCGATGCGATATTAACGACGAGGGAACTCGCAGCTTTAATCCGTCAATTTGGCATTCCGTTTTGCGAGCTTGAAGACAGTGAATTTGACCGGCCGCTCGGCCTATCGACAGGTGCAGCAGATATTTTCGGTGTTACCGGCGGCGTAATGGAAGCGGCGCTTCGGACTGTTCATGAAGTCGTTACGGGCAGGGAATTCCCGTTTGAAGGGTTGCGTCTGAAGGAGATTGAAGGGTTCGACCAGATCAAGACAGCGACGCTGATAATCGAAGACCCGCTGCCCGCCTACCAGGCGCTGGACGGACTTGAAGTGAAGATTGCGGTAACGAGTGGCCTTGACGGTGCCCGAAAACTCGTCGATGAGGTCAGAGCGAGAACATCGCCCTATCATTTCATTGAGGTGATGGGTTGCCCCGGCGGCTGTATTGTGGGCGGTGGGCAGCCGCGCAGTCACGACCCGTTGATCAAGGAAAAGCGTATGCAAGCGATCTTCAGTGAAGATGAGAGCAAGACGCTAAGAAAATCACACGAAAATCCCGACCTGATTGCGCTGTACGATGCCTATCTTGGCAAACCGAACAGCGAAGTTGCACACAGACTGTTGCATACGCATTACGTGCCGCGCGGGTTGTATAATGAACTTCTGGAGCAAAAGAAAGAGTGAATAGATTTAATATTGCATGGGCAAATATCATTAGCAGAGACAACGCCATGATTGCGATATGACGGAGTTGTATATAGCTGCAAATGATTTGGCGTCGTCTTTGCCCTTTGGTTAGGATTAATAGCGATGGTATATTGAAAACAGTGTAAAAAGTCACTTGTGGTCAAAGGACTAATCTCACTTCTTAAGCATGAATGCTCATTACAAAAAACTCGTAATTCCCTGTAAAATAAGGGGTTACGAGTTTAGAATTTTTGACGGTACAGAAACGTCTGAATCCGAAGCGTTTCATATTTTATTCATGGCATGCTCGGAACCATTATTAAACCATCACAAAGGTATGGGATCACGATTTTATTTGGATAATTCTGGTATAATAGAAATAAGGACCCTTTTGCGCCCCAAAGGAGGAATGAATCACATGAAACGCGTATTAAGTTTGGTTCTGCTGGTAGGATTGCTGTTGGCCGTCGCTGTGCCCGGGCTATCGGCTTCCCCGGTGGTTTCCATGGGGTATATAAACGCCGGAGAGGCGCTGAACATGTATGCCTCTGCCGATATGGCCGCAATGCCCCTGCGGCAGTTGATGCCGGGGGAAGCCTTTGACCTGCTGAGCAGCAGCTCTGAATGGGCCAATGTGCGGGTGCTGACCGAATCGGGCGAGATGCTGGCGGGCTGGGTAAACAACATGGGCTTACGCCCTAAAACCCTGGAGGACGGTTTCCGCCATGCGGTAGTAACCCATGCAGAGCCAGGTGTTTTGCCTGCCCTGTATACCCAGGCCGGCAGCGGTTCCGCTTCCCTGGGCCGCTACTATCCGGGCGCGGTAGCCAGGGTGCTTTCCCAGCCTGACAGGGGCTGGGTGAAGCTGGGCATCGGCACGCTGGAAGGCTATATGAAGGCGGAAAACTTGCTGTTTGATCCCCTGCCCGGCACTGTGGCTGATGTACTGCCCAAAGTGAGCGTGGCCTATAAGGACGGCAATTCGCTGACCATGCGGGCTGCTCAATCCTTCAAGTCGGAGGATATTGGCGCCTACTCCAACGGCACCCAGGTGCGGGTACTGGGCTTCACCGATGATTTTGCCCAAGTAATAGCGCCCGACGGCAAGCTGGGCTTCATGATGGCCTGGGGCCTTAACCCTCAGCCCTATGCGGCTACCATGCCCGCTACTGATGTGGGGCAGAGACCGGCAGTTGTGGAATCTGTTTTCCAGCCCGTTGGCACCCCGCCGCCCTATGCCTATATCACCACCGTTGATAACACCGGGGGCGAAGGAGCCCATCTGCGCAGCAAATCTTCCGCAAAGTCGGAAACCCAGGGTTTGTACCCCAATGGCACCCAGGTGCATGTGCTTAAATTCGGTGAGTACTGGTGCCAGGTTTGGGTGGACGGCAAGACG
>CAZCBC010000047.1:15649-16141 GCA_964496775.1 uncultured Oscillospiraceae bacterium
CGGGCTGGATGATGACCAAGCTTCTTCAGGGCGATAACCAGCCAGTGGTAAATCCGGATCCGTGACAGGCGGATAAAGTATTCAGGTGTTGGAATGATAAAAAAGGCCGTGTGATGCAGCCTTTTCAGACAGACGACAAAGTCCCGGCTGTAGGTGCCGGGACTTTGTTGATGCTAAATATGTTCCTTCAGGTTTCTTCGGCTATAGAGAATACGCCGTACTTCCATCACATCACCGATAACCACATAAAAAATGGAGTAGTTTTGTACATAAATGCGGTAGTAGGGGTATTGCCTGTCCCTTTTGGACGGATACTGTTCAAAGGCTTCCGCACAGCTGCTGCGTTGGTAAATAGCCTCCTCCACGGCATTGATCAGATTGTCCGCTGCTACCGGGTTTTCCAGTTCATGGCTGATATAGTCCACAATCTGGTTGAGGTCTTCCTCAAACAGGCTAAGGTAACGCAGATGATACCGCTTACCTGGGGATACG
>CAZCBC010000048.1:0-601 GCA_964496775.1 uncultured Oscillospiraceae bacterium
TTTCAAGGTTCCTGCACCCCCTCTCTCGAAGGGCGCCTAAATAGATTATCACAACCACCAAACACTGTCAAGCGTTTTTTAGGAATTTTTCCTGCTTTTCATGCACTTTCAGACATAAAATTACCTCCTTGGGCATTATGGGGGTATTGAGACCACTTGGCACAAAATATGGGTATAAAAAGGCACCCCTTCAGGATGCCTCGTATGGTTTTCCCCTACACCACCTGGAACAGGTAGAACTTCAGATACTCCGTCTCGGGCACGCCCATCAGCACGGGATGGTCGGGACTTTGCCCCCTTTTCTCCACCAGCTTCAGCTGCACATTGGCTTCCAGCGCCGCTTCCAGCAGCGCCTGTTCAAAAAAAGCCCCGGGCATATGGTGAGAGCAGGTGGCGGTGGCCAGGAAGCCGCCGCGGTTTAGCAGCTGCATGCCCCGCATGTTGATGTCCCGGTAGCCCCGGCGGGCATTGGCGGCGTCCCGCCGCTGCTTGGCGAAGGCGGGCGGGTCAAGGATAACAAGGTCGTACTTTTGCCTGTTTTCCACCTGTTGGGGCAACCATTTGAGGGCGTCCGCCCGGTCAAAGCTCAGCTTATCGCCCA
>CAZCBC010000048.1:611-10055 GCA_964496775.1 uncultured Oscillospiraceae bacterium
GCCAGGGAAGCCGTCGCCCGACGGTTGTACTTCTGGTCAAGGAAAAAGCCTGTTTTCTGCCCCGCCGCCACATCCACCAGGTATTTGACGCCGTTCTCGGTTATTTGCACCGTGGCGTTTTCGGAGCTCAGCCCCGCCAGCTCAAAGAAGCCGGAACGCTGCTCCATGCCTTCCTTTGTGCGCAGGCTGCCTTCGCTGCGCTCGTACAAACCGCGCACAGGGTGTCCCATATCGCGCAGCGTGTCCACTATAATAGGAAAGAGCAGCTCGCGCAGGTTGTCGATGCCCAGGCTTTGCACTTCGGCCACCAGCATATCCTCAAACTTGTCTACCGTAAGCCCGGGAAACTGGTCTGCCTCGCCAAAGATAAGGCGGCAGGAGGAAAAATCCTCCCCCATGACCTTCAGACGGTAATCCAGCGCATAGCGCACCCGGCGGGTCCAGAAGGCTTCGTCAAATAAATCGTTGGCGTTGCGCGAAATAACCCGCACCCGCAGCAGGGAAGCGCCGTTATAAAAGCCCGTGCCCAGATACCGGCGCTTGCCGGTATAGACATCGCACAGCTGGCCGTCCCGGCAGCCTTCCCCTTTGACGACTTCCCCTTCATACACCCAGGGATGCCCGCCCCGCAACGCCCTTTCCCCCTTGGGGGTAATCTTTACCCACGGCCATGGCCGGTCTGTTTTCATCGCGTCCTCTTTCCGGGCAGCGCCCTTATTATAGGTAAAATATATTCTACATGAAGCGCATCGTGAAAACAACAGTTCGCCATGTGCATAATTACACAGCGTCTTGACATCGTTTTACTCCTTGTGATAGTATATAAACATCGCAGTATACATACGAGGCATCGGGATAAATAAACGTTTTATACACCGATGCGGAAAGGAGGTTCCTTTCATGGCAAAGTGTTTGGTTATCGCCGACGATTTAACGGGTGCAAACGCTACAGGGGTGTTGCTCAAAAAGAATAATTTTGACACCTATACCCTGCTGTCAGGTACCATCGCGGAGGGGTTTAAGGTGCCCCCCTGCGACTGTCTTGTCATTCCCACCGATTCCCGCGGCATTTCTGCCCGGGAAGCCCATGATGCGGTCGCTGGGGCGCTTAACAGCTTCGCATCCGACGAGGTTCTCCTCTATGCCAAGCGCATCGACTCGACGCTGCGGGGGAATTTAGGCAGTGAGACCGACGCCTTCCTTGACAAGTTGGGGCCGGAATACATGGCGGTCTGCGTGCCCTGCTTCCCCTCCTCCGGGCGGCATCTGGTGGGAGGATACCTGCTGGTGAACGGCGTGCCCCTGGTGCATACCGACGCCGCCAAGGACCCCAAGGCGCCCATCAACACCTCTCGCGCTGAAGCGTTGTATGAAAAACAGTCCAAATATCCAGTCGCCAGCCTGTATCTGGGTGATATCGAAAAAGGGGTAGAGCATCTTTGCCGCAAGATGCTGGAGTACAAGGCCCAGGGCGTCCGCACGCTGATATGCGACAGCGTCACCCAGGAGGATATGGACATCATCGCCCGCGCGCTGCTGATGAGCCATATCAAGTTTTTCCCTGTTGACCCCGGCGTGTTCACCGCCACCGTCGCCAAGTACCTGATTCCCATCGCCAAGAAGCCTCAGGCCAACAAGGTGCTGTGTACCATCGGCTCGGTGAATGGCGTTGCGCGGGCGCAGCACCAAAGTCTGCTGGAAGACGTACCCATGTACAACGAATACATCAGCTGCAAGCAATTGGTAGACAGCGATGAAAGCCGCGAAAAGGAAATAGCCCGTGTCGTAGACATGGTTATCAAAAACCAGGACGCCTACGACGTGTTCTGCGTGGTAGGCGACGGCATCCACCCCGACATGCGGCTGGACTTCCCCTACCATATGCAGCGCAGGCAAATGGACGCTGAAGGCATATCTGAGTTGATCAACACCGCCCTGGCGGAGATTACCTACAGAATACTGAAGCAATCTCCCGCTTTTAAGGCCATTTATTCCACCGGAGGCGACATCACCGCCGCCATCAACCGCCGCTTTGGCACAGTCGGCTTAAAGCTGCTGGACGAAGTGGTGCCCCTTGCCGGATACGGCGAGCAGCTGGGCGGCGCGTTCCCCGGGCTTAAATTCATTTCCAAAGGAGGGATGGTGGGCAACGATAAGGCCATGGTAACCTGTGTGCGCTATCTGCAAAGCAGGATTTAGCGCAAAGACCGTTAATAAAGGAGGAGTTCCATGCAAAGACCATTCATTGCGGTCCCCTTGGGGGATCCCGCCGGCATCGGACCGGAGATTGTATTAAAAGCCGTGGCAGACCCGGACATTCTGGCCACCGCCCGTGTAGTTGTCATAGGCGATAAAAAGGTGTTGGAAAAAGCCAAGACCTATCCCGGCAGCCCGCAGCTTGACATTCACGTTATCAAAGAGCCGGAGGATGGGGATTACAGCGAAGGCAAGCTGAACCTGATTGACCTGGACAATGTGGACATGGACAAGTTCACTCTGGGCAAGGTAAACGGCATGTGCGGCAAAGCGGCCTACGAGTACATCGAAAAGGCCATACAGCTTGCCAACGACAAGAAGGTCGCCGCAGTATCCACCACCCCCGTCAACAAGGAGTCCTTCCAGGCAGGCGGCGTTAACTTTATCGGCCATACCGAAATTTTCGCCGCCCTGACAGACACCCACGACCCCCTGACGCTGTTTGAAGTGCATAACATGCGGGTGTTCTTCCTGTCCCGCCATGTGTCGCTGCGCCAGGCCTGCGACCTGGTTACCAAGGATCGCATCATCGACTATGTGCAGCGCTGCACCGAAGCCCTGAAAAAACTGGGCGTTACCGAAGGCACCATGGCCATTGCCGGCCTCAACCCCCACTCGGGCGAGCATGGGCTGTTTGGCGATGAGGAAGTCAACCATGTGTTCCCCGCCGTGGAAGAATTGCAAAAGCAGGGCTACAAGGTAGTGGGCCCCATCGGCGCAGACTCCGTCTTTGCCCAGTGCCTGCAGGGGCGGTACAACTCGGTGCTCAGCCTGTACCATGACCAGGGGCACATCGCCACCAAGACGCTGGACTTTGAGCGCACCATCTCCATCACTGCCGGTATGCCCATTCTGCGCACCTCGGTAGACCACGGCACAGCCTTTGATATTGCCGGCAAGGGCATCGCCTCCGCCGTCAGCATGATTGAGGCCATCCGCCTGGGCGTCAAGTACGCCCCCGCCTTTAACGCGTAATCCCAAAACCTTTCCTTCCCCTGGCAGAACCAGAACTTGATAGGAGGTATTTATGAACGCAGCAACCGTCGCCCCGGAAGCCGTTGCACAAGCCGCTTCCTGGATAGATCCCCAGGTGCAGCTGCTGATCGCCTTGCTGATAGGCATTGCGCTGCTGATTTACATGATTCTGAAAACCAAAATCCACGCCTTCTTAGGCCTGATTCTTGCCGCCGCCATTATCGGCATCCTGGGTGGCCTGGGCCAGCCTGAAGGCCTAAAGCCCGCCGCTGTAGCCACCGCCATTACAGGCGGCTTTGGCTCCACCCTTGGCTCTATCGGCATCATCATCGGATTTGGCGTCATGATGGGCGAAATATTTGACGCCACCGGCGCCGCCGAGCGCATGGCCTTAACTTTTATCAAGCTGTTTGGCAAAAAGAGGGAACATTGGGCCATGGCGCTGACAGGCTTTATCGTGTCCATCCCGATTTTCTGCGACTCAGGCTTTGTCATCATTAGCCCCATCGCCAAGGCCATCTCCAAGAAAACCAAGCGCTCCATTATACAGATTGCCGGCCCCCTGGCGGTAGGCCTGGTCATCACCCACTCCCTGGTGCCGCCCACTCCCGGCCCCCTGGGCGTTGCCGGTACCTTTGGCGTAGACGTCGGCCAGTTCATCCTGCTGGGCATCGTCATCTCCCTGCCCATGGCTATAGCCGCCACGCTGTACACCCAGTGGCTGGGTAAAAAAATCTACCAGCTGCCCGCTGACGAAGGCGATGGCTGGGTACGTCCCGCCAAGCGTCTGGATGGCGAAACCGTTGAAATCGTGGCTTCCCGCGAAGACCTACCTTCTACCCTGATGAGCTTTATGCCCATCCTGGTTCCTATCGCTCTGATTCTCTTACAGAATGTGTTGGCTGCCGCCAAGGTAGACCAGGGCGGCTTCCTGCAGTACATTGCCTTCCTGGGCAACCCCATCATCGCTGTGGGCATCGGCCTGCTTATCGCCATCTTCGGCCTGGGCAAGGACCTGACCCGCCAGGAAGCGCTGGACCTGATGGACAAGGGCATCAAGTCTGCCGGTATCATCATCCTGGTTACCGGCGCAGGCGGCGCCCTGGGCAACATCCTGAAGGTAACCAAGACGGGCGACTACATCGCCGCACAGATTGACCACCAGACAGACCCCAAAACAGGCATTCCCATCATCATCCTGCCCTTCATCATCGCCACGCTGGTCCGCTTTATCCAGGGCTCGGGCACAGTGGCCATGATTACCGCCGCCGGCATCACCGCCCCCATTGTCAATGCTGCCGGCGCCAACCCGCTGCTGGGCGCCGTCGCCTGCTGCATTGGCTCGCTGTTCTTCAGCTACTTCAACGACTCCTACTTCTGGGTTGTCAACAACCTGATGGGCTTCAGGGAGACCAAGGAGCAGATTCGCAACTGGTCCATCACCTCCACGGTAGCCTGGGCAACCGGCTTTGTGGTGCTACTGCTGCTAAGCCTTGTCATGTAACGGCAACAGCCATAAAAGGTTAAACATCAAGGAAGCGGCCCGACGGCCGCTTCCTTGATTATTTATCAAAGTGTACGAATTTAGTCCTTGAGGAACAACTCCTCCAACGCCTGGGCAAGGCCGTCCTCGTCGTTGGGCGGGGCAATGTGGTGGGCAACAGCCTTGGCGGCATCGGAGCCATTTTCCATGGCAATGGCGATACCGGCGCCCTGCAGCAGGGACACGTCCACATCCTGGTCGCCTGCGGCGGCGGTTTCTTCCTTCAGGATGCCGTGCAGGGTACGGAAGTCCCGGGCGGCGCGGCCCTTGTCCACACCACTGGGCAGAATTTCCAGGTAATTATCCTTGGAAAGCGTCACCTGGGCCTGGCTATCCACCGCCTTGTTAATCGCGGGCAATATATCTTGGATATTTTCTGCTGTAGAAATAAGCAGCAGCTTATTGGCGCACACGCCCTGCACTTCCCACTCCTGCAGCAGCTCCTCCATGTTGGCGCGTTCGGGCAGGAAGCCCACGATGGCGGCTTCGTGCAGCGTCCACTCGTCGGGTTCCTCCACATACCAGTTAAAATCATGGTAGAGATTCAGGCTGATGGACTTGCCGTGCAAGGCTTTATACACCTTTTTGACTACCTGAAGGGGCAGATGCACCGACTCCAGAATGTCTTCGCCCTTGCACAGCACGGCACCGGCGCAGCAAATCATCACAGGGGACGCGCCCGCTTCCCGCACAATATCCACCATGGCGGCAGGAGGCCGGGCGGAACACAGTACCACTTCAACGCCCCGGGCTTTCAGGCCCTCCAGGGCGGCACGGGTTCTGGGCGACACCTCGTGCTTCTCGTTAAGCAGCGTACCGTCAATATCGGCAAACAGATATTTTATCTGCATCAGTCAATCCTGTCGTGCAGCCCTTCCAGCACGTTGTGGGTGGGGTTGCTAAGCGGCATGATGGGATCCTTGATTTCGCCCAGGGTTACCTTGGGCATGGCTTTGGGCGCCGCCCAGTTGATGCCGTTGATAATCACCTTCTGTATATCCTTGTTGAAATAGGTGGGGAAGGACTCGTGCCCCGGGCGGAAGTAGAAGATTTTGCCCCGGCCGCGGGTATAGGTAACGCCGGAACGGAACACCTCGCCGCCTTCAAACCAGCTGATAAAAATGATGTCGTCGGGCTTGGGGATAATAAAGGTTTCGCCGTACATTTCCTCGTGTTCCAGCTCAATCCTGTCATTCAGGCCTTCGGCGATGGGATGGGCTGGGTCCACCACCCAGAGAATCTCTTTCTCCCCCGCTTCGCGCCAGCGCAGCAGTTCCGACGACGTGCCGCACAGCTTGCGCATAATTTTGCTGGCGTGGCCGGAGTGCAAAATCACCATGCCCATGCCCTCCAGCACCTTCTGGTGTACCTTTTCCACAATGGCGTCCTCCACCTTGTGGTGGGCCATATGCCCCCACCAGACAAGCACATCGGTGTTGTTTAGCACCTCATCCGTCAGGCCGTGCTGCTCCTCCACCAGGGTAGCGGTCTTCACCTGAAAGCCGGCATCCTTCAAAAAAGCGGCGATGCAGCCGTGGATGCCCTCGGGATAAATGGCTCGGATTTCCTCAAACATGGTTTCGTGCAGGTTCTCATTCCATACGGTTACGCGGACTGGCTGTGACATATTGACCTCCTGAAGCATTTGATACCAATATTATACCCCTTTATCCCGAAAATGCAACGAGAAGGAATGTGTCTTACCCTTGCAATACCCGGCATAAACCAGTATAATTAGAGCCAAAAGAACGATAAAGGAGCCATTGATATGAAATTCTTAGTTGAAACATCGGCGCGTCATCTGCACGTTACCCAGCAGGACCTGGAAACCCTCTTTGGCGAAGGCTATCAGCTTACCGTACGCAAGGAGCTGTCCCAGCCCGGCCAGTTCGCCTCCGGCGAAAAGGTAAAGGTTGTTGGCCCCAGGGGTGAACTGAACATGACCATTCTGGGCCCCTGCCGCAAGGAAACCCAGGTGGAAGTCTCCCTCTCTGATGCCCGTACCCTGGGAATAACCGCCCCCGTGCGCGAGAGCGGCGACATCAAGGGTTCCGCCGGCGCCAAGCTGGTTGGCCCCAAGGGCGAAGTGGAGCTGCAGGAAGGCGTCATCGCCGCCAAGCGCCACATCCACGCCACCACCAAGGACGCTGAAGAGCTAGGCGTTGCAAACGGCGAAGTGGTCAAGGTAAAACTGTCCACCCCCGAGCGCAGCCTGATTTTTGACGATGTGGTCGTGCGCGTCAGCGACAGCTATGGCCTGGCCATGCACATCGACACCGACGAAAGCAACGCTGCCTGCGCCTCGGGCGAAGTGTACGGCGAAATCGTACGGTAAAATTCCTGTCCGCATAGCCGGGGCTGCCCGGCTTTGGACATACAAGGGATTGGCGCACGCCGCCAGTCCCTTTTTTCAAGAGACCAAGGAGGGTAGAATGACCAAGGATGAACAAACCCCTGACCTGGACACGCTGAAACAGGCAAACGGGGAGGAGCAGCCCGAAGAAAACAGCGGCGAAGACGTTTTGGCCGAAGGCGCTTTGGAAGAGAAAACGGTGCCCCCGGACGAGGCGGCGCTGATGGCGCTGATCCGCCAGCGCACCGAAAAAAGCAAGGTGTCCGGCTCCAAGTGGCTGAAGGCGCAAAAGCATCCCGCCTTGCCCAATGAGAAGCTGGAAGAATTGCTGACCACCATCCAGGAAGGCAACGCGCCGGAAACGCTGGCCGCCGTTCATTTTGTCAAGATGGGCAAGGACACCTATTATTACGACAGCACCATCATGACAGACCACTTCGCGGAACTGGACGCCATGATTGAGGAAAAGGACATCCTGCACACCATCGCCTCGGTCACCCGCTCCGACTGCGAGCTGTACCCGCGCCCTACCCAGTTTTCCAAAATGATGGCGTATCCCTTCCGCTTTAGTTTGGACGAGGTGGAGGGCGCCGCTGCCCGGATGCAGCTGGACGAAAGGTATCAGGATATTCAGGTGGTCACTGCTTCCAACGGCGCCAAGGCCTTTTTTTCCACCCTGCACATGAGCAGGGTATACGCCAGCGGCCTGCTGGAAGATATCGAAGTAAACGAGAAACGCTACCAATAAAGGGAGGTACCCCCCAATGCACGAGGCACTGATCCCCTTTGAGGTGGATGGGCAGCCCCTTTCCCCCTTTCTGTGCACCCCCGACAGCCTGACAGAGCTGGCCATGGGGCGCCTGATAACGCTGGGCATTGTCCGGCAGCTGAGCGATATCCGCGCCGTCAGCCGGGACGCAAACGGGCTGAACGCCCGCCTGGTCACCGCCCCCCTGCCTGAGATGAGCATACAGCAGCGCCTTGACCGGGCCACTGCGTTTGAACATGTGCGGCCCTTTTCCGCCCGGCAGATACAGCGCATGCTGGGCGCCCTGAACACCCACGCAGGCGCCTTTGGCACCCACCGGGTGGCGGTGATGTCGCCCCAGGGATTGGAAGTGTTTGAGGATGTGGCGCGCCATAACGCTGCTGATAAAGCCATCGGCCACGCTGTGCTGCGCAGGTGGGATTTGCAGAACACCGCCCTGTTAACCAGCGGACGGCTGACGCTGGAAATTGCCCTCAAGTGCGCCACAGCGGGCATCCCCCGGTGCTACACCATCAAGTATTGCAGCGACTTGGCGGAGGAGTTTGCCCAGCGCGTCGGCATGCAGCTGCTGCCTTATGCAGGAGGAAGCGGGAGAAACAATGTCCAAACGCAAGGAGTATGATCAGCGCCTTAATAAAGCGTACCAGGAATACATAGCGGGACGCTTTGCCGCCGCCGAAAAAATGTATGACCAGTGTCAGAGCGACCTGCGCTTTTACCACAGCCGCGCCCAGCGAATCAACCTGCTGATGGGACTCAGCTATGTAAAAAGCGCCCTAGGCAAGCACAAGGAAGCCCGCGCCGTTTGCGAGGTTCTGGTGCGCAGCAGCCGCCCCCGCAAGGGGCTGTATATCGCGCTGCACCAAAGCGCCCTGATCGAGAAGGAAGCAGGCGACGAGCGCAAGGCGCTGGAGTATTTAAATCAGGAAATGGACGTGCTGCAAAAGCATAAGAAGACGGATCACCAGAAGCACGCCATCTGCCAGTACGAGCGTGCCTCCGCCTTGATGAACCTGGGCCTTAAACAGGATGCCCTCTACGCCCTGCAGGATGCCGCCCGCCGCGCCGACATGGCCCGGGACGAGTTTACCAGCGCCATGGTATACAAGGCGCTGGGGGCTATGTACCTGGAACGGGGCGAAAAAGAAGAAGCCAAAGCCGCTTTTGAGAAGGCAAAGGAAAACTTCCTGGAGGCGGAGCACCAGGAAGGCGTCAAAGAAATAAACGAAGTGCTGAAAAAGTTGTAGAGCAATGCCCCCTACTGAGGGTTCCAAGGGAAATCATTTCCCTTGGTGGGGTGTGGGGCAAAGCCCCACATCATTCACGCAAGCAAAACAGCGAAGCGTATTTTGCGATAGCCGCAACCCGCATCAAGGGTACACGTACCCTCCCATTTCTATTCTCCCGCCTTTACAATGATGGAAACGCCATCATGTTGTTCCCAAATAACTTTATTCCCTTTATCGTAATGAAATGAGTACCACATGAAAAAATCAAGCCTATTCACCCTCGCTTTCCTGATGGTTGTTGCCATCGTCTTTACCTTTG
>CAZCBC010000048.1:10065-15973 GCA_964496775.1 uncultured Oscillospiraceae bacterium
ATCCGGGCAGCGGCGAAATCAGGGAAATTATCGGTTCATTGCCCAACGACGGGCGCACCGTTATGTACACCCTGCTGTTGCCTGCCAAGAGCAACGACCGGCACAGCTTCGTGGTTATCAACCACGGCCATGGCGGCGGGCGGGAGCAGGGCGGCGGCCTGACGCGCATCGCCCAGGCCCTGGCTGAAAACGGCTACGGCTCCATCCGCATGGACTTTGCCGGCACCAACCAGAGCCCCGACCCCTTTACCCAGAACGTGCTCAGCCTGATGGCCAGCGACAGCAACGCCTGTTTGCAACTGGCGTTGGAAAAGTACGGCGTCAGCCAGGACCGCCTTGCCATATTGGGCTACAGCATGGGCGGCCGGGTGGCGGCACACATCCTTAACACGGGCAGTAGCCCCTATGACGCCCTCATCCTCATCGCCGGATCGGTGGACAATGGCACCGATATGATCAATGGTTTCCTGGGCGGCGAAGCAGCGCGGCAGGCGCTGGAAGCCGAAGCCAACGGCGAAAAGGGCTATGCCGACTACTACACCCCCTGGGGCGAACACCAGCAGCTGAGCCGGGCATGGTTTCAAGAAATGCACGCCAGCGACCCCATGGAGAACATCAATTTCAATGTGCCCTCCCTGATGATATACAGCGAGGCGGACACCATCGTGCCCGCCTCCGTTGAACGCCAGGCGGCAGAAAAACTGACCGCCAAGGGCGTACCCGTCAAGATGCTGAACATCCCCGGCGCCAGCCACAGCTATGGCTTTCATGGAGAGCATCCCGAAGCCTTTAACATGCTGGTGGAAGGGATTCTTGAGTTTTTGGAGGAGACGTTTTAAAAGGTTTTTTCCAACATTTTGCAACTATTTTTAGTTGCATTTTTCTTTCTTTTTTGTTATCATTCCATTGAAGGAGAAAAGCATGGGCCAGAAAGAAAAACTCATCCAGAGGATTAAATCAAAACCTAAGGATTTCACCTTCGCAGAGGCCGAAACGTTGCTTGGTTATTTTGACTATGCCCGCGCCAACAAGGGCAAAACCAGCGGGTCGCGGGTCATCTTTGTGCGGGAGAACTTTCCGCCGATCTTGCTGCACAAACCCCACCCACGAAAAGAACTTTTAGCCTATCAGGTAAAGCAACTATTGGAAACGCTGGAACAGGAGGGATTGCTATGAGCAACTTATTAGAATACAAAGGCTACCTTGGCAGCATCGAGTTCTCGCAGGAGGACGGTCTGTTCTACGGTAAGGTGCAGGGCATTCGCGCCCTCCTCTCCTATGAGGGGAAGGACGCAAAAACTCTGGTCAAGGATTTTCAAGGCGCCATCGACGACTACCTTGCCCTGTGCGCACAGCAGGGAACGGCGCCGGAGGTTGCCTACAAGGGCAGTTTCAACGTGCGGGTTTCGCCTGAGCTGCATAAGCAGGCCGTTGTCCGCGCGGCGGCTGAGCAGGTTTCATTGAATAAACTGGTAGAAAACGCATTGTCGGAGTATGTAGCGTCGTAAATACGGATGTATGCAAAAAGCATGGGTATACGCTTGAACCCATGCTTTTTTGTATGTTCATTTTTTATCGTTGAATTTCCGGATTATCCGTACGCTTCAGAATATAGTCAATGCTTACTTGATAAAAATCGCTTAAAATGATGAGCGTACTCGTTGGGGGGATTCTTTTTCCATTCTCATACTTTGATAGCAGTCCCTGCTCGATGCCGGTCTGCATCTGAACGCTGAGCTGAGAAAGTTTTCGTTTCTTGCGCAACAGTTTTAGGTTTGTTTCCACTGCCATCCCTCCAATGACAGTTTGTCATATTAACCATTGACAAATATGACGATTTGTCATATTCTTGAATCAAGAATATTTTGGAGGTTTTTAATATGGCAAGAATGAGACCTTGTAGGGTATGCGGAAATCAAATGGCTTCTTCGGCAAAAGCATGTCCTTCCTGCGGTGCGAAAAACAAGAAGCCCATCTTTTTGCGTCCCTGGTTTATCATACTCGTTATCGTTGTGGTTGGAGCCATCGGCGCCGGTTCGTCCAATAAAACGTCCAAGCAAACGACTGGTACACAGGCAACCGGTACACAGACGTCCGGTACGCAGACGGCTGCCACAGCTGCGCCGGAAGCAATCAAAATAAGCGCCGCCGAACTTATGAAAGCATTTAGCGATAACGAAGTCCGCGCAAATTCTCTCTATAAGGGTAAGCATCTTACAGTAAACGGCACTATCACAGATATAAGCGTTGTACTTGGGCAAACCAGCGTTACCATTGGTACAGGAGAAATGTTGGAGTTTGGTATTTTATGTTATCCCGCTTCTGGTCAGGATGAAAAAATCGCCACCTTTAATAAGGGAGAAAAAATCACAGTAACCGGGAAGTGCGATGGAATGTCACTTGTTAGCGTAATTCTTAGGCAATGCCAATTCGAATAGAATATATGTAACGAAAACGTATAATTTACAGGGGACGCACCAAGATGTGCATCCTCTATTTTCTTGACTATTCACCCGCAAAGATTCGCTGCGCTGTCTTTGCTGCTATAAGAAGATGCGGGGCTTCCGCCCCGCGCCCCGACAAGGGCCTTCAGCCCTTGACCCCTTTTGCGGCTTCGCCGCCCGGGTTTTGAGTGGCCTTGTCCTTGTTGCGCATGGCTTCCAGGGCGCCCAGCACGGCCTGGGGAAAGGGCACGCCCAGCAGGGCGGCGTTTTCCACAATGCTCATGCCCTCGTTGGCGCAGTAGAAGCCCACCACCGCCGCGCGGCTTACACCCGACGTACCCATCAAGCCGTCCAGCGCCGTGGCCAGCATGACCAGCGCCAGCATCATCACCTTACGGCTTAACCCCTCAAACATCCGGCGGGAGCAGAACCTCTCCCCCTCTTTGCATTTACCCAGCAGGGCGCACAGGCTGCCCGTCAGCAGGTCCAGCCCCATCAGCAAGAACATCGCCTGCATGGCGGCGTCCCAGCCGCCCAATTTAGCCAGCAGCCAGGTTAGCCCCGACGCCCCCGCCCCCAACAGCCACCGTTCCACATTCCTCACGCGCTCACCTTCTCCCATGCGTCCATCCTCTCCTCCAGCCGCCGCACCCTGTTTGCCAGCGTTACCCCGCCGCGCACCAGGCTGTCCAGCGTTTCCTGATTGGCTTCCTCCGTTACGCTTAAACCCGCCATGTTCTGATACGCCTGCATGGCCGCCTTTGTCTCCGCGCCCCACTTGCCGTCGGCGCCGTACCGGGGCAGGGTAAACCCCTTCAACTGCAACAGCTGTTGCATCTGTTTAATATCCACCATCTTCTCCTCCTTCTTTTCATGAAGCCCCCGGGGCAGGGCATAGTGCGTCCAGGGATAGGCTTCAAACCTTTGCCGCACCACCCCCGTTTTGTGGCCCCGGGCGTCCACCACCCAGCCATCCCCCAGGCACAGCCCGGTATGCTTCATGGGCGCGCCCCCTTCCCGGTACACCACGCACAGTTTATATCGGGTGTCCTTGTCCACCCGGCCCTTCTCCTGCCAGTCGCCCTTCAGCCACTGGCTGCTGGCGCCGCTGGGCAGCGCGATGCCCGCCTGCTGCAACGCCCTGCGCACCAACTGGGCGCAGTCGAAGCACAGCCTGCCCTGGTGGCGGCACCCGGCGCAGTCCGCGCTCTTGCCGCTTAATGCCGGGCAGGTATCCCGTATCAGCGCCGCGCACCCCGGGTACTGCTTCATGCGCGCCTCACGGTATGTAACCGTGCAGGGGCGGCCCGTGCCGCCGTACACATAGGGGCTGCCCACCTGCTTTAGGGCATACGCCCGGATGATGTCCGCCTTATCCACCCGCAACCTCCCGCAGGGTAAGCACCTGCTGATACCCTTCCCTTGTCCTTTTCGCCTGCGCCCTGACCACCATTACCGGCAAACTGCGCTCCGCCATTGTTGCGGGGTCTACTATCGTCAGCGTGCCCTGGCCCAGCACGGGGCGCAGGGCGTTCTTGGCTTCCTCCGCCGTCAGCGTGTCCCACCCGGCCTCCACCTCCATCAGGCATTTGGTGGCAGGCGTCGCCCCCTCCGGGGGCTGGTAGGCAATTGCCAAACTGTCTGGCACCCTCAGCGGGGTGCCGTTGAATATCAACATCCGTCCTCCTTTTTACTGTGTCCAGGGCAGCAGGATATATCTCTGCTCCCGCCTTTGCCCCTCCAGCATGTCCGACACAAGGTACGCCCGGTACACTTCCCCCTCCACTTCCAGCCGCACGCCTTGGGTGAACAAATTGTTCTGCCCTACATCTTCCGACAGGCGCTGCAAATGCAGCACCAGGCTGATTTCCTCCATCAAAGGCCGCACCGTGCCGTCCAGCGCCACGGCGGGATGGGGCCGCTGCCTTTGCAGCAGGCATTTTCTTACGCCGTTTACCGTGGCGTTGCCCGCCCGTATGGCCGCGCCGCTGCCCCGGCGAAGGCTTAGCCGCAGGGTAAACACCCCGGTGTCCTTTTCGCTGCCCTCTGCCCGGCCTTCCAGATAGAAGCCTAAGCCCTTCAGCCTGTTCAGGGCATTTTCAGCCAGGGCGTCGCACTGTTCCCGCATGTACGCGCGGATGTGCAGGGCGCAGCCGTACCCTTCCTTTTCCATGCTTAGGGTATAGCCCACGGTGGGCGGGGGCAGGCCCTGCTCCCCGCCCCGCACCACCCGGGCATCCATGCCTTGCAGCGCCGAAAAAACTTCCTGCGCCGTCATGGCATGGCCTCCGCTTCAATCTCCATATGCAGGGGATAGCGCCGCGACTCGGTGCAGCGGAAGGCCTTGCCCTCCTTTACAAAGTACAGCCTGTCCCCCTGCAATACATCGGGAAAGCCCTGGGGGATAATCAGCCGCCTTTCCCGGGGCCTCAGCGTGGCGGTATCCCGCCACATGCGCTGGTCGATGGGGCGCAGGGTTGCCAGAAACATGCAGGCACTGTCCGGGTTTTCCACCTCCGACACCGCGCCGGTCTGGGATGTTTCCAGCGTTACCTTCACCGCCTTAACCGCCAGCAGGTCCCGCCTGCGCCGCCTCACGCGGGTACCCTCGCCACGCGCCAGGCGCATATTTCCCGCAGCATGTCCCCCGGTATATCCTGGGTTTCCACCCGGAGGCTGCCCTCCTGCCGTGTTTTTTCGCCCTCCATGCCCAGGCGGTTGTAGCGCACCACCGCCAGGCGCGCCTGCAGGCCGTTCAGGTGCCGGGGCAGGGCGGTGCGGTTGGTAAGGCTGAGGATGGTTTCCTCCGCCCCTTCCAGCAGGCTCATCAACAATTCATCGCTGACGGTTTCGCCGGGCAGCATGTTTTTTAGGCCCAGGCACTTCATTTCCGCGGATACGCCGTTGTTTGTCATGCCTTCACCGCCATCAAGGTTAGGGTTTTCACCGGTTTGTTGTCCTGCTTGTTTACCAGCAGCGCGTGCAGCACGGTGTTTGCCCCCATGGCGATGGGCGCGCTGCTGCCTGCCCACACCCGACCGCCCGTCACGGCGGTGCCGTACACGCCCTTGTCCTGCATGTCGTTGTCCGTTAGGTAAATCCACTGGTAGCCCTTGGGCGCCTGCATGCTTTCGGGGATCACCAGCAGCGTTTCCCCCGTGTTGGCGCCCGGGTCGCTCTGGATGCCGCAATCCCCCGTCAGCACCTGCAAGCCGGTAAAGATGGTAAGCGAAGCGGCGCGGGCAGCATCGTACAGGTAGGCGGCGCAATGCTTGCTGGCGTACAGCGTATCGCGCATGTATTCCGGCTCCCGCTGTACCTCTACATGGGTGTTGCGCTTGCTAACCAGGCGCAGCGCCCCCGGCTTTACGATAAAGTACTGCTTTTCCTTAAGGGTATTATCCTCCTTGATGCGGGAAGAAATAACAATCTGGCATCCCCAGATTTCCCCCACCACGCCGGAG
>CAZCBC010000049.1:0-6823 GCA_964496775.1 uncultured Oscillospiraceae bacterium
ATTGACAGCGTGAATATTATGCGTATACAATAAAATGTCTTTCTGGTGATATCAGCCTGGAAAGGATAGAAGGAGGAGGAAACCATGAGCCGAGTGTATAACTTTGGACCGGGTCCTGCCTGTTTGCCTGAGGAAGTGCTTCGGGAAGCGGCGGATGAGATGCTGAACTTTGAGGGCAGCGGTATGAGCGTCATGGAGATGAGCCACCGTTCCTCAGCGTTTGAGGGGATTCTGGGGGAAGCCCAGCAGAACCTCAGGGAATTGATGGGCATATCGGATGAATACGAGATTCTGTTCCTGCAGGGCGGCGCCTCCACCCAATTTGCCATGGTGCCCATGAACCTGTCAAAGAACGGCAAGGCGGATTATCTGGTAACCGGAAGCTTCGCCAAGAAAGCCATGCAGGAAGGTAAAAAGTACCTGGATGTGGGCATTGCCGCTTCCAGCGAGAAGGACAATTTTGCCTATGTGCCGGATGTAAAAGGCCTCACCTTCCGGGAAGGCATCGACTACGTTCATATCTGTGAAAACAACACTATCTACGGCACCAAGTTCTGGACGCTGCCTGAAACAGGCGATGTCCCCCTGGTGGCGGACATGTCCTCCTGCATCCTGTCGGAGCCGGTGGATGTCAGCAAGTACGGCCTCATCTACGCCGGGGCGCAAAAGAACATTGGCCCCGCTGGCGTTACCCTGGTTATCATCCGCAAGGATTTGATTCGGGACGAAGTATTGCCCTACACACCCACCATGCTGAAGTATTCATCCCACGCCAAGAACAACTCCATGTACAACACACCCCCTTGCTACGCTATCTACATTTGCGGCAAGGTGTTTAAGTGGCTGAAGAAGCAGGGCGGCCTTGGCGCTATGCAGGATGTTAACCAGCGCAAAGCCAAGCTGCTGTACGATGTGCTGGATGAAAGCAAGCTGTTTACTGGTACCGCGCAAAAGGACAGCCGTTCTATGATGAACGTTACCTTTGTAACGGGGGATGAGCAGTTGGACGCGGCTTTCGTAGCGGGCGCCAAGAAGGAAGGCCTGGTCAACGTGAAGGGACACCGCTCAGTGGGCGGTATGCGCGCCAGCATTTACAATGCCATGTCCCTGGAAGGCGTGGAGAAACTGGCCGCCTATATGCGCGCGTTTGAAAAGGAGAATGCCAAATGAAGGAACGCAATATTGTCTGTTTAAACCCTATTTCGCCCAAAGGGCTGGAGTGCCTGGGCGCTAACTATACCATCACCCAGGATGCCAATGACGCCGATTGCTGGCTGGTGCGCTCTGCAGACTTGCATGATAAAGCGCTGCCTTCCCGCCTGCGGGCTATCGGGCGTGCAGGGGCAGGGGTTAACAATATTCCTTTGGATGCCTGCACGCAGCAGGGTATTGTAGTGTTCAACACCCCCGGCGCCAATGCCAACGCCGTGGCAGAGCTGGTAATTGCCGGTATGCTGATGGCCTCCCGGGATATTGTGGGCGGTGTCAACTGGCTGCGCACCCTGGAAGCCACCCCGGCCATCGGGCAAAAAGTGGCGAAGGGCAAAAAGAACTTTGGCGGTACGGAGCTGCGCGGCAAGAAACTGGGCGTTATCGGCCTGGGTGCCATCGGGCATTTAGTGGCCAATGTGGGCGTCAGCCTGGGCATGGAAGTGTATGGTTACGACCCCTATATTTCCGTCAACTATGCCTGGCGGCTGTCCCGCTCTGTGCGCCATGTGGAAAGCCTGGAGGACGTGCTGAAAGAGTGTGATTATATCACCATCCATGTGCCCCTGATGGATGCTACCCGCATGATGATTGGTGCCCAGCAGGTGGCCATGATGAAAGAGGGAGTCATCCTGCTTAACTTCTCCCGGGATTTGCTGATGGATGAGGCAGCGGTGGGCGAGGCCCTCAAGAGCGGCAAGGTGCGTAAATATGTAACCGAGTTTGCCAATGAAAAGAATGTTGCCTTCCCCAACACCATCATTATTCCCCATCTGGGCGCTTCCACCGAAGAGTCGGAAGAAAACTGCGCCGTCATGGCGGTGGAAGAAGTACAGGACTATCTGAACAACGGCAACATTGCCAACTCCGTCAACTTCCCGGCCATCTCCCTGGGCGCCCTCAAGTCGCCCACCCGGGTGGTGGTGCTGCACAACAATGTGCCGGGTATTATTTCCAAAATCACTACGTTGTTCAGCAACTTCAACTTCAATATCGAGCAGATGATTTCTGCCAGCCGCGGCCGCGTTGCCTGCGCCCTGTTTGATGTGGAGCAGGCCATGCAGCGGGAGTTTGCCATGCAGCTGAGCAATCAGGACGATATTCTGAAGGTACGGGTCATCCAGAAGGATTAAGGATGGAGCATACAAACCCTAAGCTGCGCTTTGGCGCCACCTACCTGCTGGAAAACCCCACGGTGGGGGATGCCGTATCCCTGTGCGTGCAGGAAGGTCTTCACTTTGTGGAGCTGAACAGCAACTTTCCCCAGTGCCTGCTGGGAAGTTTGCGGGCGGACAGCCTGAAGCGCCTTGCGCAGCAGCATCACATCTTCTATACGCTGCACCTGGACGACCGCTTTGACCCCTTTGACTTTAACCCCCATGTCAGCAAGGCGTATCTGCAAACCATGCTGGAAGGGCTGGCCCTTGCCAAAGAGGCAGGTATTCCCGTGATTAATATGCACATCCCAAGGGGCAACATCGTTACGCTGCCTTCGGGCAGGCACTATATCTACCAGGAATACCCGAAGGAGTTCAAGCAAAGCGTGCTGAACTTCCGCTCTGTGTGCGAGCAGCACGCGGGGGACAAGGTGCGCATCGCCATTGAGAACACCGACGGCTGGGAAGAATACGAGCTGGAGGCCATTGAAACGCTGCTGCAAAGCCCGGTGTTCGGCCTGACGCTGGACGTGGGCCACGACCACGCCACCGGCAATAAGGATTTGAAGTTCTTTCAAAAGCATCAGGACAGGCTGTGCCATATGCACCTGCACGATGGATGGGACACGACCAACCACCAGGCGCTGGGTAGTGGCGTAATCCCCCTAACAGAACGCCTTCAAATGGCGCAAAAGGTCAATGCCACCGTGGTGGTGGAGACCAAGACCAAGGATGCGCTGCACCAGTCGGTAGCGTACCTGAAGGAAAACGGATATCTATAAAACCGGGCTTGCCCGGTTTTTTCCCGCCTTGAAGAATGGGGCGGATCATGGTATCTTTAGGCCACAAAATCTTACTGCCTGAAAAGGAGAACCATGGCGGCGGCGAAAGTTTTGATACGCGGAACAAGCGGCGCGGGCAAAACCAGTTTGGTTAACCAGGCGCTGATGGAGTGCGGTATAAGGCCCAGGGGCCTGCGCAGCGTGCGGTATTTTGAACAGGGGCAGGAGAGGGGATACAACTTGCTGGCCTTGTCCGGCGGCGCACAGGTGCCCCTGGTGCGGGGCGAGCCCCTTGCGCCCAAGCGCCCTCAGGAAGGCTTCTTTGAGGAGGTTGCCCTGCCCTTGCTGGAGGGGGAATGTTCCTCTGCCGGCCTTCTGCTGGTGGATGAAATCGGGCGCTTTGAAAAGCATTCTCCCCGCTACCTGAACGCCTTGATGGACATTTGGCTGGATGCCGGGCGCCCCACCATCTTTGTGCTGAAAAAGGAACCCTTGCCCTTTAACGACAGGCTGTGGGAGGGCGCGGAATATGCCCTGCGCATCGACTGTGATGAGCAAAGCGCCCCCGAAGCCGGGCGCAGGCTATGTGTTGCCCTTGCAGGCAAGCCGCCCGTTCCATGCTTTGTACGCATGATTGTGGATGGCAATGCCATGGAAAATGCCGATGCCTTCCTGCTGATGGATAGACTAAGCCTTTGGCTCCAGCGCAACCCGGGCAAGGGGCTAGGCATCGTTTGCGGACAGGATGCCCAGCTGCTGCATGCCGCTGCGGGCAGGGGACTGGTGCCCGTAAAGGGGGAGGACGTGGGCGATGCCGCGCGGCTGCCTCTGATGCGCGCTTATACCATCGTACGGGATTTGGCGCTGACGCGACGATGCCTGACACTGCCCGAGGGAGAATGGGAAGCCCTGCTGCAAAAAACAGCAGATGAGAAAATCTAAGGAAAACAACGGTTCAAAATCTTACTAAAACGAGGAAATATATGGGAAAAAGAATTTTGGTCTCCTTGGGAGGCAATGCGCTGGGTACCGACTTTGACAGTCTTTTGAAGACCTCCCACACTGTGGCAAAGCCCATCGCGGGGCTGATTCAAAAAGGGTACGAGGTCATTATCTGCCATGGCAACGGCCCCCAGGTGGGCATCATTAAAACATCCATGGACATCGGCAATGCCCAGACGGGGCAGCCCGGCATGCCCATGTCGGAGTGCGTGGCCATGAGCCAGGCGTTCATTGGTTATCATCTGCAAAATGCGCTGCAAAACGCTCTTGGGGAGTTGGGGCTTAACAAAAGCGTTGCCACCGTTGTTACCCGGGTGGTGGTAGACAGGGCTGATGAAAGGTTTCAACATCCCACCAAGCCGGTGGGTGCCTTTGTAAGCCGTGAACAGTCTGAAAAGATGGCGGCCGCCGGAAAAACCATGATTGAGGATTCCGGCCGGGGCTACCGGGAGGTGGTTCCCTCGCCGCTGCCCCAAAGCATTGTGGAAAAGGATGCTGTCAAAAAACTGCTGGACGAAGGCTGTGTGGTTATTGCCGGGGGCGGCGGGGGCATTCCCGTCACCTACGAGGAGGGGCGCTACCAGGCCATTGATGCCGTGATTGATAAGGACTGGGTTTCCGTTATGCTGGCTCAGGACACTGCCTGCGACAGCCTGGTGTTATTAACAGGGGTGGAAAAGGTGGCGGTGCACTTCAACAAGCCGGATCAGCGCTGGCTGGATACCATGACGGTGTCTGAAGCCAAGGCCTATATCGCCCAGGGGGAATTCCCCCCCGGCTCCATGCTGCCCAAGGTAGAGGCGGCCATCCGTTTCACATCTTCTCTAAAGGGGTGCCGCACCCTGATTACTTCCCTGGATAAATTAGAGGAAGGCCTTGCGGGGCAGACGGGCACCTGGCTTGTGCAGGATACTGAGTGACCATATAGGAGGTTCAACATGAGAGATGGTTTCCGTCTGGCCGCCATACCCAAGGGGCCACCCGGAAAGGCCGCTGCGTTTTTAACGAAAGAACAGGGCAAGGACGTGCTTGCCTACCACCAATCCTTTCCCCAGTACACATGCACGCCGCTGGTTTCCTTGGATGCCCTTGCTGGGGCCCTTCATATCAAAGGCTTGTATGTGAAGGACGAAAGCCATCGCTTTGGCCTCAACGCCTTTAAGGTGCTGGGGGGAAGTTATGCCATGGGGCGGTGGATTGCCGACAAACTGGGCATCGCCCCCAAAGATATCACCTTTAACCTGCTGACCAGCCTTCAGGTAAAGGAAAAGCTGAGAGATATCACCTTTGTTTCGGCCACCGACGGCAACCATGGCCGGGGCGTTGCCTGGACAGCCAGGGAGTTGGGGCAAAAGTCTGTCATCTATATGCCGGAAGGAACGGCCCAGGAGCGACTGGACAATATTCGCAACCTGGGGGCGGAAGCCTCCATCCTCGATATGAACTATGACGGCTGCGTCCGCCTGGCGGCGCAGCATGCGAAAGAGCGGGGATGGGTCATGGTGCAGGATACTGCCTGGGAGGGGTACGAGGAGATACCTCGGTGGATTATGCAGGGCTATGCCACCATGGCGCTGGAAGCTGCTGCCCAGCTTCGGGATGCGGTGCCTACTCATGTCTTTTTGCAGGCAGGGGTTGGCTCCATGGCGGCGGCGGTAGCAGGGCTAATGCACGATGTATTTGCGCATCAGCCGCCCCGCGTTATTGTTGTGGAACCCAACAAAGCCGACTGTTTCTACCGTACCGCCCGTGCCAACGACGGTACCCTTCATGCCGTAACGGGCAGGATGGATACCATCATGGCGGGCCTTGCCTGCGGCGAAGTGTGCACCATCGCCTGGGATGTGCTAAGGGAAACTGCCGGACAGGCCATCAGCTGCCGACTGGGTGGCGGCGGAGGGCATGCGGGTGCTGGGCAATCCCCTGAATGAGGATCAAAAAATCATCAGCGGGGAAAGCGGCGCGGTGACCACCGGCCTTGTTTCCGCTATGATGCAAAGGGAAGACCTTCAGTGGCTCAGGGAGGCCTGCGCTGTGGATGAAAACTCCGTCGTGCTGTGTTTCTCTACCGAGGGGGATACCGACCGAAAAAACTACCGGGATGTGGTGTGGCAGGGTAAATACCCAAGCGACATAGCGCATACCGGCACCTATACCAAATCAGAGGAGGATTAAAATGAGAACCATCGAAACCAACAAAGCCCCCGGCGCCATTGGCCCCTATTCCCAGGCGAAGGTTGTGGGCAACTTACTGTTCACGTCGGGGCAGATTCCCGTCAACCCTGAAACAGGCGCTGTACCCGAGGGCATCGCCGAGCAGACCCATCAGAGCTGTAAAAACGTGCAGGCGCTGGTTGAGGCGGCGGGGAGCAGCATGGACAATGTGGTTAAGACGCTGTGCTTCCTCAGCGACATGGCTGATTTTGCCGCCTTCAACGAGGTGTATGCCACTTACTTCCCCGGCAAGCCTGCCCGCAGCTGCGTAGCGGTAAAAGGCATCCCCAAGGGCTGCCTGGTAGAAATTGAGGCCATTGTTGAGTTGTAAACTCTAAGACGATGTTTTCTTCCCGCCCCCTCGGGGGCGGTTTTTGTGTCCCTTCTTGACAAAGCGTACACGGAAATCTATACTTTTTTTATCCATAGATTATAGGGGAGGAACCATGCGCCATCGTT